>NZ_JBIARC010000001.1:0-464220 GCF_042889625.1 Streptomyces sp. NPDC002573 | reverse complement strand
TCGGCCTGCGGCCGACCCTTGACTCGGTCCGCTCCAGCACGGGTGAGAAGCGAGCGGGCGGCCGGGGGTGTAGCGGGGGGCCGGCGGGGTGGGGGTGACGGTTGGCTGGGGAGGGCCCGGTGGTGGAGGGGGCGCATTCGCGTCTCGTATGCACGCCGGGCGGCCTCAGCGGCTTGCGGTGGTTGGGGGGTTCACGGGTTCGAGGAGTCGGGGGTTCGCAGGAGCTCAGCCTCGGCTCGGTCATGAAGCTGGTCAGTGCACGCGTTCACCGCATTCCGCTGGGAACAGGGCGGCGCCGGACGGCAGTTCGCCGGACGTCGCCCCATCACGCGCAGGCACGCTTCAAGAGAGCCCTCCACGGGCGGGTATTCGAGGGCAACCTCGTCCAGCACGGCGATATCGCCGGCGAGGTGCAGTTCCGTCGTGTGCACACCGCCCGGGAAACTGCCGGCCAAGGCCCCGAAGGCTGCCGTGTCATCGCCGTCGGCGACGCACTCTCGGATCTCGAAGCGCCAGTGCTCGGCCGCATCGGCAAGCAGCGCCCTGCCCCGCTTGCCCAGTCCGGCGAGGAGAACTGTGTGGGCTCGCAGATGGTCGGCGATGGCGCAGCAGATCGGGACCGCTGTGCCGTAGGGCGTCGTCACTCGCGTGTACTCGGCATGGGGATAGGACGACAGGGCCTCATCGACCAGCCCCAACGCGGTGTCGCGTGCCGCCGGGTGACCCTGCTGGGCGATGTCCAGGAGGAGAGGGGTCGCGACCGCAGCCGCCGGGAACACCGCGGCACTGTGGCTGTGGACGATTCCGCCGCCGCCGAGCAGCGAGCCTGCCTCTGCCGCCTCCACCAGGTTCGGCGCACCGGCCAGGGCGCGCAGCCCGCGGGCGGCACTGGCGGCCCCCGTTTCAACAAACCCCCGTTTGCCCGCACTTGTAGGGCGCAGACACCTGTCGAGTGTAGATGCAGAGCGTCACCATGGGGATGCGAAGGGTAAAACTCGGAGGGAGCGGGGAGCACGGTGGCTGCACTGCACGTATCACTCGGGGGACGACACTCGGCGTGCGCGTCGAAGAGGCGGAGGGCACGGTGAAGCAAGTACCGGCGGTCCCACGGACCCAGCGGGCTCCGGAGGGGGGGTGAAGCCGCCGATCGGTTCGTACGCCGTGGACGTCCGCAGCGGGAGGGTGGGCGTGGTGATGGGGCACGAGGGGCCGTATGTCCAGTTGAGACCGTACGGCGGGGGCAAGGAGTGGGACGTGGAGCCGGAGGCCGTGCGGCCCGCGACCCCGGCGGAGCGTCTGCGCGCCGCGACCGCGTACGCCAACGCGCGCAGTCGCGGCGAGGTCCCCTGAAGCAGCGGATCCCCGGACCTTCGGGCGCGCCCGCGGCATGACGTAGGGTGCGGCCGCATGGGCTTGCGGAGTTTGACGAGATGGAGAAAGCCGAGGGCCGAGCGCCGGTATCCCGTGCCCCTCACGATGCACCAGCTGTGGATGGTGGGGCTGAGCGCGCCTGTCGGCATGGACCGGAGCACCTCGTGGACCACCCTGTACCCGTTCACGCGGATCGACGACGACAGCGCTCGGCGGTGGCTGGCCGAGCGGTGGGAGATAACCTCGCGTGACAAGCTGGTCGGCCGGCTCGACGGGCTGGCGCGCACCGGCTACCGGGCGCGGGTCCACCAGGCCCTCGGGGTCTCGCCACTGGCCTGGGACGCCGCCCTGTACGTCGACCTCGCCCGCCGCGGCTTCGGCTCCGGGATGATCACCGAGGCCGACGCCTGGACCGCCCTGAAGAACATCGTGCCGACGGTCGCGAAGACGTACGCGTCCTGGCAGGAGTACGCCGATCACTATCTGCTCGGGCGGAAGGTGTGGCGGGACGGCTTGCGGGGGATCCCCGCGGACCTCCCCGCCCCGCAGTCCGTCGCCGACGCCCATGTGCGCTCCCTGCTCGACCCGGCGAACCGGACCAGTCCCTGGAACCTGGCGCCGTGGGACGCCATCTTCAACCCCGACCACGCGCGCTGACGCCGTACGCGAGAATGAGTCCATGAGTCTGTTCCGCGACGACGGCATCGTGCTGCGCACCCAGAAGCTGGGTGAGGCGGACCGGATCATCACGCTGCTCACGCGCGGTCACGGACGGGTACGGGCCGTGGCTCGCGGCGTGCGCCGTACCAAGTCGAAGTTCGGGGCCCGGCTGGAGCCCTTCTCGCATGTGGACGTGCAGTTCTTCGCACGCGGCAGTGAACTGGTGGGGCGCGGACTGCCGCTGTGCACCCAGAGCGAGACCATCGCTCCGTACGGGAGCGGCATCGTCGCGGACTACGCGCGCTACACCGCCGGGACCGCGATGCTGGAGACCGCCGAGCGGTTCACCGATCACGAGGGGGAGCCGGCGGTCCAGCAGTATCTGCTGCTCGTCGGGGGCCTGCGCACCCTCGCCCGGGGTGAGCACGCCCCGCATCTGGTCCTGGACGCCTTCCTGCTGCGCTCCCTGGCCGTCAACGGCTACGCACCCAGCTTCAGTGACTGCGCGAAGTGCGGTATGCCCGGTCCGAACCGTTTCTTCTCGGTGGCCTCGGGCGGTGTCGTGTGCGTCGACTGCCGGGTGCCCGGCAGCGTCGTACCCTCACCCGGTGCCCTGGAACTGCTCGGCGCGCTGCTGACGGGGGACTGGGAGACCGCGGACGCGTGCGAGCCGCGGTACGTCCGGGAGGGCAGCGGACTGGTGTCGGCGTATCTGCACTGGCACCTGGAGCGCGGACTGCGCTCCCTTCGATACGTGGAACAGTAGACAGTCACAGCGACAGCAGATCGAGGAGCGAGAAGCACATGGCCGTACGCGGGTTCCTGGGGCGTCAGCGCCGCGAGTACCAGACGCCGGAGCCGCACCCGTCCGGGGCTCGTCCGCCGAAGCTTCCCGGCGAGCTGGTCCCCACCCATGTGGCGATCGTGATGGACGGGAACGGCCGGTGGGCCAAGGAGCGCGGGCTGCCGCGCACCGAGGGGCACAAGGTCGGCGCCGAGCGGGTGCTGGACGTGCTGCAGGGCGCGATCGAGATGGGCGTCGGGAGCATCTCGCTGTACGCGTTCTCGACCGAGAACTGGAAGCGCTCGCCGGACGAGGTGCGCTTCCTCATGAACTTCAACCGTGACTTCATCCGCAAGACCCGCGACCAGCTCGACGCACTCGGCATCCGGGTGCGCTGGGTGGGCCGGATGCCCAAGCTGTGGAAGTCGGTGGCCAAGGAGCTCCAGGTCGCGCAGGAGCAGACCAAGGACAACGACCGGCTCACGCTGTACTTCTGCATGAACTACGGCGGCCGTGCCGAGATCGCGGACGCGGCGCAGGCCATGGCCGAGGAAGTGAAGGCGGGCCGGCTCGACCCCGCGAAGATCACGGAGAAGACCCTCACGAAGTACCTCTACTACCCGGACATGCCGGACGTGGACCTGTTCCTGCGGCCGAGCGGCGAGCAGCGCACCTCCAACTACCTGCTCTGGCAGAGCGCGTACGCCGAGATGGTCTTCCAGGACGTGCTGTGGCCGGACTTCGACCGCCGTGACCTGTGGCGGGCGTGCATGGAGTTCGCCTCCCGCGACCGCCGCTTCGGCGGGGCGGTCCCGAACGAGGAACTGCTCGCCATGGAACGGGACATGCAGGGCCGGCCGGCCTCCTCGTAGCCTGGTCTCGGGGCGGGAACCGCGGGAACGGGCCGTGCGCGTGTGCGATTAAGATCGTGAGCGACCGCTCGATCCTACGGGAGTTCCGTGTGTTCGCTTTCGTGATTCCTGCGCACAACGAGGAGGCCACGGTCGCCACGATCGTCGGCCAGGCCCTCGAGGTCGCACAGCCCGGCGACCGTGTGCTGGTGGTGGACAGCGGGTCGACCGACGACACGGCCCGGCGGGCACGTGAGGCCGGTGCGGAGGTGCTGAGCGGTCCGCTCGGCAAGGGCGCGGCCATGCAGCTGGCCGTGTCGGCGGTGGACAGCGAGTGGACGTGCTTCCTCGACGCCGACCTCACCGCGTCAGACCGGAACGTCGCCGCGGTGCTCCGCGAGACCGCGGCCGGTGGCACGGCGGACCACGTGGTCGGTGACTACGAGTACGACTACCCGGGCACCATCCTGGCGTCCACGTTCACCATCTACGAGCCGCTCACCGCCCGGTTCTTCCCGGAGGTCGGCTTCCACGGGGCCAACGCCCTCACGGGGTACCGCGCCGTCCGCACCCGTCTTCTGCGCACCGCCCCGCTGCCGCGGGACTTCGGTGTCGAGACCTTCCTCAACATCTCCCTCGCCCTGGCCGGCGGGCAGGTGAACGTGTGCCATCTCGGCGTCATCGGCAGCCGCTTCCGCTTCCACGGGGGCTCGATGGCGACCGAGATAGGCACCAGGATCCTGGACATGGCCGAAGCCCATGGGCGCCTGGACCCGGCCGACCGGCCGGAGTGGGAGCAGTGGCTCCACGTCGGGGTCGCCGCCATCGCGCCGAACACGGGTGACCAGGGCCGCTCGGCCGTGCTGTCCCGGCTGTTCAGCACGGTCCGCAGGCCGATGCCGACCAGCGGCACGTCGGCCCCGGTTCAGCTCACCAGCCGGTCCGGGGTCTGAGAACCGGCGGGTGCCGGGGTCCCGCAGCGGGCCCCGGCGTCCCGGCTCAGTCCGTGCTGCAGTCCGCGCAGGTGCCGAAGATCTCCACCGTGTGGGCGACGTTGACATAGCCGTGCTCCGCGGCGATGGCCTCGGCCCACTTCTCCACCGCCGGGCCCTCGACCTCGACTGCCTTGCCGCAGATGCGGCAGACCAGGTGGTGGTGGTGTTCGCCCGTCGAGCAACGGCGGTAGACGGACTCGCCGTCGGACGTGCGCAGGACGTCGACCTCGCCCGCGTCGGCAAGGGACTGCAGTGTGCGGTAGACCGTCGTCAGGCCCACCGAGTCGCCCTTGTGCTTGAGCATGTCGTGGAGTTCCTGCGCGCTGCGGAACTCCTCGACCTCGTCGAGTGCCGCAGCCACGGCGGCACGCTGGCGGGTGGATCGTCCCCGTACAGGCTGGCCGGCGGTCGTCACCGTTGCCTCCTCCTTGATGGCTTGCTCGCCTGCGGGGCGCTTCGAGCCGGTACCGGCGCGCCCCTTCGGCTCTCTCACGGCTCACGTCTGCGCCCTGCCGGGCCCATTGTGCCAGTCCGGGCCGTGAGCGGTCAGACTCCGACCTCGTCGGTCGCCTCCTGGTTGGCCGGAATCGCACACTCCAGTGGGTCCGAGGCGGCCCGCGCGGCGGCGAGTGCCCGCGCGCGTCGCCGCGCGAGCGGAGTCGCCAGAGCGGTGAGCGCGATGAACGCGGCGATCGTCAGCAGCACGATGGTCGCGCCCGGCGGCACGTCCTGGTAGTACGAGGTGATCGTGCCGCCGAGGGTCACGGTCACGCCGATGGCGATCGCGATGGCGAAGGTCGCCGCGAAGCTGCGGCCGAGCTGCTGTGCCGCCGCCACCGGGACCACCATCAGGGCGGACACCAGCAGCAGACCGACCACGCGCATCGCGACCGTCACGGTCACGGCCGCCGTGACGGCGGTCAGCAGGTTCAGCGCCCGCACCGGCAGGCCCGTCACCCGGGCGAACTCCTCGTCCTGGCTGACCGCGAAGAGCTGGCGGCGCAGACCGAGGGTGACCAGGACGACGAAGGCGGCGAGCAGACAGATCGCGATGACGTCCGACGGCGAGACCGTGGACAGCGATCCGAACAGGTACGACGTCAGGTTGGCGTTGGAGCCGCCCGGCGCGAGGTTGATGAACATCACGCCGCCGGCCATGCCGCCGTAGAACAGCATCGCGAGGGCGATGTCGCCGCGCGTCCTGCCGTACCAGCGGATCAGCTCCATCAGGATCGAGCCGAGGACGGAGACGGCCGTCGCCATCCACACCGGGGAGGTGGAGAGGAGGAAGCCGAGCCCGACGCCCGTCATCGCCACATGGCCGATGCCGTCGCCCATCAGGGCCTGGCGGCGCTGCACGAGGTAGATCCCGACGGCCGGCGCGGTGATGCCGACCAGGACGGCCGCGAGCAGGGCCCGCTGCATGAAGGCGTAGTTCAGGAAGTCCATCAGCTCAGCAGTCCCGTACGGATCGGTTCGGCGCCCGCCGCGTCGTGCGGGTGCACATGGTCGTGGCCGGGCAGGGCGTGCTGGCCCACGGCCCTCGGGGGCGGCCCGTCGTGCAGGACGCAGCCGTCGCGCAGCACCACCGCCCGGTCGATCAGTGGCTCCAGGGGTCCGAGTTCGTGCAGCACCAGCAGCACGGTCGCGCCTGCGGCCACCTGTCCCTCCAGGGTCCGCGCGAGCACCTCCTGGCTGGCCAGGTCGACGCCCGCCATCGGCTCGTCCATGATCAGCAGTTCGGGCTCGGAGGCGAGGGCGCGGGCGATCAGCACCCGCTGGTGCTGGCCGCCGGAGAGCGCGTTGACGGAGTCCTTGGCCCGGTCCGCCATGCCGACCAGTTCCAGGGCGTGTCGTACGGCCTCGTGGTCGGCCTTGCGCAGGACACCGAAGCGGGCCCGGGAGAGCCGGCCGGAGGAGACCACCTCGGTCACCGTGGCGGGCACGCCGCCCGCGGCCGTGGTGCGCTGCGGCACGTAGCCGATGCGCCGCCAGTCGCGGAAGCCGCGGCGCGGAGTGCCGAACAGCTCGATCTCGCCGGCGCTCGCCGGCACCTGGCCGATGATGCTGCGGACCGCCGTCGACTTGCCCGATCCGTTCGCGCCGAGCAGCGCGACGACCTCACCGCGGTGCACGGTCAGGTCGATGCCGCGCAGGACGGGGCGTGAACCCAGGTCGGCGCGTACGCCGCGCAGGCGTATGACGGGCTCGCTCATTGCCGCACCCTCCGGTGTCACTTGGCCTCCAGGGCTGTCTGCAGGGCTTTGAGGTTGGACTGCATGACCTGGAAGTAGTCGCTGCCGCGCGACTTGGCGGTGATGCCCTCGAGCGGGTCGAGGACGTCCGTCTTCAGGTTCGCGTCCTGGGCGACGGTCTTCGCGGTCTTGTCGCTGACGAGCGTCTCGTAGAAGACCGTGGAGACGCCGTCGGCCTTCGCGATGCTCTCGAGCTGCCGCACCCGCGCCGCGCTGGGCTCGGACTCCGGGTCCAGGCCGTTGATGGCCTCCTCGGTGAGGCCGTAGCGCTCGGCGAGGTAGCCGAAGGCGGCGTGGGTGGTGATGAAGACCTTGCTCTTGGTGTTCCGCAGCCCGGTCACGTACTGCTGGTTCAGCTCGTCGAGCCTCTTGACCAGGGCCGCCGTGTTCTTCGCGTAGTCGGCCGCGTGCTTGGGATCGGCCTTCTCGAAGGCCTTGCCGACGCCCTGGGCGACCTGGGCGTAGCGCACCGGGTCGAGCCAGATGTGGGGGTCCTTGGCGCCGGACTCCTCGCCCTGGTTCGTGTCGTGCGCGGCCGCGTGGCCGCCGACCTCGTTGCCGTGCTCCTCCAGCGTGGTCAGGGAGGCGGCGTCGATCTTCGTCTTGATCTCGGACTGGGCGACCGCGTCGTCGACGGAGGGCTGGAGGTTCTTGAGGTAGAGCACCGCGTCGGACTCCTGGAGCTGCGCGGTCTGCCGGGCGCTGATCTCCAGGTCGTGCGGCTCCTGGCCGGGCTGGGTGAGACTGGTGACGTGGACGTGCTTCCCACCGATCTGCTCGGCGAGGAACGCCATCGGATAGAACGACGCGACGACGTCGAATTTCCCGGTGTTGCCCTCGGCACTGGTGAGGGAGCAGGCGGAGAGGGCTCCGAGGCCCAGTGCGGTGACAGCGGCGACCGCGGTCCCGGGTATCAGACGTCGACCTATGTTCATGACAGTCATTTTCAACAAATATGGAAACCGTTGTCAACAATCCTCGGGTAACGGCTCGGTGCACCCGGGGACCCGCTCCAGGTGCCATACCGATTTGATTGGAGGGGAGCCCCCGCCGGTAACCTGAAGCATTCGCTCTGAAGCAATGCTCTGAAGCAGTCGCTTCGTCGCCCGTCGTCGTAATGAAGAGAGCACCGTGGCCGCCGACAAGATCGACACCATCGTCAGCCTGAGCAAGCGCCGTGGCTTCGTATTCCCGTGCAGCGAGATCTACGGCGGACAGCGCGCCGCCTGGGACTACGGACCGCTGGGTGTCGAGCTCAAGGAGAACATCAAGCGCCAGTGGTGGCGCTACATGGTCACGTCCCGCGAGGACGTCGTCGGTATCGACTCGTCGGTGATCCTGGCGACCGAGGTCTGGGTGGCCTCCGGTCACGTCGCCACCTTCACCGACCCGCTCACCGAGTGCACCTCCTGCCACAAGCGCTTCCGCGCCGACCACCTGGAGGAGGCATACGAGGCCAAGCACGGCCGTCTGCCTGAGAACGGTCTCTCGGACATCAACTGCCCCAACTGCGGCAACAAGGGCATGTTCACCGAGCCCAAGCAGTTCTCGGGTCTGCTCTCCACGCACCTCGGCCCGACGCAGGACAGCGGCTCGATCGCCTACCTGCGCCCGGAGACCGCCCAGGGCATCTTCACCAACTTCGCCCAGGTCCAGCAGACCTCGCGCCGCAAGCCGCCGTTCGGCATCGCGCAGATGGGCAAGTCCTTCCGCAACGAGATCACGCCCGGCAACTTCATCTTCCGTACCCGCGAGTTCGAGCAGATGGAGATGGAGTTCTTCGTCAAGCCGGGCGAGGACGAGAAGTGGCAGGAGTACTGGATGGAGCAGCGCTGGAACTGGTACACCGGCCTGGGCCTCCGTGAGGAGAACATGCGCTGGTACGAGCACCCGCAGGAGAAGCTCTCCCACTACTCCAAGCGCACCGCCGACATCGAGTACCGCTTCCAGTTCGGTGGCAACGAGTGGGGCGAGCTGGAGGGTGTCGCCAACCGCACGGACTACGACCTCGGCGCCCACGCCAAGGCCTCGGGCCAGGACCTGTCGTACTTCGACCAGGAGGCCGGCGAGCGCTGGACCCCGTACGTCATCGAGCCCGCGGCGGGTGTCGGCCGCGCCATGCTGGCGTTCCTGCTGGACGCCTACGTCGAGGACGAGGCCCCGAACGCCAAGGGCAAGATGGAGAAGCGCACGGTGCTGCGCCTGGACCACCGCCTGGCGCCGGTGAAGGTCGCGGTCCTGCCGCTGTCCCGCAACCCCGAGCTGTCCCCGAAGGCCAAGGGCCTCGCCCAGGCGCTGCGCGCGAACTGGAACATCGAGTTCGACGACGCGGGCGCCATCGGCCGCCGCTACCGCCGCCAGGACGAGATCGGCACGCCGTACTGCGTCACGGTCGACTTCGACACGCTCGAGGACAACGCGGTGACGGTGCGTGAGCGCGACTCGATGAAGCAGGAGCGCGTCTCGCTGGACCAGATCGAGGGCTACCTCGCGGGCCGTCTGATCGGCTGCTAGTCGCTGCACGAAGTACCGGACGCCGGGCGGGCTGGATCACTCCAGTCCGCCCGGCGTCTTTTTTCCCGGCGCGCGGACTCAGCGGCCCTGGAGCGCCTTGACGTTGTCGCCGAACGTCCAGTTCTTCGAGCCGTCCCAGTTGATCGACCAGGTCATCAGGCCCTTCAGGCTCGTGCCGTAGTGCTTCCAGGCCTGGGAGACCAGGGACGGTGACATATAGCCGCCGCCCGCTCCGGACTGGGCGGGCAGGCCCGGGACCTGCTTGTCGTACGGCACCCTGACCGTCGTGCCCTGGATGCTCAGGCCCTTGTTCAGGCAGTCCGTCTGCGCCACGAAGCCCGCCACCGTGCCGGCCGCGTAGGAGTCGCCGGAGCAGCCGTACATGCTGCCGTTGTAGTACTGCATGTTGAGCCACCACAGCCGGCCGTTGTCCGCGTACTTCTTGATCACCGGCAGGTACGCGCCCCAGATCGAGCCGTAGGTGATGCTGCCGCCGGTGACGTACGCCGTCTCCGGGGCCATCGTCAGGCCGAAGTTCGACGGCATGCGGGCCAGGATTCCGTCGATGATGCGGATCAGGTTGGCCTGGGACGTGGACAGTTGGCCGATGTTCCCGCTGCCGACCAGGCCCGTCTCGATGTCGATGTCGATGCCGTCGAAGTTGTACGTCTTCATGATCGGGACGATCGTCGAGACGAACCGGTCCGCCACGGCCGTCGAGCTGAGGTCGATACCCGCCGTCGCCCCGCCGATGGACAGCAGGATCGTCTGCCCGGCCGCCTTGGCCGCGCACATCTCCGCCGGGGTCGCCACCTTCACTCCCGGGTCCATGCCGTCCTCCCACAGTGCGGTGCCGTCGGAGCGGATGACCGGGAACGCCGCGTTGATCACGTTGTAGCCGTGGGCGGCGATACGGGAGTCGGTGATCGGGGTCCAGCCGAAGGGCGGGTGGACCCCGTTCGAGGAACCGTCCCAGTTCTCCCAGTAGCCCTGCAGGACCTTGCCGGAGGGGCGGGACCTCACGGCGCAGGTGTCGGCCGCGGACGCGGTGGGGGCGGTCGCGACCGAGAGCGGGACGAGGAACGCCGCCGTCAGGGCGGCGGCGAGCAGGCGGAGCCTGTGGCGGATCATGCGGGCCTCCCGGTGGGGGTGCGGTGAGGTGTCGTAGGCATGACACTGCGATGGTCCAGACCTTTCGTCAATAGGTCTGGACCAAATCGAGGTGTGGGGCGAGTGATAGATGACAGCTGACAGATATTGAAAACTGTCATCTGTCATGCCATGCTGGGCGCATGCTCGACGACAATCAGGGAGACTTCATGCGCACCCTTCAGCTCGGGACCACCGGCCCCCAGGTCTCCGCCCTCGGCCTCGGCTGCATGGGCATGTCCGCCCTCTACGGCGACGCCGACCGGGCCGAGTCCGTCGCCACCATCCACGCGGCCCTGGAAGCGGGGGTCACCCTGCTCGACACCGGCGACTTCTACGCCATGGGCCACAACGAGATGCTCATCGGCGAGGCCCTGCGCGCCGCCCCCGCCGCACGCCGTGAACAGGCGCTGGTCAGCGTCAAGTTCGGCGCCCTCCGCGACCCCGACGGAGGCTGGACCGGGTACGACGGCCGCCCCGCCGCCGTCAGGAACTTCGCCGCGTACTCGCTCCAGCGCCTCGGCGTCGACCACATCGACGTCTACCGCATCGCCCGTCTCGACCCCGACGTCCCGATCGAGGAGACGGTCGGCGCGATCGCCGAACTCGTCGAGAAGGGGTACGTCCGCCACATCGGCCTCAGCGAGGTCGGCGCCGACACCATCCGCCGGGCCGCCGCGACCGCCCCGATCGCGGACCTCCAGATCGAGTACTCGCTGATCTCGCGCGGCATCGAGGACCGCATCCTGCCCACCGTCAGCGAGCTGGGCATCGGCATCACCGCCTACGGAGTGCTCTCCCGCGGTCTGATCTCCGGCCACTTCACCCGCGACCGGCAGCTCGGCACCAACGACTTCCGGGCCTTCTCGCCCCGCTTCCAGGGCGCGAACCTGGACCACAACCTCGGTCTCGTCGAGGCGCTGCGCAAGATCGCCGAGCAGAAGGGCGTCAGCGTCGCACAGCTCGCGATCGCCTGGGTGCTCTCGCGAGGCCCGCGGCACGGCGCGGCCATTGTGCCGCTGATCGGCGCCCGCACCCGGGACCGGCTGTCCGAGGCGCTCGGTGCCCTCGACGTGACCCTGGACGAGACGGACCTGGCCACCATCGA
This sequence comes from Streptomyces sp. NPDC002573, assembly GCF_042889625.1. NCBI lineage: Bacteria > Bacillati > Actinomycetota > Actinomycetes > Kitasatosporales > Streptomycetaceae > Streptomyces > Streptomyces sp. NPDC002573. Next base: position 452,533 of record NZ_JBIARC010000001.1, on the reverse strand, counting down.
GGCGGCCGTGCCGGCGGGCGCGGCGGCCGGCGCCCGCTACCCCGACATGCAGATGGCTCACCTCGACAGCGAGCGCTGACCATGGCGCCGGGTACGGTCTGAGTCATGTCACCGACCACCGAGACCCTGACCGCCGAGCGCATCCTCGAAGCGACCGAGGAGGTGCTGCGCCGCCACGGCCCGGCCAAGGCCACCGTGGTGGACGTGGCCCGCGCGCTCGGTGTCAGCCACGGCAGCGTCTACCGCCACTTCCGTACCAAGGCGGCGCTGCGTGAGGCGGTCACCCAGCGGTGGCTGGACCGCGCGTCCGGCAGACTCGCCGGGATCGCCGCGCGGGACAGTGACCCGGAGACGCGGCTGCGCGACTGGCTGTCGGCCCTGTTCGAGGCCAAGCGGCACAAGGCCGGCGACGACCCGGAACTGTTCGCCACGTTCTCCGTGCTGACCGGGGAGAACAGCCAGGTGGTGGACCAGCACATCGCGGACCTCCTCGGCCAGCTCACGGAGATCCTCCGGGACGGTGTCGCACGCGGCGTGTTCGCGACGGCCCTCGACCCGGCGGTCACGGCCCGGGCGGTCTTCGACGCGACGGGACGCTTCCACGACCCCTTCTACGCGAGGGAGTGGGGGCGTCCCGGGATCCAGGCGGAGTTCGACGCGGTGGTGGACCTGCTGCTGCGCGGACTGCGGGCGACCGGCGGTCCTTCCGAGACGTCCTAGGCCACGCAGAACTCGTTGCCCTCCGGGTCCTGCATCACCCACCAGTGGCCGGCCGGACCCTTGTCCCGCTCCTCGACGCGGGTGGCGCCCAGCGACTCCAGCCGCGCCACCGTCGCGTCACGGTGCTGCGGTCCCGCGTGCACGTCCAGGTGCAGGCGGTTCTTCGTGTTCTTGGGCTCGGGGACGTCCTGGAAGAGGATGCGGCGGCCCCGGCCGATGCCGGTCGCCTCGTCGTAGGGGTCCTCGGGGTGCCGGATCGCCGCGAAGCCGCGGAAGACGCGGATCCCGTCGTACTCGGCGACCGCCGCCTCCGGCAGCTCGCCCGCCGCCAGCAGGCGGTCGATCAGCACGCTGTTGTTCTCCACCGTGTATCCCAGCGCCGCCGCCCAGAAGTCGGCCAGGGCGGGGGCGTCGTCCGTGTCGACGACCAGTTTCCAGTCCAGTGCCGTTGCCATGCGGGCAGTTCTACCGCGGGTCCGGCGTCGCCTGGTGGGCTTCCGTGAGGTGTTCCTCGGCTTTCAGCCACGGCAGGAACGGTGTGTCCATGCGCCAGCCGCAGGTGTCGCAGGTGATGGTGCGCTGCATCCCGGCCCGTCGCACGCGCACCACGTGCTCACGTCCGTTCCGGTCCCGGCCGCTGACCTTGCTCGTGTTGATCTGCAGCATGACGCCTCCTGGGAGTGCCTCTCCGCTCGCGCAGCAAGGAGTGTGCAGCAATCGGAAGATCAACGGTGGTGGATGGGCGCTTTCGTACGGCGAGTTGACGGACCCGCCGTCTGCCGGTCACCGTCCGGACGGGACGGCGACCATGACGCGCTCGCTCGAATCCCGAATGCGGCACGACCGTCGTCCGGCGCATGGTTGGCTGCCGGTGTGGCAGAAGACCTGGAGATCGTCGCATTCGCATCCGCCGAGGCCTTCGAGGAGTGGCTCGACGAACGGCACGCGTCCTCGGCCGGTGTGTGGCTGAAGATCAGGAAGAAGACGCCGGGAGTGGCGGCCCTCGACTATGCCCAGGCGCTCGACGTGGCGCTCTGCTTCGGCTGGATCGACGGGCAGAAGAAGAAGTTCGACGACGAGAACTGGCTTCAGCGCTTCACCCCGCGCACACGCGCGAGCAGGTGGTCCAAGATCAATCGGGACAAGGCGGCGGCCCTGATCGAGCAGGGGTGGATGCGTCCGGCGGGGCTGGCCGAGGTGGAGCGGGCCAAGGCGGACGGTCGCTGGGACGCCGCCTACGACGGTGCGAGCACGGCGTCGGTCCCCGAGGACCTCGCCCGCGCCCTGGCCTCCGAGCCGGCCGCGGCGGAGTTCTTCGCCACCCTGGACAGCAGGAACCGCTATGCGGTCCTGTACCGCGTGCAGGACGCCAAGAAACCCGAGACGAGGGTGCGCCGGATCGAGAAGTACGTGGCGATGCTCGCCGAAGGAAAGAAGATCTATCCCTGAGGACGGCGGCGGCCGAGGCCTTGCCGCCCCGGACCGGGCAGGGTCTGTCCGGCGGATCCGGGGCGGCGGGGCCTCGATGCCTGATCGGCCCCGGGTGAGCGGGGCCGGGGCGTCCGGCCGCGAGGTGCGGGAAGGTGCCGTCGTACGCGCGCGTGCTAGCTGATCGTGCGCGGCAGCCGCAGGCTCAGGGCCACGGTCAGGGCGATCCCGGCCAGCTGGACCAGGAGCGTGGTGACCAGTGCGTCCCGCATGCCCCAGTCGGACACCAGGGACAGGAAGAGGGAGCCGAGCGTCGCCACTCCCAGCGCCAGCGCCGACTGCTGGGTGGTGATCATGACACCGCCGCCGACACCCGCCCGGGCCGGCGGCACCTCGGACAGGATGATCCGCAGCAGGATCGGGAGCTGGAGCGCCTGGCCGGCACCGGCCACCGCCGCGCCCGGCAGCAGCTCCACCGTGCCCAGATGGGGCCAGGAGTGCCATGCGGTGAGCGCCATCAGCGCCACGCCGACCCCCTGAACCAGTCCGCCGGCCGTGACCACCCGGGTGCCGAAGCGGGCCACGAGCCGGGGCCCGCAGAGCGAGACCGCGAAGAACGCCACCGCCATCGGCGTGAGCGCGAGACCCGCCGGGACCGGGCCGAGCCCGGCACCGCGCTGCAGCGCCACCGCGATCACGAACATGAAGCCGCTGAAGCCGAGCGAGAACGGCACCAGCAGGACGAGCCCGCGCCGCAGCGAGGTGAGCGCGAACAGGGTCGGCGGCACCAGGGGCGTCCGCCCCTGTCGGTCCGCCCGGCGCTCCACGGCGTAGAACGCCCAGGTCGCGAAGGGGAAAGCCGCCAGCGAGAGCCAGGTCCACAGCGGCCAGCCCGTCGCCCGGCCCTCGGTGAGCGGGGCGAGCAGCGTCAGCAGGGAGACCGCGAGCAGCGCGGTGCCGGGGCCGTCCACCGGCTCGGGGTGCTGCGAGCGGGTCTCGGGGACCGCGCGTACGGCCAGGACCAGGCCGACGATCACGACCGGGACGTTGACGAGGAACACCGAGCGCCAGCCGGTGCCCGCGATGTCCGCGGCCACGAGCACACCGCCGAGGATCTGCCCGGCGACCATGGAGAGCCCGGCGGTCGCGCCGTACAGGCTCATCGCCCGGGCGCGCCGCTGTCCGCTGGTCGCCGCCTGGATGGTGGCGAGCACCTGCGGGAGCATCGCCGCGGACGCCGCGCCCTGGGCGGCACGCGCCGCGACCAGCGTCCAGGCGTTCGGGGCGAGCCCGCACGCCAGCGAGGTGACGCCGAAGGCCGCCATCCCGGCGACGAAGAACTCGCGCCGGCCGAAGAGGTCGCCCAGCCTGCCGCCGAGGACGAGCAGGACGGCGTACGCCAGTCCGTACCCGGAGACGACGAGTTCGAGGACGGGCTCGCTCGCGTGCAGGTCCCCGCCGATGGTCGGGAGGGCGACGTTGACGATGAAGAAGTCGATGAGGGGCAGTGCCGCACCGAGCAGCACCGTGAACAGTCCGAGCCCGCCCAACCGGGGTGTCGCCACCGGGGAGCGGACGGTACGGGAAATCAGAGTCTCGGTCACGGCATAGAGCCTGCGGCAACTCCCAGCGTGGTACCAGAGTCCCCTTATCCTGGTAGCAGCGCTACCTGGCAACAGGGTCCGGTGGGCGGCAGGCTGGAGGCATGACGACCATGGTGCAGCAGACGGCGGCGGTCCCGGGGACCGCCGGTCAGGACGATGTGCGGGCGATGCCCGCCTCCGAGATCCGCCGGTCCGAACTGGCCGCCTTCCTGCGCCACCGCCGCGAGCACATCCCCCCCGAGCAGGTCGGGCTGCCCCGCGGCCGCCGCCGTCGCACCCCGGGGCTGCGCCGCGAGGAGGTCGCCCAGCTCTCCGCGGTCGGCGTCACCTGGTACACCTGGCTGGAACAGGCCCGGGACATCCAGGTCTCCGTCCAGGTCCTCGACGCCCTCGCCCGTGCGCTGCTGCTCGACGTGAGCGAGCGGGCGCATCTGTTCAATCTGGCCGGGGTCGTCGACCCCGCGCCCGGCGCGCACTGCCCGTCCGTCACCGAGGCCCAGCGGGCCCTGCTGGAGCAGCTGGAGCCGATTCCGGCCTGCATCCAGAACAGCCGGTACGACATCCTCGCTTACAACCGCACCTACGGGCTGCTGCTGTGCGACCTCGACGCGATCGCGCCGGCCGACCGCAACTGCATGGTGCTCTGCTACACGAACCCGGACTGGCAGGCGTCGATCGTGCTGCTGGAGGAGACCATGCGGCTGATGGCCGCCAAGTTCCGCGCCTCGATGGCCGGCCACCTCGGCGAGCCCGCCTGGAAGATGCTGCTCAAACGGCTGTCGGCGGAGTCCGCCGAGTTCCGTGAGGCGTGGGAGCTGCACGAGGTGGTGAGCGCCCGCAGCAAGCGCAAGCAGTTCCGCAACGCCCATGTGGGCCTGCTGACGCTGGACCACACGGACCTGTGGCTGGGACCGCACGACGGCCCCCGGATGGTGACCTACGCACCCGCCGACGCCGGATCCCGTGCGGGGCTCGAGCGGCTGCTCTCCCTCGCCCGGGAGCGGGAGCGGGTCGCGGTCTAGCCGGGGCGGCATGTACCCCTCGCGGGGCGGGTGCGCACCAAGGCCGTGCCGGGCGACGCGTGCCGGTGAGGCTCTCCGGTCGCGGCGCTAGGTCCTGTCGTCTGACGACAGGGCCTAGGCGCTGACTCCGGCCGCCTCGCGCACCTCGGCCGCCTGGAGCCGCTCCGCCGTGCGGTCCGCCGTGCGGCGGCCCCAGCGGCCCGTGGTCAGGGCGCCCAGGGAGAGCACCGCGACACCGCACACGGTCAGGACCCACCAGCCGGGGCGGGCGGCGGAGACGAAGGTGTCCTGGTACGCCCCGGAGCCCACGCCCGCGGCCAGCAGCGCGCCGACCACTGCGACGCCGAGGGTCTGGCCGAGCTGGCGGCTGGTGGAGGCGACGGCGGCGGCGACACCGGCCTGGGCGCGCGGCATACCGGAGACGGCGGTGTTGGTTATGGGCGCGTTGACGAAGCCGAAGCCGATGCCGAAGAGGACGTAGCCGACGAACAGGGTGACGTTCGACGTCTCCGCCTCGAACGCCGCGAACAGCACGGCGCTCGCGGTCATCGCGCAGCCCGCGATCAGCAGCGGCAGCCGCGGTCCGCGGCTGCCGACCAGCCGGCCGGACAGGGGTGCGCACAGGAAGGTCGGGGCCGCCATCGGGAGCATCCACAGACCCGCGTGCAGGGCGTCCAGGCCCCGTACGTTCTGCAGATACAGGGTGGACAGGAAGAGGAAGCCGCCCAGAGCCGAGAACGCGCTGATGGCGATCACGGTGGCCCCGCTGAACGGCGCCGAGTGGAAGAACCGCAGGTCGATGAGGGGTTCGGTGCGCCGGGGCTCGTACCGGAGCAGGGCGAGCAGGGCCACGAGCGCGAGCGCGCCGAACGGCACGACACGGGCGGCGCCGGCGTCCGGGGCCTCGATGATCGCGTAGGTCAGCGAGCCGAACAGGGCGATGACGAGCAGCTGGCCGACCGGGTCGGGGCGGCGGGCCTTGGGCGCCCGGGACTCGGGGACGAAGCGCAGGGTCAGCAGGAGCGCGGCGAGGCCCACCGGCAGGTTGACCCAGAAGATCGAGCGCCAGCCGACCGACTCCACCAGCAGCCCGCCGACCAGCGGGCCCGCGGCCATCGATATGCCGACGACGGCGCCCCACACACCGATCGCGCGGGCCCGCTCCCGGGCGTCGGTGAAGGTGTTGGTGATGATCGACATGGCGACCGGGTTGAGCATCGAGCCGCCGATCGCCTGCACCATCCGGAACACGACCAGCAGTTCCAGGTTCGGGGCGAGGGAGCACAGCAGCGAGCCGACGCTGAAGACGACGAGGCCCGCCATGAAGACGCGCTTGCGGCCGATCCGGTCGGCTGTGGAGCCCGCCAGCATCAGCAGCGAGGCCAGGACGAGGGTGTACGCGTCGATGGTCCACTGCAGCCCCGACGTGGTCGCGTGCAGTTCGCGCTGCATCGAGGGCAGGGCGACGTTCAGGACGGTGTTGTCGAGGCTCACGATCAGCAGGCTCATACAGCAGATCGCGAGCACCAGCAGACGCCGGCGGTGGCTCAGCTCGGGCATGGGAACATCGTACGACGAATTCGATAGTGCGGCTAACTAATGACCGATGCACGGTGGTCCGATCACCGGGCCACCCGTGCCGGGTACCCGCCGGCGTGCGTGACAATGGGGAAATGCCCACGTCCACGATGACCCCGACGAACCCGATGACCTCGGCGGATCCGACGACCCCGACGAACCCGGGCGACCCGGAGAGCTCGGCGACCCCGGCGAGCCGGACGGACTCCGCGGTGCGGGTCGGTCCGCACGCCCTCCGGGCGCCCGTCGTGCTCGCGCCCATGGCCGGGATCACCAACGCGCCGTTCCGCACACTGTGCCGGGAGTTCAGCGGTGGCAAGGGCCTGTTCGTGAGCGAGATGATCACGACCCGGGCGCTGGTCGAGCGCAACGACAAGACCATGCAGCTGATCAAGTTCGACGCGAGCGAGCAGCCGCGCTCGATCCAGCTCTACGGCGTCGACCCGGCGACCGTCGGCAAGGCCGCCCGCATGATCGCGGAAGAGGGCCTGGCCGACCACATCGACCTGAACTTCGGCTGCCCGGTGCCCAAGGTGACCCGCAAGGGCGGCGGCGCCGCGCTGCCGTACAAGCGGAACCTGCTGCGGGCGATCCTGCGCGAGGCCGTGAGCGGAGCCGGTGACCTCCCGGTCACGATGAAGATGCGCAAGGGCATCGACGACGACCACCTCACCTACCTGGACGCCGGCCGGATCGCCGTCGAGGAGGGCGCGCAGGCCATCGCGCTGCACGGCCGCACCAGCGCACAGCATTACGGCGGCACGGCGGACTGGGACGCGATCGCGCGGCTGAAGGAGCATGTGCCGGAGATCCCCGTGCTCGGCAACGGCGATGTCTGGTCGGCCGAGGACGCGCTGCGCATGGTGCGCGAGACGGGCTGCGACGGGGTCGTGGTCGGCCGCGGCTGCCTGGGGCGGCCGTGGCTGTTCGCGGATCTGGTGGCGGCCTTCGAGGGACGGACCGGGGAGACGGCGCGGCCGGCCCTGCGCGAGGTGGCCGACATCATGGTCCGGCACGCCACCTTGCTCGGCGAGTGGCTCGGCGACGAGTCGCGCGGAGTCGTCGACTTCCGCAAGCACGTGGCCTGGTATCTGAAGGGCTTCTCGGTCGGCTCCGAGATGCGCAAGCGGCTCGCCATCACCTCCTCGCTCCAGGAGCTGCGGGCCGGTCTCGACGAGCTGGACCTCGACCAGGCCTGGCCGGTCGGCGCCGACGGCCCGCGCGGCCGGACGTCCGGCAACAACCGCGTGGTGCTGCCGGACGGCTGGCTCAAGGACCCGTACGACTGCTCGGGCATCAGCGAGGACGCGGAGCTGGACACGTCCGGGGGCTGAACTCCGGAGCGGAAACCCGAGGGGGCCGCACCCGCACCGTCCGGTGCGGTGCGGCCCCCGGGGATTCGGGCGGCGGGTCAGCCCTTCGACGGGTGCGGGGTCGAGCCGTACGCCTTCAGGAAGCGGTCGCGGAAGGCGCTCATCTTCCACACCGGCGCGTTGTGCGCGGGCCGCAGGCCGTCCGACCAGCCCCAGTCGGCGATCTTGTCGAACACCTTCGGGTCCTTGGCGACGATCGCGCACGGCACGTCACGGCTGGCGTGGTCGCCGCTGACCCGGGAGATCGGCTGGTGGTCGCCGAGGAACACGAGGACCGTGTTCTCGTTGCCGTAGCGCTCCAGCCACTGGGTCAGGGCCGTCACCGAGTACTGGATGGTCTTGCCGTACTCCTCCTTGGACCGGGTGGGGTCGGCGATGATGTCCGCCGGCTTGTTGCCCGCCTTCTGGATGGCGTCGAAGATCGAGCCGTTGCCCAGCTGGTTCCAGGGGACCATCTTCGGGATGGGCGCCCAGGGCTGGTGGCTGGAGGTCAGGATGACGAACGACATCAGCGGCTTGTCGTGCTTCTTGCCGTGCACCCGCTGCTGGAACTGCTCCAGCGCGTACTGGTCCGGCATCGTCGACCAGCTGAACTTCGGGCCCTTGTAGCCGAGCTGGAAGGCGTTGTAGACCTTGTCGAGGCCGTACCACTTCGACTCCGGCCAGCCCTTCTGCACACCCGGCATGACGCCGACCGTGTCCCAGGCGCCGGTCTTCTTGAACGCGTCGGTGAGGGTGAGGTGGTCGCTCGCGGTGACAGTGCGGTAGCGGTTCTGGTTGCTGACCCACAGGCCGGACATGAACGTGGAGTGGCCGAGCCAGCTGCTGCCGCCGTAGGTCGCCGAGGTCAGCCAGCCGCTCTTGGCGTGGAAGCCGGCCTTCGCCAGGGCCTGGGTGCTGGAGTCCAGGGTCTTGTCGACGCCGGGCGCCATGATCGGGTCCTCGACGGCGCTACGGCCGTAGCTCTCGATGAACGTGAAGATCATGTCCTTGCCGCGCAGGTCGGGCACGAGCTGGGAGCCCGGGGTGTTGCCGAAGGTGTCCGCCCTCGCCGTCTTGCCGAACTCCCGCTCGTCACGGACCGTCTCCCGGATCCGGTCGGAGCGGTACTGGAGCATCGTGACGGTGTGCTCGGCGGCCAGCGGCACGCCGGCGACCTGGAGGCTGAGGGCCTGGCAGGTCATCCACACCATGCTCAGTACCAGGACGCTGCGGGTGGTGGTGGCGCGGTGCCGGGCCATCACGTTGCTCAGCCGTACGACGGCGAGCGCCGAGACGCCGAGCACGACGACGGGAATGACGAGAGCCGCGATCAGCACGCCCAGGGCGCCCGTTCCGCCCAGTGTGTCCTGGAGATAGGAGTAGGCGTCGGTGAACAGCGGCCAGTCGAGGATGACGTTGAAGCCGCGGCCGAGGTACTGGTAGAAGCCGACGTCCAGCAGGTTGAGGATGGTCAGCACACCGAGCAGGACGCCGCCGAGCCAGGCGGTGATCAGCCGGGGCCGGCGGGGCAGCGCGGTCAGCACGACGGCGCCGATCAGCGCCTCCACCGGGAGCCGGGTGAACTGGGCGAGCTCGAAGTTCTCCGGCCGGTTGGGCAGCACGAACGAGGCGACGACGAACAGACCGGCGAGCACGGAGACGCTGATCCCGATGACCTTGGCGGCCACCGGGTTGTTCTCCTTCCAGGCGCGCAGCCGCCGCCCGCGCCGGGAGCGGGCGGACGGGACACCGGCTGCCGTCCCCCCTTCCTCGGTGACGGGTACGGGGTTGCTCGCGCCCTTGTCCGCGTCGGGTTCCTTGTCCGCGGCTGCGGGAATGGCTGACTCTACGTCAGTATCCGCATCCGCGCCTGCACTTGCCGCTGTCTTTGTGTCAGCTTCCTTGTCCGCGCCTGCCTTTGCCTCTTCCTCTGCGTCAGCTGCCGTGCTCGCAGCGGCCTTTGCCTCTACCTCTGCGTCAGCGTCCTTTTCCTCAGAGGTGTCTGCGTCCGTCTCCGCGGTCGTGTCCGCGTCCGCGTGCGTGGTCGTTGCCGCTTCCTCGCCGGTGGCTTCGTCTTCGGCGGCGACGGGGGCGTCAGCGGAAGTGGTCCCCTCCGCCTCGTCGTTCTCATCCGCGGCCACGGGCTCGTCGGTGGGGGCGGCCTCGGCGGTGCCGGGACCGTCCGGCTCCTCCGCTGTCGGGTGCTCCGACGGCTCCGACGGCCGTTCCTCCGCGGTCCGGTGCTCCGAGGTCGGTTTCTCCGGCGACGTCTCCGGAGCGGCCGCAGTCCCCTCCGCGTCCGGCTGTTCATCCTCCGCCGGCAGCACCCCGTCGGCGACCACCCCAGCCTTGTCCTGCGTCTGTCGTTGACGTGTGTTGAGAGGCAACCCGAGGGTCCTTCCGTGCGAAGCCCGTGGTGGAGGGGCGGGCCACGCTGGGGAGGCTGGGCCCGCCATCATCCCGTACGGGCCGCCGCCGGGCTACGTTCAAGCCGACCGCCCCAGCGCCCGGCAAACACCCGGCAAACCCGAGGTCAACCGGCTCCGCCCGGCTCCACGGACACGCGCGTCAGGCGCCCCCGACCGCGGTGAGCAGCGCGAGCGGTGTCGCCGCCGAACGGGACTCCCGGGTGCAGGCGTGCGGGTACGGCACCGGCTCCGGATGGGTGCCACGGCCGTAGCCCGCGTACGCCTCCGGCAGCCGGTGGCCCGTCGCCGTCGACGCCTCCACCAGCGCGTTCGCCACCGTACGGGCCTCGTCGTGCAGCCCGTAGCGGGCCAGGCCGAGCGTGATCAGCGCGTTGTCGTGCGGCCAGACCGAGCCGCGGTGGTACGACAACGGGTGGTACGCCGCCTGGCCCGCGGCCAGGGTGCGCACCCCCCAGCCGGAGAAGAAGTCCGGTTCCAGCAGGCGCCGGCCGACCAGCTTGCCGTACTCCTTGTCCAGCAGGCCCGACCACAGCAGATGCCCCGCGTCCGACGCGAGCGCGTTCACCTGGCGGCCCTCGCCGTCCAGTGCGAGCGCGGGGAAGGAGTGCTCCTCCATCCAGAAGTCGCGCTGGAACCGGTCGCGCAGATCCCCGGCCGCCTGTTCCAGCAGCGCCGCGTACACCTCGTCGTCCCACACCGTGCGGGCCAGGTGCGCGGTGCGGCGCAGGGCGTCGTACGCATATCCTTGCGCGCCCGCCGCCATCACCGGTCCGTGCGGACGGCTGCCGTCGGCTGAGCAGATGGCGCCGGGGGAGTCCTTCCAGTTCTGGTTGGCGAGGCCGCCCTGGTCGGCGCGGTAGACGAGATAGCCCCGGGAGGTGAGCCCGCCGTGGTCCAGCATCCAGCCGATCGCCGCCCGCGCGTGCGGTTCGAGGCGGCGGGCCGGCGCCAGGTCGCCGGTCTGCTCGACGTACGCCCCCAGCAGCACCAGGAAGAGCGGGGTCGCGTCGACCGAACCGTAGTACCGCCCGAACGGCACCTGCCCGAAGTGCGCCAGCTCGCCGTGCCGCACCTCGTGGACGATCTTTCCGGGCTGGGCCACCGAACGTGAGGTGACCTCGGTCGCCTGCGTCGCGGCGAGCGCGGGCAGGGTGGCGGCGGCCAGCCGGGGGCGGTAGGGCAGCGCGAAGAGGGAGGTGAGGAGCGCGTCGCGGCCCAGCAGCGCGAGGAACCAGGGGGCGCCCGCGGCGGGGACGAGGAGTTCCTCGCCGTCGGGTCCGGTCGCCGGGACCTGGAGCGAGGCCAGGTCGTTCAGGCCCTGAGCGCACGCCGTGGCCAGTTCGGGCCAGCCGGTGGGGAACGCCACGCCCTCGACGAACGCGTCCTCCAGTGCGTGCAGTTGCTCGACGGCTGCGGCGGGGGACGCCGGGACCGCGGGGGCCTGTGCGACCCCGTGCGGCCGGGCGGCGACCCGCAGCAGCAGCTCCGCCGAGCCGTGCGGGTCGAGTTCCAGCGCCCACACCAGGCGGCGGGCGCCCGTGCCGGTCTCCTCCACGCCGTCCGGCGGGGGCTCGGACGTGACGGTGGTGCCGGACTGCCACTCGCCGCGCCGGTAGCCGAACTCCACGCCGTCGTCGCGGACCTGACGGGATCGCACGGCACCCGACTTGGCGTACGTGCGATGGTCGGAGCGCAGCTCGAACTGGTCCGTGAAGTCGGCGTCCGCGGTGACCGCCACCCGTACCCTGGTCGGCACCGGGCGGTTGTTGGTGACCCGCAGCGACTCCACGAACGCGCCGTCCACGACGGCCTGTTCACGGAAGAGGGTGTATGCGGGCGGCTCCTGCCGACCGCCGCGCGGTACGAGGACGCAGTGCGCCGTGTCCCCTGCGGTGACCGGGGTGAGCACCTCGGGCACCGCGCCGTCGACGGTGAGCTGCCACCGGCTCAAGTGCCGTGCGTCCCGTACGAAGAACCCGGCCGGGGAGTTGCCGCCCCGCACTCCGCTGATGTCGCCTCCGTCGCCCACGGCGGCGAACGTGCCGCCGTGCACGAGCAGATGATGCCGGTCCGTCATCCCCGGTCCTCTCCCTTGTCGCTCCTGTCGAACGTGCCGGTGTCCGCGGGGGATACGCCACGTTTGGTAAGGGATTCCCCCTTATTTGGCTTTCTCGGGTGCGCTGGTGGGTGTGGGGGGTTGTGCAGCAGATCGAGGGTGAGCGCGGCGGTCCAGCTGAAGCCCTGCACGCCGCACGCCTCGCCGGTGTACGGGTCGACGTACTCGGCGAAGTCCGAGGTGTCCGCCGTCTCCAGCAGGGCCTCGCGCAGGGCGTCGGCCGCCGGCTGCTCCCGGTGTGTCCTCAGGCCGCGCTCCAGCAGCCAGCCGATGTTGAACCATGCCGGGCCGCGCCAGTAGCGGTGCGGGTCGAAGGCCTCGCCGAGCAGGTCGTAGCTCGGCACGAGCCGGGTCGCGCCGCCCAGCCCGAAGTGGGGACCGGACAGGGTGCGCACGAGTGCGGCCGCGATGTCGCGGGGGAGCGTGGGCAGGAGCAACGGGACGAGTCCGGAGACGCAGCGCTCGGGGACGAGGGCACCGGAGGGGGAGCGCTGTTCCGTTGAGAGAGCACCGCTCTGAGAGCGGTGCTCCGTCGGGAGAGCGCTGCTCCGAGAGCGCCGGCCCGTCGGGAAGGCGCCGCTCCGAGAGTGCCGCTCCGAAGAGAGTGCACCGCTCTCCCGTGAGCGCTGCTCCACGTGAAGAGCACCGCTCTCGTCCACCCTTCCACGCAGATCCCGGCAGAAGAACATCCCCTCGGCCGGGTCCCAGAGGCGGTCGACGAGGGCCGTCGTCAGGCGCTGCGCGCGGGCATGGCGGGCGGTGCCCGTCGCGCCCAGCTCCCGGGCTATCCGGGCCAACGCGTGCTCCGACGCGATCAGCAGCGCGTTGAACGCCGGGTCCTCCACCGCGAACCCTCCCTCCCCGTCGGCGTACCCGCCCGCCCGGTAGTCCGCCGCCAGCCGTACGTACCGCCCGTAGTCCAGGTCCGTGGGGCGGTCCTGCGGTGCGCCGTGGTCCAGGTCGGCGCGGCGGAAGTCGCGGGCCGGGGCCGGGGTGATCCGGGACAGCGGGGCGTCCCAGGCGGGGCTGTTGTCCATGCCCTGTTCCCAGGGGTGCACCACCGAGACGAGCCCGCCGCCGCCCAGGTCCCGCCGGTGCAGCAGATAGCGGTGCCAGGCGGCGAGGCGTGGGTAGACGCGGGGGAGGAAGCCGCGCGCCCGGGACAGCCCCGGGTCGGCCCGGTGCACCAGCCAGGCCGCCAGCGCGTGCACCGGTGGCTGCACGATGCCCGAGGTCTGTACGGTGCGCGGGGCGCCCGCAGCGCGCCCCGCGGTCGAGGAACGCCAGAAGTCGGGGCTCGGGAAGTAGGCGTCGAGCGGTACGGAGGGGTTGAAGACGATGTGCGGGATGCGCCCGTCCGCCCACTGGGCGTCGAGGAGCGTCTCCAGTTCCGTCTGCGCCCTCAGCGGCGACAGATGGCGCAGGCCGATCGCGATGAACGCGGAGTCCCAGGACCACTGGTGGGGGTACAGGCTGTGCGACGGCACCGTGGAGGTGCCCGTCCAGTTTCCGTCGAGCACCTGTGCGGCCCTCGCGTGCAGCGCCCCCCGGCGGGTGGACGGACCGTATACGGCGGGTCCGGGGCGGGGGCCGAGGCGTGGAGGGGGCGTCGGTGGCGTGCCGGGAGTGCGTACGGGACGGGCTGGTTCCGTACGGCGGGCGGTGAGTCGGGTGGTGCGGTCCACTCAGGTCTCCCTGAACGACGTCCTGCCGCTCGGTTCGGCAGTGGCTACCGTGGAGTTACGTCTATTTAACAAGCAAAACTCACTATGTAAGGCGCGGTTGGTGAACGCAAGGGGGTGCGCATGAGAGGAAGAGCCGGGACGCCGGGTCGGCAGGCCGGCGCGGGAGATCTGCTCGCGCTGGTCCGCAGTGGCCGGGCCACGACCCGGGGTGCCCTTCAGCAGGCCACGGGCCTGTCCCGGGCCACGGTCGGCCAGCGCCTGGACCGTCTCTTCCGGGCCGGCTGGCTGCGCGAGGGCGCGGGCGGACCGGTGGACTCCCCGCTGGGCGGGCGCCCCTCGATCACCCTGGAGTTCGACGACGCCCATGCCGTGGTGCTCGCCGCCGACCTCGACACCCGGCACGCCCGCGCCGCCGTCCTCTCCCTGACCGGGGAGATCCTGGCCGAGCACACCGGGGTCCTGGTCATAGAGGAGGGCCCGGACGTCGTGCTCGGCGAACTGGGCCGCCGGTTCGCCCGGCTGCTGGAGGAGGCGGGGCACGGGGCGCACGAGGTCTGCGGGATCGGCCTCGCCGTTCCCGGACCCGTGGACAGCGACACCGGACGAGTCGTCCAGCCGCCGATCATGCCCGGCTGGGACGCGTACGACATACGCGGGCGTCTCGGCCGCGCCTTCGCCGAGCATGCGCACGGGGCCACGGACGTGCCGGTGCTCGTGGACAACGACGCGAACCTGATGGCGTACGGGGAACAGCGTGTCGCGCACCCGGACTGCTCGGCGTTCGTGCTGGTCAAGGTGTCCACCGGCATCGGCGCGGGGGTGGTCGTCGACGGCCGGATCTACCGGGGCGTCGACGGCGGCGCCGGGGACATCGGCCACATCCGGGTCCCCGAGGGGTCGGGCGCGCTGTGCCGCTGCGGTTCCTACGGCTGTCTCGCCGCCGTCGCGAGCGGCGGTGCCGTCGCGCGCCGGCTCGCGGAGCAGGGGGTGCGGGCCGCCTCCGGCTCGGACGTACGGGAGCTGCTGGCCGCGGGGAACCCGGAGGCCGCCGCGCTCGCCCGGGAGGCCGGGCGGCGGGTCGGGGACGTTCTCGCGACGGTCGTGACGCTGCTGAACCCGGGGGTGCTGATGATCGCCGGGGATCTGGCCGGAACACCCTTCCTGACGGGGGTGCGGGAGCTGCTGTACCAGCGGGCGCTGCCGCGTTCCACCGCGCATCTGGACGTGGTGACCTCCCGGCTCGGGGAGCGGGCGGGCCTGGCCGGGGCCGGTGCCCTGGTCGTCGAGCATCTCTACACACCGGAGCGGGTGGAGGAACGGCTGCTCGCGCTCGGGGTATGAGGCGCGATGCGGTCCGGAGGTGCGACGCGATCGGGAGGTGCGACGCGATCGGGAGGTGCGACGCGATCGGGAGGTGCGACGCCCCCGCGGCGTCGTGCGCATGACGCGGACATTTCCGTCCGTACGGGCGTCCGCATGGTGAAAACGGGCTGCCTCGCATAGCGTGATTCTCGCCACCCCTGATAGTGGTTGCGCTCAGATGAGCAGAACTTGGGCGACTGCACTTCTCAAAGGATGGCACTCAGTGCCACCCCTTGATCGTTCATCGATCGAACTCAAACGTGGCGATAGCTGCTCATTTGAGCGGCAAAACGGGTCTACGGGTGTTGGCGCGTTCAAGAAGTGAAAACATCCCCCGGTCGGCGCTTGCGAAGCTTTGACTTTCGATCCAGTGGCGGACGAGTGGTTACAGGCGCATGACGCGCAAGTGGACGTACCCAGGCTCCTTCGATCTGGGTATGTTCCTCGCCGTCAGGGCAGCCACCGCGTCCTCGAGGAGTCGAGACCGTGTCGGAAAACAAAGATCCCCACGTAACGGAGAACGGCGTGGAGGGTGTGAAGTTCGTCTACGACTTCACCGAGGGCAACAAGGACCTCAAGGACCTCCTGGGCGGCAAGGGTGCGAACCTCGCCGAGATGACCAATCTCGGTCTGCCCGTCCCTCCGGGCTTCACCATCACCACCGAGGCCTGCAAGGTCTACCTGGACAGCGGCCAGGAGCCCGCGGCACTGCGTGACGAGGTGAGTGCGCACCTCTCCGCCCTTGAGGACCGCATGGGCAAGAAGCTCGGCCAGGCCGACAACCCGCTGCTGGTCTCGGTGCGTTCCGGGGCGAAGTTCTCCATGCCCGGCATGATGGACACCGTCCTGAACATCGGCCTCTCCGACAAGTCGGTGCAGGGCCTGGCGAAGCAGGCCGGCGACGAGCGCTTCGCGTGGGACTCGTACCGCCGCCTCATCCAGATGTTCGGCAAGACCGTGCTCGGCGTCGAGGGCGAGCTCTTCGAGGACGCGCTGGAGGCGGCCAAGACGGCCAAGAAGGTCACGGTCGACACGGAACTCGAGGCCGCCGACCTCAAGAAGCTGGTCACCAAGTTCAAGAAGATCGTCAAGACCGAGGCCGGGCGCGACTTCCCGCAGGACCCGCGCGAGCAGATGGACCTCGCCATCAAGGCGGTCTTCGACTCCTGGAACGGCGACCGCGCCAAGCTCTACCGCCGCCAGGAGCGCATCCCGCACGACCTGGGCACGGCGGTCAACGTCTGCTCGATGGTCTTCGGCAACCTGGGCCCCGACTCCGGCACGGGCGTCGCCTTCACCCGCGACCCCGCCTCCGGCCACCAGGGCGTCTACGGCGACTACCTCCAGAACGCGCAGGGCGAGGACGTCGTCGCGGGCATCCGCAACACGGTGCCGCTCGCCGAGCTGGAGCAGATCGACAAGAAGTCGTACGACCAGCTGATGCAGATCATGGAGACCCTGGAGAACCACTACAAGGATCTCTGCGACATCGAGTTCACCATCGAGCGCGGTCAGCTCTGGATGCTCCAGACCCGCGTCGGCAAGCGCACGGCGGGCGCCGCCTTCCGTATCGCCACGCAGCTGGTGGACCAGGGTCTGATCGACGAGGCCGAGGCGCTCCAGCGCGTCACCGGCGCGCAGCTCGCGCAGCTGATGTTCCCGCGGTTCGACGAGAGCGCGAAGGTCGAGCAGGTCGGCCGGGGCATCGCGGCCTCGCCGGGCGCGGCGGTCGGCAAGGCGGTCTTCGACTCGTACACCGCGGTCAAGTGGTCGCGCTCCGGCGAGAAGGTCATCCTGGTCCGCCGTGAGACCAACCCCGACGACCTCGACGGCATGATCGCGGCCGAGGGCATCCTCACCTCCCGCGGCGGCAAGACCTCCCACGCGGCCGTCGTCGCGCGCGGCATGGGCAAGACGTGTGTGTGCGGCGCGGAGGAACTGGAGGTCGACACCAAGCGCCGGCGGATGACCGTGCCCGGCGGCCATGTGGTCGAGGAGGGCGACGTCATCTCGATCGACGGGTCGAGCGGCAAGGTCTACCTCGGTGAGGTCCCGGTGGTCCCCTCCCCGGTCGTGGAGTACTTCGAGGGCCGGATGCACGCGGGCGCCGACGACGCCGACGAGCTGGTCGAGGCGGTGCACCGGATCATGGCGTTCGCCGACCGCAAGCGGCGCCTGCGCGTGCGTGCCAACGCGGACAACGCCGAGGACGCGCTGCGCGCGCGGCGCTTCGGCGCGCAGGGCATCGGCCTGTGCCGCACGGAGCACATGTTCCTCGGTGACCGGCGCGAGCTGGTCGAGCGGCTGATCCTGGCCGACACGGAGGCCGAGCGCGAGGAGTCCCTGAAGGAACTGCTCCCGCTGCAGAAGAAGGACTTCGTCGAGCTCTTCGAGGCGATGGACGGGCTCCCGGTGACCATCCGCCTTCTCGACCCGCCGCTGCACGAGTTCCTGCCCGACATCACCGAGCTGTCGGTGCGCGTGGCGCTGGCGGAGTCCCGCCAGGAGCCGCACGAGAACGAGCTGCGCCTGCTCCAGGCCGTGCACCGGCTGCACGAGCAGAACCCGATGCTGGGCCTGCGGGGCGTGCGCCTCGGCCTCGTGATCCCGGGCCTGTTCACCATGCAGGTACGGGCGATCGCCGAGGCGGCGGCCGAGCGCAAGGCCGCGAAGGGCGACCCGCGCGCGGAGGTCATGATCCCGCTGGTCGGCACGGTCCAGGAGCTGGAGATCGTGCGCGAGGAGGCGGACCGGGTGATCGCCGAGGTCGAGGAGGCCACGGGCACCCGGCTGAAGCTGGCGATCGGCACGATGATCGAGCTGCCGCGCGCCGCCCTGACGGCCGGGCAGATCGCCGAGGCCGCCGAGTTCTTCTCCTTCGGCACCAACGACCTCACCCAGACGGTGTGGGGCTTCAGCCGGGACGACGTGGAGGCGAGCTTCTTCACGGCCTACCTGGAGAAGGGCATCTTCGGCGTCTCCCCGTTCGAGACCATCGACAGGGACGGCGTCGGCAAGCTGGTCCGTGACGCGGCCAAGGCGGGCCGGGAGACCCGGCCCGACCTGAAGCTCGGTGTGTGCGGCGAGCACGGCGGCGACCCCGAGTCGGTGCACTTCTTCCACGAGGTGGGACTGGACTACGTGTCCTGCTCGCCGTTCCGGATCCCGGTGGCCCGTCTGGAGGCGGGCCGGGCGGCCTCGCAGTCGCAGGGCAGCGACCACCGCTGACCCGCACCGCAAGACCTCCGGAGCCGTCGTCGGTACCCGACCCTCACCGACTCACGAAGGCGGCTCCGGACCATCCGGAGAGGGCGGCATCCCTGTGCGGGGGATGCCGCCCTCTCGTCGTGCGCGTATGCCGTGCCTCGGCCCGGTGGGCGTAGCTCGCCCCCTCACACCGGCGCCCGGCCCCCGCTGAGCGCAGCGTTCCGCCCGGGAAACAGCGGTGATGCGGCCGGGTAACGTCGGCGCCGCACGCTGCGGTGCATGACCTCGGACATGCGCGCGGCGACGACCGGCACCGGACTCGCAGACACCCCCACGATCGTGCTCGTCGGCCATGGCATGGTCGGCCAGCGCTTCCTCGAGGCGCTCGCCGAGCGCGGTCTGACCGCCACGCACCGGGTGGTCGTGCTGGGCGAGGAGCCCCGCCCCGCCTACGACCGAGTCCACCTCACCTCGTACTTCACGGGCACGACCCCGGACGAACTGTCCCTGACGGACCGGGAGTTCATCGCCCGGCACGGTGTCGAGCTGCACCTCGGCGACCCGGTGACCGCCGTCGACCGGCAGGCGCGGACGGTGACCGCCCGGTCCGGGCTGACGGTCCGGTACGACACGCTCGTCCTCGCCACCGGCTCCTTCCCCTTCGTCCCGCCCGTCGCGGGCAGGGACGCGACGGGCTGCTTCGTCTACCGCACCATCGAGGACCTGCTCGCCATCGAGGAGTACGCGAGGGCGGGGGCGGTCACGGGCGCGGTGGTCGGCGGCGGTCTCCTCGGCCTGGAGGCGGCCGGCGCGCTCAAGGGACTGGGCCTCGCCACCCACATCGTGGAGTTCGCGCCGCGCCTGATGCCGGTGCAGGTCGACGAGGGCGGCGGCGCCGCCCTGCTGCGCACCATCGAGAACATGGGCCTGACCGTGCACACGGGCACCGGCACCCAGGAGATCCTCACCGGCGAGGACGGCGCGGTGACGGGCATGCGGCTGTCCGACGGAACCGTGCTCGCCACCGACATGGTCGTGTTCTCGGCCGGGGTGCGCCCCCGCGACCAGCTCGCCCGTTACTGCGGCCTCCCGGTCGGCGAGCGCGGTGGCATCACGGTCGACGAGCGCTGCCGCACCGTCGGCGACCCACGGGTGTTCGCGATCGGCGAGTGCGCGCAGGCGGCCGACGGGCGGGTCTACGGCCTGGTCGCGCCCGGCTACGAGATGGCCGGGACGGCCGCCGCGACCATCGCCGCCGACGAGGCCGACCGCTCCTCGTTCACCGGCGCCGACCTGTCCACCAAGCTGAAGCTGCTCGGCGTGGACGTGGCCTCCTTCGGCGACGCGCACGGCACCACCGCCGACTGCCTCGACGTCGTCTACGCGGACGCCCGCTCGGGCACGTACAAGAAGCTGGTCATCGGCCGTGACGGCGAACTGCTCGGCGGCATCCTGGTCGGCGACGCGGAGGCGTACGGGACGCTGCGCGCGCTCACCGGCTCGGTGCCACCCGTCGCCCCCGAGCAGCTCGTGCTCCCGGCGGGCTCCGGCGGCCCGGCGCAGCTCGGTCCGTCGGCGCTGCCGGACGAGGTGGTCGTCTGCTCCTGCCACCACGTCACCAAGGGCGCCATCCGCGCCGCGGTGACCGAGGAGGGCCGTACGACGGTGCCCGAGGTCAAGAAGTGCACCAAGGCCGGCACGGGCTGCGGCAGCTGTCTGAAGGTGCTGGGGCAGCTGGTCGACGCCGAGCTGGAGGCGGGCGGCATCGAGGTCGACAAGGGCCTGTGCGGCTGCTTCGCGCAGACCCGCGAGGAGCTGTACGAGATCGTCCTGGCGCTGCGGATCACCTCGTACCGCGCTCTGCTGGAGCGCCACGGCCGGCAGGGGGCCCGGGACGGCGACGGCTGCGAGACCTGCAAGCCGGCGGTGGCCTCGATCATCGCCTCGCTCGCTCCCTCGATCGGCGCCGACGGCCACATCCTGGACGGGGAGCAGGCCGCCCTTCAGGACACCAACGACCACTTCCTCGCCAATCTGCAGAAGAACGGGTCGTACTCCGTGGTGCCCCGGGTCCCCGGCGGGGAGATCACCCCCGAGAAGCTGATCGTGATCGGTGAGATCGCCCGTGACTTCGGCCTCTACACGAAGATCACCGGCGGTCAGCGCATCGACCTGTTCGGCGCCCGGGTCGAGCAGCTCCCTCTCATCTGGGCCCGGCTGGTGGACGCGGGCTTCGAATCGGGGCACGCGTACGGCAAGGCGCTGCGCACCGTGAAGTCCTGCGTCGGCCGGACCTGGTGCCGCTACGGCGTCCAGGACTCGGTCCGCATGGCGATCGACCTGGAGCTGCGCTACCGGGGCCTGAGGTCCCCGCACAAGCTGAAGTCGGCGGTCTCCGGGTGCGCCCGGGAGTGCGCCGAGGCCCAGTCGAAGGACTTCGGGGTGATCGCCACCGCGGGCGGCTGGAACCTCTACGTCGGCGGAAACGGCGGCGCCACCCCGCGCCACGCGGATCTGCTCGCCCAGGATCTGTCGGACGCCGAACTCGTCCGGCTGATCGACCGCTTCCTGATGTTCTACATCCGTACCGCCGACCCCCTGGAGCGCACCTCGGCCTGGCTGGAGCGGATCCCGGGCGGCCTCGGCCATGTGCGGGACGTGGTCGTGCACGACTCGCTCGGCATCTGCGAGGAGCTGGAGAACCTGATGGCCGCGCATGTGGCCAACTACCGCGACGAGTGGGCGGAGACCCTCGGCGACCCGGAGCGGCTGGCCCGGTTCGTGTCCTTCGTCAACGCCCCCGACACCCCCGATCCGGTCGTCGGCTTCGTCGCCGAGCGCGACCAGATCAAGCCCGACCTGCCGCTGCTGACCCTCGGCAGGCCCCCCCTGGAAGGAAGTGCCTCGCGATGACCCTGCTGACCCTGGCCCCCGAGAAGACGGAGCGACGCGTCCAACTGCGCTTCGGGGAGGACTGGCTGACGCTCTGCGACCTCGCCCTGCTGACGCCGGGGCGCGGGGTGGCGGCGCTGTTGCCGGACGGCCGTCAGGTCGCCCTGTTCCTGGACCGGGCGGGCCGGCTGTACGCCGTCGACAACCGCGACCCGTTCGGCGGAGCCGCCGTTGTCTCGCGCGGTCTGACCGGCACCCATGAGGGCCGGCCCTATGTGGCCTCGCCGCTTCTCAAGCAGCGTTTCGACCTGCTGTCCGGGCAGTGCCTGGACGACGAGACCGTGCGGCTGGCGACGTACGAGGTGCGGACGGCCTGAACACGCCACCCTGCTGTCCTCAGCGACCGTCCCCGGCGGTCAGCGACTGCCGGTCAGATGCGCGAAGACGACCACGTTCCCCTGGTAGCCCGTCGTCCTGGAGTAGCCGCCGCCGCAGGTGATGACCCGCAGTTCGGGGCGGGGCGCCGCCCCGTAGACCTTCTGGTCGGGGAAGTCCTTCGCCTGGTACACCTCGACCGCGTCGACCGTGAAGACGGCCGTCGACCCGTCGCGCCGGTCGACCTCGATCGTGCTGCCCCTGCCCAGTGCGCCGAGGTCGTAGAAGACCGCCGGGCCCTCGGCGTTGTCGACATGCCCGGCGACGATCGCGGTGCCGGTCTCGCCGGGCATGGTGCCCGCCTCGTACCAGCCGGCGAGGTTCTTGTAGACGGCGGGCGGGACGTCGAGGCTGCCGGTGCGGGTCAGCCTGAGTCCCATCAGCGGGGCGTCCACGCGTATCGAGGGGATGCGTATCCGGTCGGGGACCGAGGGCGGCAGCGCGGACACGGCGGCCGGCTCGCGTCCGACGTGCGCGACCGTCCGGGTGTCCGAGGGCTGCGGTGGGGCGTGGGTCTCGGCGGCGCCGCGCAGCAGCCACACCCCCGAGCACAGGGCGATCACCGTGACGGACGCTATGACGACGTCGCCGGCCGTGCCGGACCTGCCGACCTTGCGCACGGGGTCCTCCTTCTCGGACCGGCGGCCCTGAGGGCCGTGGGCCTTGGGGCCCCCTCCGGGCCGCGAGGGGCAGTCGGACCCGGAGGGGGATGGGGAGGGCGGTACCGGTGAGCGGACAGCGTGGGAGCGTCCGCTCACATCTCGTCGGCTCGTAGCCTGCGATGCAGGAGCCAGGTACCGCCCGCGGCGGCGACGGCGAGAGCCGCCATACCGGCCGCGGTCTTCACGGGGTCGGGGCCCAGTGCGCCGCCGACCCCCGTCTTCATGCTTCCCCGCGGCTGGGTCTGGGCCGCGGTGAGGGTCACCGTCAGATCGCCGGTCACGGTGGCGTGCGCGCCGCCCGAGCACTTGGCGACGATCTCGTACGTGCCGGGCTGCGCGCCCGGCGGGACCCGGAACTGCCCGCTCGCGTACTGCTGGTGCGTGCCGGGCGCGATCACGAACTGGCCGGCCCCGACCGCGCTGGCGTCGCCCGCCGCCGCGCGGTTAGCTCCGCACGCCGCCGTGTTGACGGTGACCTGGGCGCCGGGAACGACGGCGGAGGGGGAGACCTCCAGGATTCCGGTGTCACCGGCGTACGCGGGCGCGGCGGCGAGGACCGCGGCGCCGAGGGCGAGCGCGGTGCCGGTCAGGGGACGGGCCGTACGTCGCATCGTGTGTGCTCCTCCGAGAGGGCACGGCCCGCGGCATCCCCAGCATGCCGCTGTGTCGGTCGTGCCCTTGCTCTTCCGAGGAAAAGGGCACCGGGCGGGTACCGCTCGTCGACGATGCGTCCGCATCGTGGCGAACGGGTGCTCAGCCGCGCTCCTCGCGGGTGAATCCTGGAGGCGTTTGCGCAGGTCACGACCGCACGGCGAATCCGTCGCGGAAAAGATCACGAAAGCTGGAGTAGTGGCGATGAACGGGTGACGGGGACAGGGCGGGGCCGGCCGGGTGCCGGCACCCGGCCGGCCATGACCGACCGTCAGGCGACGTTCACCGCGCTCCATGCCGCGGCCACCGCGTTGTACTCCGCGCTGCCCGCGCCGTAGAGGTCCTTCGCCGCGTTCAGGGTCGCCGTGCGCGCGCCCGCGTAGTTCGTCGAGGACGTCATGTAGACCGTCAGGGCCCGGTACCAGATCTTGCCGAGCTTGTCCCGGCCGATGCCCGCGACCGTCGAACCGTCGCAGGTGGGGGAGTTGTAGCCAACCCCGTTGAGGGTCTTCGCGCCGCTGCCCTCCGCGAGCAGGTACGCGAAGTGGTTCGCGACGCCCGAGGAGTAGTGGACGTCGAGGTTGCCGACCGAACTGCTCCAGCAGTCCGCCGAGTTTCCGTCCTTGGACGGCTGGTCCATGTACCGCAGCGCCGACTTGCCGAAGCCGGAGCGGACGATCTTCTCGCCGATGAGGTAGTCACCGAGGTCGGAGGAGTTGTTCGCGTACCACTCCACCAGCGTCCCGAAGATGTCCGAGGTCGCCTCGTTCAGGCCGCCGGACTCACCGGAGTACGTCAGTGCCGCCGTCTTCGACGTCACGCCGTGGGACATCTCGTGGCCCGCCACGTCCAGCGCCACCAGCGGCCCGAACGTCGTCCCGTCGCCGTCGCCGTACGTCATGCAGAAGCAGCTGTCGTCCCAGAAGGCGTTGTTGTAGTTGTTGCCGTAGTGCACGCGGTTGTACGAGCCCTTGCCGTCGCCCGCGATGCCGTTCCGCCCGTGGACGTTCTTGTAGTAGTCCCAGGTCTCGTCGGTGCCGTACTGCGCGTCCACCCCCGCCGACGAGCGGTCGGACGTCGCGCCCGTGCCCCAGTGGTTGTCGGCGTCGGTGAACAGGGTGGCGGGGGCGCGGCTGAAGCAGATCCCGAGGAAGCACAGGTCCGTCTTGTTCGCGGCGTCTCCGGTGTACGTGTTGCCGCGCGTGGCGTCCTTGAGCTGGTACGTCGACCCGGACTGCGTGGTCTCCAGCGGGACCGTGCCGCTGTAGAGGGACTGTCCGTCGCCGCTCGCGGTCTCGATGCTGTCCCAGGCGTCGATCTGCTTGCCGGTGCGGGCGTCGGTGAGGACCGTGCGCGCGACCGGGTTGCCGAGCGAGTCCTGGCCGACCGCATCGGTGCGCCAGGCCAGCCGGGGCGCGCCGCGCAGCGCGTCGACGACGAGCTGCGGCTTGGCGGTCACGTTCTTCAGCAGTTCTCCGGCGTTGGCGGCACGCAGCGCGGCGGAGGCGAGGTCGGCGGCCTCGGGGGCCTTCACCGAGGGGGTGACGGTCGGCAGGGAGACGGTGCGCCGGGTGGCCAGGTCCGCGCTGCGGTAGGTGCCGTTCGGGGCGAGATGGACGACGAAGTCGCCGCCGAGGACGGGGAGGTGACGGTACGTTCGGTCGTAGCGCACATGCTGGGTGCCGTTCGCGTCTACGACGACGTCGCGGACGCTGGTGCCCTCCGCCGACGTGAGGCCCAGACGCGAGGCCTGGTGCGCCAGCGCCGCGGTGGCGTGGTCGATCGCGGTGGCGCGGCCGGGTCTGTCGGCCGCGCCGGCGGCGGGGGCGGGGGCGAGAGCGGCGGCGAACAGGGCCGCAGTGGTCACGGCGGTGCCGGCCGCGGCGAGACGGGAACCTCGGATGTGCCGTATCCGACTCATCGGTCTCCTCGGGAAGGCGCCCGGGGGCGCGTGTGGGGAGCCAGGGGCGTGGGTCCCCTGACGTCGCTCAGATTTAAAGGTCCATGACATGTCATGTCCATAGCGCGTTCGCGGAGGTATGTGTGGGGGGCAGAATCGTTCCTGCAAGGCTTCGGTAGAGCGCGGAAGGAGAGCGCCATGGTCAGGGCCGGCGGATCCGCCCGGGACGGCGGCCGGGAGGCGGGCCCGTGAGTCTGCCGTTCTTCGTGTACGGGACCCTGCGCCCCGGCGAGCGCAACCACGACCTGTTCCTGCGCGGCCGCACCCGCTCCGAGGAACCGGGGCTGCTGGCCGGGGCCGTGCTGTACCACGGCCCCGGATACCCGTACGCCGTGGAGACGGACGGTGGCACGGTCAGCGGCGACATCGTCACCGCGCTCCCCGGCTCGTACGACGCGCTCCTCGTCGCCCTCGACCGCCTGGAGGACTGTGTGCCGGGCGACCCCCGCAGCCTCTACGACCGGGTGGCGCGGGAGGTGACGGCGGGAGACGGCCGGGCCGTACGGGCCTGGGTGTACGTCGCCGGGCCGGCCGTCGCGGCACGGCTGCGGACGCACGGCAGACGCGTCGAGGGCGGCGACTGGCGCGCCCGGGGGTGAGCCGGGCGCCCCCGCGCGCGCGGAGTTGTGAGCCCCTGGCCCCCTGTCGCTCGTGCGGGCGACCGCACCGTGCGTCCCCTCCCGCCGCCGCCCCGCACGGCCCTAGGGTCCCGCCCATGACCGACAGCGACATCACCCGGCGGCGGGCACTCGCGCTGGGCGGCGCCGCCGCGGGTGCCGTCCTCGGATTCGGGCTCTTCTCCGTCCTCTCCTCGGACGACGACACCGGTGCTCGGGGGCGTGAGGGGGCCGGACCCGGTCGCGACGGGGTGCCGGACACCGCACCGGACGCCGAGCTGTGCGTGCTCAACCGCAGTGTGGTGCCGGGCCCTTACCACCTGGACGGCGCGCCCCTGCGCAAGGACGTCACCGAGGGCAGGCAGGGCGTTCCGCTGAGGCTGCGGCTGACCGTGCGTGACCATCCGCACGCCTGCGCCGTCCTCGCGGGCGCCGACGTCGAGATCTGGCACTGCGACGTCTGGGGCTCTTACTCCGGCCATCCCGACGCGCGTCCGGGCGACCGGGCACCCGCGCCGGGCGGCCCGGCCGGCTCCAGGACGTTCCTGCGTGGCGCCCAGACGACCGACGACGCGGGCCTCGCCGAGTTCACCACGGTCTTCCCCGGCTGGAGCACGGGCCGGGCCCCCCACATCAACGTCATGGTCCGCACCGGCGGCAGCTGGACCGACCGGGGTTATCAAGGCGGCAGGGTCAACTGGACCGGACAGCTCTTCTTCCCCGACCGCTACACCGACGCGGTGTACGCGAGGACCCCGTACACCCGGCGCACCGGCACGCGCACTCCGCTCGCCGAGGACCCGGTGTACCGCAGGGGCGGCGGGAAGGACGGACTGATGAGCGTCACGGGGAGCGTGGGCCGGGGGCTCGTCGGGGTGCTGACCATCGGCGTCGACCCGGCGCGGGAGCCCACGCCGTCCGCGACGAGCACCCCGCGCACCGCGAGGACACCGGCACCGGACAGCGCGGCGAGCGCCTCCCGCCCGGCGAACCCCCCGTCTCCCTGAGCCCCGGCCCCGTCACCGCCCCGACGCGGCCAGGGCCTTCTCGACCCCGGGCTCCCGCGGGCCGAGGAACCTCGGGTCCGGGTGGAACACCACGTCCAGGGCCGCCTTGCCCGCCGCGAAGACCTCCCGGGTGCCGCCGTAGTACCAGGTCACGTCGTGCTTGGCGTCGACACCGACGCCGTACGACGTGATGCCCGCCGCCCGGCACAGGGCGACCGCGCGGCGGATGTGGAAGCCCTGGCTGATCAGGACCGCCCGCTCCACGCCGAAGATCTTCCGGGCACGGACGCAGGAGTCCCAGGTGTCGAAGCCCGCGTAGTCGCTGACGATCCGTTCGTCCGGCACGCCGTGCCGCGTCAGATAGGTGCGCATCGCGTCCGGCTCGTCGTAGTCCGCGCGGCTGTTGTCGCCGGTGACGAGCACGACCCCGATGCGGCCCTCCCGGTACAGCCGGGCCGCCGCGTCCAGACGGTTTGCGAGGTACGGCGACGGCTCGCCGTCCCACAGACCCGCGCCGAACACCACGGCGACCTGCGTCCGCGGCACGTCCGCGACCGTGCGCAGCCGGTCGCCCGTGGCGAGATACAGCCAGGTCGACGGCAGCAGCGCCAGGACGCACAGCAGCATCAGGACCTGAACGGTGCGCCGCCGCCCGGTGCGGGTGCGCGGCAGCCTCGGTCTGCGGATCCTCAGGCGCGGCAGGCCCATCGAAACGCGTCCCCTCCGGGAGTCGGTGGTGCACCGGTCGTCACCGGTCGTCGTCAGTGGAGACGCGGCGTACGGTGATCCGGTTCGCCCACCGAGCCGCGGGTCCCCGGACGCCTCATCACACCACCCGCACCGCTGCCGTGAAACCCCGGAAAACACCCGTCACGGCCCTGCAACGGCACGGCAACGTGGCACCGCCAGGATCGGTCCATGACGGCGTCGAACCCCTCCCACGACGAGTCCCGCCCCGGCGGCCGGCCGCCCCACGGCGCCGGCCTCGACAGCGCGGCGCAGCTCATGAACCGGATCGCCGGCGAGCTCGGCAGCCGGCTCAGCCTCGTCTCCCGCGACGGCACCCGGCACCCGGCCCCGCCCACGCTGGTCCTGGTCGCGCACGGCAGCCGCGACCCGCGGGCCCTGTCCACCGTGGGCGCCCTCGCGGAACGGGTGCGCGAACTGCGGCCCCGGCTGCCCGTGCGCCTCGGCCACATCGAGCTGAACGCGCCACTGCTCCCCGACACGCTCGCCTCCCTCGGCGAGGGCCGGGCCGTGCTCGTACCGCTGCTCCTCGGCCGCGGCCACCACGTCAAGCGGGACATCCCCGAGATGGCCGGCGCGGCGCGGGCCGGCACCCGCGTGGCCGCCCCGCTCGGCCCGCACCCCCTGCTCGTGGAGACGCTCTACGCCCGGCTCGTCGAGGCCGGCTGGCCGGCCGAGGGGAGCGACGCCCGGCGCCGGGCGAGCGCGGTGGTGCTCGCCGCCGCCGGCTCCCGCGACCCCGACTCCGCCGCCGACACCCGCCGCACCGCCCGGCTCCTCGCCGAACGCCTCGGTGTGCCCGTCGTCCCCGCCTACGCCTCCGCCGCCACGCCCACCGTGTCCGCGGCGGTGCGCTCGCTCGCCGCCCGCGGCCACCACCGGATCGCCGTCGCCTCGTACTTCGCGGCGCCGGGCCGGTTCGCCACCGAGTGCGCCGCGGCGGCCCCCTGGATCGCGGCCGCCCCGCTCGGCGCGCACCCGGCCGTGGCCCGTCTGGTCCTGCACCGCTACGACCAGGCCCTCGCCGCCTCCGAGCCGGCCGCCGTCCACGCCCTGGCGTCGGCCTGACCGCGACCGGCCCGCGCGGGAAACGGCCGAGTCCAAGCGGACGCCGACATCCCGATTGTCACCGGCTGCGTCTACTGTCGGGTCATGGACGGGACTGCACCGAAGGGCCACACGACCTCCGCGCGGTACGGGGACGGTCCGGCGACCGCCCGGGCCTACGACGCCACGGACACCGAGCGCTGGGCCGCCGAGCCGGACAAGCGCCCGGGCCGCACCGCCTTCCAGCGCGACCGCGCCCGCGTGCTGCACTCGGCGGCACTGCGCCGTCTGGCGGGCAAGACCCAGGTCGTCACCCCGGGCAGCGTCCCCCAGGTTCTCGGCTCCGCTCGAACAGGGGGGACCCCCACCGACGCCTGGGACGCGAGCCCTCGCACCCGGCTCACCCACTCCCTGGAGTGCGCCCAGGTCGGCCGGGAGCTGGGCGCGGCCCTCGGCTGCGACCCGGACCTCGTCGAGGCCGCCTGCCTCTCCCACGACCTCGGCCACCCGCCCTTCGGGCACAACGGCGAACAGGCGCTGAACGAGTTCGCCCGGGACTGCGGCGGCTTCGAGGGCAACGCCCAGTCCCTGCGCCTGCTCGCCCGGATCGAGCCCAAGCGTTTCGTGCGCAGCCCAGGCACCGGCGAACTCGTCAGCGTGGGGCTGAACCTCACCCGCGCCGCCCTCGACGCCGCCACCAAGTACCCCTGGCCGCGCGGCGCCCACCCCGCCGACCCCGCGTCCCCGAAGTTCGGGGTCTACGAGGACGACCGGCCCGTCTTCGACTGGTTCCGCAAGGGCGCCCCCGACGACCGCACCTGCTTCGAGGCCCAGGTCATGGACTGGTCCGACGACGTGGCCTACTCGGTGCACGACTTCGAGGACGGCCTGCACGCCGGTCACATCGACCCGGGCTGTCTGCACGCCGACCCCGAGCGGCAGGCGGTCTTCGCCGTCGCCCTCGGGCGGTACGTGGCCGCGGACACCGACCCCGAGGAGCTGGCCGAGGCCCTCGACCGGCTGCTGACCCAGGAGTGGTGGCCGCACGGCTACGACGGCTCCGCCGTCGCCCAGGCCCGGCTGAAGGACGCCACCAGCCAGCTCATCGGCCGCTTCTGCCTGGCCGCGGAGGGCGCGACCCGGGCGGCCTGGGGCAGCGGCCGCCTCACCCGGTACGCCGCCGAACTCGTCGTCCCCAGAAGCACCCGCATGGAGTGCGCGGTCCTCAAGGCGGTCGCCGACCGGTATGTGATGCAGCGCGCCGAGCAGGAGCGGATCCGCGCCGAGCAGCGGATCGTCGTGGCCGAACTGGCCGAGGCGCTCACCGCCCGCGCGCCCGAAGGGCTCGACCCGCAGTTCCGGGCGCTGTTCCACGAGGCGGCCGACGACCGCGCCCGCAAGCGGGTGATCGTCGACCAGATCGCCTCGCTCACCGACGCCTCGGCGGGATCCCTGCGCGCCCGGCTGACGGGACGCGGGTGACCCGCACACACTGAGACAGCCGGGACATACGGGTCCAGGAGGTGACCCTGAGTGGCCTGATCGGGCCACCCCCTCTTCCCGCAGCCCACCACGTGCGGGACGCTCCCATGTGGCGACATCCTTACGAGGAGGCATCAAGTGGTCGACGCGGATCAGACATTCGTCATCGTCGGAGGAGGTCTTGCCGGCGCGAAGGCGGCCGAGACGCTCCGCGCGGAGGGTTTCACCGGCCGCGTGATACTGATCTGCGACGAACGCGACCACCCCTACGAGCGACCGCCGCTGTCCAAGGGCTATCTGCTGGGCAAGGAGGAGCGCGACAGCGTCTTCGTCCACGAACCCTCCTGGTACGCGCGCAACGACATCGAGCTGCATCTCGGCCAGACCGTGGACGCCGTCGACCGCGCGGCGAAGACGGTCCGCTTCGGCGACGACGGCACCCTCGTCCACTACGACAAGCTGCTGCTGGCCACCGGCGCCGAGCCGCGCCGCCTCGACATCCCCGGCACGGACCTCGCGGGCGTCCACCATCTGCGCCGTCTCGCCCATGCCGAGCGCCTCAAGGGCGTCCTCACCTCACTCGGCCGGGACAACGGCCATCTCGTGATCGCGGGCGCCGGCTGGATCGGCCTGGAGGTCGCCGCCGCGGCCCGCGAGTACGGCGCGGAGGTCACCGTCATCGAGCCCGAGCCGACCCCGCTGCACGCGGTCCTCGGCCCCGAGCTCGGCAGCCTCTTCGCCGAACTGCACAGCGAGCACGGCGTCCGCTTCCGCTTCGGGGTGCGGCTCACCGAGATCGTCGGCCAGGACGGTGTGGTGCTGGCCGCCCGCACCGACGACGGCGAGGAGCACCCCGCGCACGACGTGCTCGCGGCGATCGGTGCCGCGCCCCGCACCGCGCTCGCGGAGTCCTCGGGCCTGGAGATCGCCGACCGCGCGCACGGCGGGGGCGTCGTGGTCGACGAGCGGCTGTGCACCTCCGACCCCGACATCTACGCGGCCGGCGACATCGCCTCCTTCCACCTGCCCCTCTTCGGCACCCGGCTGCGCGTGGAGCACTGGGCGAACGCGCTGAACGGCGGTCCGGCGGCGGCCCGCGCGATGCTCGGGTGCGAGGTGACGTACGACCGGGTGCCGTACTTCTTCTCCGACCAGTACGACGTGGGGATGGAGTACTCGGGGTGGGCGCCGCCCGGGTCGTACGACGAGGTGGTGCTGCGCGGTGACGTGGGCAAGCGGCACTTCATCGCGTTCTGGCTGAAGGAGGGGAGGGTGCTGGCCGGGATGAACGTGAACGTGTGGGACGTCACAGAGCGGATCCAGAACCTGATCCGGGCCAGGACGCCGGTGGACCAGGAGGCACTGGCGGACCCCGGGGTACCGCTGGAGAGCCTGGTCCCCTGACGCGACGGCTGCCGCCGCTGTCACACCGCCCCCGTAGAATCTCCTCGTGGCAGGACGGATCAACGACGAGGACGTGAAGGCGGTCAGGGACGCGGTCCCGATCGACGCCGTCGTGTCCGAGTACCTCCAGCTGCGCAACGCGGGCGGCGGCAACCTGAAGGGCCTGTGCCCCTTCCACGACGAGAAGTCCCCGTCCTTCCAGGTCAGCCCGAGCAAGGGACTGTTCCACTGCTTCGGCTGCCAGGAAGGCGGCGACACCATCACGTTCGTGATGAAGGTCGACCACCTGTCCTTCTCCGAGTCGGTCGAGCGCCTGGCCGCCCGCGCCGGCATCACGCTGCGCTACGAGGAGGGCGGGTACAACCCCACCCACCAGCGCGGTGAGCGCATCCGCCTGGTCGAGGCCCACCGGCTCGCCGCCGACTGGTACGCGGAGCAGCTCGACACCAGCCCCGAGGCCGACACGGGACGCGCGTTCCTGGCCGAGCGGGGCTTCGACCAGGCCGCCGCGGTCCACTTCGGCGTCGGCTACAGCCCCCAGGGTTGGGATCACCTCACCCGCTATCTGCGCGGCAAGGGCTTCAGCGACAAGGAGCTGATCCTCTCCGGCCTCTCCCAGGAGGGCCGCCGGGGCCCCATCGACCGCTTCCGCGGCCGGCTGATGTGGCCGATCCGCGACATCGGCGGGGACGTCGTCGGCTTCGGCGCGCGCAAGCTGTACGAGGCGGACAACGGACCCAAGTACCTGAACACACCCGAGACCGCGATCTACAAGAAGTCCCAGGTGCTGTACGGCATCGACCTGGCGAAGAAGGAGATCGCCAAGGTGAGCCGGGCGGTGGTGGTCGAGGGCTACACCGACGTCATGGCCTGCCATCTCGCGGGCGTCACCACGGCCATCGCGACCTGCGGCACGGCCTTCGGCGGCGAGCACATCAAGATCCTGCGCCGGCTGCTGATGGACAACGGCTCGGCCCGGGTGATCTTCACCTTCGACGGTGACGCGGCCGGGCAGAAGGCGGCCCTGCGGGCCTTCGAGGACGACCAGAAGTTCGCCGCCGAGACCTACATCGCGATCGCGCCGGACGGCATGGACCCCTGCGAGCTGCGTCTCGCCAAGGGCGACGAGGCGGTCGCCGACCTGACCGAACCCCGCACCCCCCTCTTCGAGTTCGCGCTCCGCCAGATCGTCGGCCGCTACGATCTGGACACCCCGGCGGGCCGCGCCGCCGCGCTGGACGAGGCGGCGCCGGTCGTCGCCCGGATCAAGAACAGCGGTGCCCAGCACGAGGTCGCGGTCCAGCTCGCCGGCATGCTCGGCATCCTCGACACCCAGTTCGTGGTCAAGCGGGTGGCTCAGCTGGCCCGTTGGGCCCGCGACCGGGGCGGCCGGGGACCGGCGCCGGCCGGACAGCGCGCTCAGCAGCCGTACCAGGCGGCGCCCCGCCCGGCGGTCCCGGGCCCCGCGCTCAACCTCCGCAACCCGGTCTACGCGACCGAGCGGGAACTGCTCAAACTCGCGCTCCAGTGGCCGGAGATGGTCTCCCCGGCGTTCGACGCGTACGGGGTCGACGAGTTCACGGCGGCGCCGTACGCGGCCGTCCGCCAGGCGATCATGGACGCGGGAGGTGCCGAGTACGGCGCCCAGGACCCGCAGGAGTATCTGGTCCGCGTCCGCGACGCGGCACCCGACGACACGGTCCGCGCCATGGTCACGGAGCTGGCCGTCGAGGCGATCATGCTCCGCAAGGAGGTGGACGAGGCCTACGTGGGCGCCCAGCTGGTCACGGTCCGCCGCCGGGCGGTCGAACGCCGGGTCCGTGACGTCCAGAGCACCCTGACCCGCCTCGGCGCCTACGGAGACCCGGCCCAACTCGCCGCCGTGCAGAACGAGCTGTGGGTCCTGCAACAGTACGACCAGGCACTGCGGGAACGCGGCGCGTCAGCCCTCTGAGCGCCGCCGGGGACTTCGGCTCCCCGTCCTGCCTCATCGGTCACTGCCGGTGCGACGGTCAAGCGAGCTGAGTAACCGGCCGGTCACGCACCGGACTCAAAAAGTGGTCGCACGCCCCTCGTGGCGGCGATGTGTCGTACCCCACACTGGGGTGCGGTGCCTGAGTCCCCGGAGCGCGGCCGGCCCGTCCACGGGTCCGACACCCCGCGGTCCCGCTCGACGACTACGGGATGGCCGGTGGGCGGACCACCGGTCCCGTCCCCGACGTACCGCTGTCGCACCCCTCAGCAGCGACATTCCTGGAGGTCGCACCCGTGCAGACCCAGACCCTGATAGAGACCGAGACCGGCCACGACGATCCGGACGCCGACAGCGACGTCCTTGCCGCGGTGCCCCCGCAGGGCCGGCTCGCGCACCACCCCGAGACGGACGCCGAACCGCAGGACCCGTCCGGAACGGAGGAGCCGCCCGAACTCCCCGACGCCGACGCGGCAGAGCCCGCGCCCGAGCCCGTCGAGCCGCTCCGCGGGCACGCCGACACCGGCGGTCCCTCCTCGGACCTGTTCCGCCAGTATCTGCGCGAGATCGGCCGCATCCCCCTGCTCACGGCCGCCGAGGAGGTCGAACTCGCCCGCCGCGTCGAGGCCGGACTGTTCGCCGAGGAGAAGCTCGCCCGCACCCCCGACCTCGACACCGAACTCGCCCTGGACCTGGACCGGCTGGTGGTCATGGGGCGGATGGCCAAGCGGCGGCTGATCGAGGCCAACCTCCGGCTCGTCGTCTCCGTCGCCAAGCGCTACATCGGCCGCGGGCTGACCATGCTGGACCTCGTCCAGGAGGGGAACCTCGGCCTGATCAGGGCCGTCGAGAAGTTCGACTACGCCCGCGGCTACAAGTTCTCGACGTACGCGACCTGGTGGATCCGCCAGGCCATGTCCCGCGCCCTGGCCGACCAGGCCCGCACCATCCGCGTCCCGGTGCATGTCGTCGAACTCATCAACCGCGTCGTCCGCGTCCAGCGCCGCATGCTCCAGGAACGCGGCTACGAACCGACACCGGAAGAGGTCGCCGCACACCTGGAACTGCCCGGCGAGCGGGTCATCGAGGTGCTGCGGCTCGCCCAGGAGCCCGTCTCGCTGCACGCGCCCGTCGGCGAGGAGGACGACGTGGCCCTCGGCGACCTCATCGAGGACGGGGACGCCGCGAGCCCGGTCGAGTCGGCCGCGTTCCTGCTGCTGCGGCAGCACCTGGAAGCGGTCCTGTCCACCCTCGGCGAACGCGAACGCAAGGTCGTACAACTCCGCTACGGCCTCGTCGACGGCCGTCCCCGCACCCTGGAGGAGATCGGCCGTATCTTCGGCGTGACCCGCGAACGCATCCGCCAGATCGAGTCCAAGACCCTGCACAAGCTCCGGGACCACGCGTTCGCGGACCAGCTGAGGGGCTATCTCGACTGAGAGGGGCCGCTCACGAGGAGCGGCCCCGGGAACTCAGTCGACCTCCGCGACCGCCTGCGCGAACTGCGCCTTGTACAGCCGCGCGTAGGCGCCGTCGGCCGCCAGCAGTTCCTCGTGCGTGCCCTGTTCCACGATGGAGCCGTTCTCCATCACGAGGATCGTGTCCGCGTCCCGGATCGTCGACAGCCGGTGCGCGATGACGAACGACGTCCGTCCGTGTGCCAGCTTCGCCATCGCCTTCTGGATCAGCACCTCGGTCCGGGTGTCGACGGAGCTCGTCGCCTCGTCGAGGACCAGGATCACCGGGTCCGACAGGAACGCCCGCGCGATGGTGATGAGCTGCTTCTCGCCCGCGCTGACGCCCGTGCCCTCGTCGTCGATCACGGTGTCGTAGCCGTCCGGCAGCGTACGGATGAACCGGTCGGCGTGGGCCGCCCGAGCGGCCTCCTCGATCTCCCCGCGCGTGACCTCGCGCGCGGCACCGTAGGAGATGTTCTCCGCGATGGTCCCGCCGAACAGCCAGGTGTCCTGGAGCACCATGCCGATCCCGGCCCGCAGTTCGTCCCGGGACATCTTCGCGATGTCGACCCCGTCGAGCGTGATCCGGCCGCCCGTGACGTCGTAGAACCGCATCAGCAGGTTCACGAGCGTCGTCTTGCCGGCTCCGGTCGGGCCGACGATAGCGACCGTGTGCCCCGGCTCCACCGCCAGCGACAGGTGCTCGATGAGCGGCTTGTCCGGGTCGTAGCGGAACGACACGTCCTCCAGCGCGACCCGCCCGCGCAGCTCTTCGGGACGCAGGCCCGGCACCGGGTCCGCCGCCTGCTCCTCGGCGTCCAGCAGGTCGAAGATCCGCTCCGCCGAGGCGACACCCGACTGCACGAGGTTCGCCATCGACGCGACCTGCGTCAGCGGCATCGAGAACTGCCGCGAGTACTGGATGAAGGCCTGCACATCACCGATGGACAGCGCACCCGACGCCACCCGCAGACCGCCCACGACGGCCACCAGCACATAGTTGAGGTTCGACACGAACATCATCAGCGGCTGCATGATGCCGCTGTTGAACTGCGCCTTGAACCCGGCCTCGTAGAGCTGCTCGTTCTGCTCCGCGAACCGCCGCGCCGACTCCTCCTGGCGGCCGAACACCTTCACCAGGGTGTGCCCGGTGTACATCTCCTCGATGTGCGCGTTCAGCTGGCCGGTGGTGCGCCACTGCTGCACGAAGTGCGGCTGCGACCGCTTGCCGATCCGGGTGGCCACGACGAAGGACAGCGGCACGGTCACCAGCGCGACCAGCGCCAGCAGCCACGACACCCAGAACATCACCGCGAGCACACCGATGATCGTCAGCAGCGAGTTGATCATCTGCCCCATCGACTGCTGGAGCGTCTGCCCGATGTTGTCGATGTCGTTGGTGGCGCGGCTGAGGACCTCGCCGCGCTGCCGCTTGTCGAAGTACGACAGCGGAAGGCGCGACAGCTTCGCCTGTACGTCCTCACGCAGCCGGTAGACGGTCTTGTTGATGGCCCGGTTGGACAGCCGGGTGGTGACCGCCATCAGCAGGCCGGACACCAGGAACGTGCCCAGCGCGAGCAGCAGGATGTTCCCGACGGCACCGAAGTCGATGCCCTTGCCCGGGGTGAAGTCCGTGCCGGACAGCATGTCCGCGATGCCGCCCTCGCCCCGCTTGCGCATGGAGGCGAGCACCTGCGCCTTGGTGAGCCCGGCGGGCATCTGCCGGCCGATGATGCCGGCGAAGACCAGGTCGGTGGCCTTGCCGAGGATCTTCGGCCCGATCACGGAGAGCCCCACGCTCAGCACACCGCAGACCAGCATCGCGATCATGAGGGTGCGTTCGGGCTTGAACTGGGCGAGGAGCCGTTTTCCGGACCCCTTGAAGTCCATCGAGCGCTGGTCGGGGCCGCCCGCGCCCATCATGCGTCCCATGGGCCCGGCCATCAGGCGGCCTCCGCTTCCGTCAGCTGGGAGAGCACGATCTCCCGGTAGGTCTCGTTGCCTGCCATCAGCTCGTGATGGCGACCGGTGCCGACGACCCGGCCCTCGTCGAGGACCACGATCCGGTCGGCGTCCCGGATGGTCGCCACCCGCTGGGCGACGATGACGACGGTCGCCTCGGCGGTCTCGCGTGAGAGCGCCGCGCGCAGGGCCGCGTCGGTCGCGTAGTCGAGCGCGGAGAAGGAGTCGTCGAAGAGGTAGATCTCGGGGCGCTGCACGAGGGTGCGGGCGATGGCGAGGCGCTGGCGCTGGCCGCCGGAGACGTTGGTCCCGCCCTGTGCGATGGGGGAGTCGAGGCCGTTCTCCAGCTTGGACACGAACTCCTTGGCCTGCGCCACCTCCAGCGCGTGCCACAGCTCCTCGTCGGTGGCGTCCGGGTTGCCGTAGCGCAGATTGGTGGCGACCGTCCCGGCGAACAGGTACGGCTTCTGCGGGACGAGTCCGACCGTCTTCGCGAGCAGCGCCGGGTCGACCTCCTGGACGTTCACGCCGTCCACGAGCACCTCGCCCTCGGTGGCGTCGAACAGGCGGGGGATCAGCCCGAGCAGGGTCGACTTGCCGCTGCCGGTCGACCCGATGACGGCCGTCACCTCACCCGGCCGGGCCTCCACGTCGATGGCCTTGAGGACCGGCTCCTCGGCACCCGGGTAGCGGAACCCGGCGCCGCGGATCTCCAGATACCCGTGGCGACGCAGCTCGAACACCGGGGCGGCGGGCGGCACGACGCTCGACTCGGTGCCGAGCACCTCCTCGATGCGCTCGGCGCACACCTCGGCGCGCGGCACCATCATGAACATGAAGGTCGCCATCATCACGGACATCACGATCTGCATGAGGTAGGCGAGGAACGCGGTCAGGTCGCCGATCTGCATGCCGCCGCTGTCGATGCGGTGCGCGCCGAACCAGACCACGGCGATCGACGACAGGTTCACCACGGTCATCACCAGGGGGAACATCAGCGCCAGCGTGCGGCCGGTGCCGAGGGACACCTCGGTCAGCTCGGTGTTGGCACCCTGGAAGCGGCCCTTCTCGTAGTCGTCGCGGACGAAGGCGCGGATCACCCGGTTGCCCGAGATCTGCTCGCGCAGCACCCGGTTCACGGTGTCGAGACGGACCTGCATGGTGCGGAACAGCGGGCGCAGCCGGCGCACGATCAGCGTCACGGAGATGCCGAGCACGGGCACCACGGCCACCAGGACGCCGGACAGCGGCACGTCCAGACCGAGCGCCATGACGATGCCGCCCACGCACATGATCGGCGCCGACACCATCAGGGTGAACGTCATCAGCGTGAGCATCTGCACCTGCTGCACGTCGTTCGTGGTGCGGGTGATCAGCGAAGGCGCGCCGAAGTGGCCCAGCTCACGCGAGGAGAACGACTGCACCCGGTCGAAGACGGCGGCCCGCATGTCCCGGCCGACGGAGGACGCGGTACGGGCGCCGAAGTAGACGGCGCCGATGTTGCAGAGGACCTGACCCAGCGAGACCGCGATCATCAGACCGCCGAAGGTCACGATGTAGTTCGTGTCCCCCTTCACGACACCGTGGTCGATGATGTGCGCGTTGAGGGTGGGCAGATAGAGCGTGGCGCAGGTCTGCAGCAACTGCAGCAGCACCAGCAGGATGATGGGTTTCCGGTATGGGGCCAGGTGGGCCCTCAGAAGTCGTATGAGCACGCGAGATCTCTCGGAGTTGCAGACGGAGGCGGGGCGGGCGGAGGTGCACCACCCCCTATCGTCGGACACTCCACCCGCGTTACCTCAACCGAATTAAGCCGACGGCGGGGCCGTCGGGCTGACTCGGACTCAGCTACCGGGCGGAGTAGGGGGAGGTGACGGATGGGGTGGCGCGGGGACATCCGGGCGTGTGACGTTGCGACATCGGGGGCGGCGCGGGCAGGCGCGGGACCGGCCTCCGGCCCACGGCCCATGAGCTACGGCTGTGACCGGAACGCCCCCGGATGCGTCTGTTCGCGTACCGACACGTACTGCTGACGTACTGCCTGACCCACGGCCAGCTCGTCACCGGGCTCCAGAACCTGCGCCACCGCGCCCTGCCAGGCCGGCGGGGTGCGCGGGTCGAGGGTGCCCTGTGACACGCCGAGGGACCAGGCCGCCTGCCGGGCCGCGCCGAACGCCGCGTAGTCGGCGGGCTGCGGCACCACGACCTGGACTCCGAACAGGGCGGGAGCCGCCGCCTGTACGGCGGGAAGCTCCGCGGCGGCACCGAGCAGGAAGATCCGCCGCACGTCGACCCCGCGGCCGCGCAGCACGTCCAGCGCGTCCGCGAGCCCGCACAGCATCCCCTCGAACGCGGCGCGCGCCAGGTGCTCGGGCTTCATCGACTCGCGCCGCAGCCCGGCCAGGGTGCCCGCGGTGTGCGGCAGATTCGGGGTCCGCTCGCCCTCCAGATAGGGCAGGAGCACCAGACCGTGGGAGCCGGGCGTCGACTTCATGGCCAGCTCCGACAGCGACTCCAGGTCGGGCATGCCGAGGAGTTCGGCGGCGCCGCGCAGGGTGCGCACGGCGTTGAGCGTGGTCACCACCGGCAGATGCATGCCCGTCGCGTCCGCCAGGGAGGTGATCATCCCGGTGGAGTCGACGAGCGCCTCGGGGTGTACGGCCATCACGGACCCGGAGGCGCCGAGCGAGACGACCGCGTCGCCGAGCCCGATGCCGAGGCCGAGGGCGGCGGCCATGGTCTCGCCGGTGCCCGCGGAGATCAGCAGGCCCTCCGGTGTCGTACCGGCCGCCTCCGAGGGGCCGAGCACCTCGGGGAGCGCGGCCTGGTGGCCGAGCGCCAGCTCGACGAGGTCGGTGCGGTAGGCGCCGGTCGCCGCCGACCAGTACCCGGTGCCGGAGGCCCCGCCGCGGTCGGTGGTCCTTCTCAGGGGCCGCCCGAGCAACTGCCACACGAGCCAGTCATGGGCCTGCAGCAGCAGGGCGGTGCGGCGCGCGTTGTCGGGTTCGCTCCGGGCCAGCCAGCGCAGCTTGGTCACGGGCTGCGCGGCCTGCGGGACGCAGCCGACGGCCTCGGCCCAGGCCTGCCGTCCGCCGAGGGCGTCGATCAGGTCGGCCGCCGCGACCTGCGCCCGCTTGTCACCGCCGACCAGCGCGGGCCGCACGGTGGCGCCCCGGGAGTCGAGGGGGACCAGCGCGTTCTGCTGCGCCGAGACACCGATGGCCTGGACGCCCTCCAGGAGTCCGCCGCCGGCCGCCTCCCCCAGGGACAGCAGCCAGGCCTGCGGATCGACGTCGGAGGGACGGCTGCCACCCTCGGTGCTCTCGACGGGATGCGGTGCATATCCCTGCCTGAGCACGGACCCCGTGTCCGCGTCGCAGACGACGATACGAGTGAAATCGGGCGAACTGTCCAACCCGGCGACTATCCCCATGGCGGAAATTCTGCCGTACGGAGGGGGGTGGCCGCGTCTCCTCGGGACGGCGGCGGACTGTCATCGGAGGGCTACCGCGGCGGAGGCGGTCGGGGTGCCCGCTGGGGCGG
This sequence comes from Streptomyces sp. NPDC002573, assembly GCF_042889625.1. Lineage (NCBI taxonomy): Bacteria > Bacillati > Actinomycetota > Actinomycetes > Kitasatosporales > Streptomycetaceae > Streptomyces > Streptomyces sp. NPDC002573. Next base: position 412,189 of record NZ_JBIARC010000001.1, on the reverse strand, counting down.
GAGGGACAGCCGTGGCAGAAGCGGGTCGGGTGCGGCCGTGGCGGGAGCGGCAGGTGGTGCTGCCGGTGCGATCCCTTACTTCCCGAGCCCGGGGTCAGGTGTTGCTGGTGCCCCAGTCGTCCGAGCCGTCGCCGTTCGCGTTCCGTGCCCGCAGCGAGCGCACCCGGCCGGCGACCGAGTCGGGCATGTGGTCGCCGACCTTGTCGCTCACCGCGTGGTACGCCTTGCCGGCGATCTCGCGCCCCTGCTGTGCGGCCGTCTCGGCGGTGTTGCGCACGGCGGGGTTCTGCGCGACCTGACGGGCGGACTTCTTCAGCTGCTCGTAACGTTCGCGTCCGGCTCGTGTGCCGAGCACATAGCCCAGGACAAGCCCGGCGACGAACGTGAGCCGATAGCGCATGGCGGCCATCCTTCCCTTGCGTCTGCGTCGTCCCTTGGGTGGGCATCCGGCGCGGCGGGTACCGATTGGCGGAGCACCCCTCTGCTTGCGCTAATGTATGTGTCGCAGCGAGCGCGCGCCCCCTGGCGGATACCCAGGAGGGTACGTTCGATGCAACGAGGCATTCCTCCGTAGCTCAATTGGCAGAGCAGCCGGCTGTTAACCGGCAGGTTACTGGTTCGAGTCCAGTCGGGGGAGCTCGATCCTCCGTAGCTCAATTGGCAGAGCAGCCGGCTGTTAACCGGCAGGTTACTGGTTCGAGTCCAGTCGGGGGAGCGTCTGAAGAGGACCCCTCAGGGGTCCTTTTTCATGTCCGCAGGAACCGTCACGCCCACGGCGGAGTCCTCAAGGTCACGTGTAGCCGACCATCCGAAGCAGGAGATCGTATGAGCGGCTATGCTGCGGCAGACGGCGCGCACACATGTACGCGACGCGCCGTGATGGGGCGGTAGCTCAGCCGGTTAGAGCAGCGGACTCATAATCCGTCGGCCGTGGGTTCGAGTCCCACCCGCCCCACTGCACGCTACGCGCGCAGAAACGATGTGATCAGCAGTGACTCAGAGCGCGCCGATCAAGTCTGCGGCCCCCGGACAGGCTCCGGGGGCCGCAGTCGTCCGTTTCGCTCCAGGTGCACTCGGTCGGGGGAGGATCACGGACGGCCCGGGCCGGCTCTCGGCGCGGCGGGCTTGACTCGCGCGGACGCGACCGACGGGATGAAAGACACGTCGCCCGGCCGTCGGGACTCACATCATGCGGCGGGCCTGGTGGGAGCGGATCTGGCCGTCCACCCGGTGGGCGTTGCCGCGCACGGTGACCGGCATCTCGTACGGGGCGAGCGGATCGGCACACTTGGGCGCCGTACGCGGCAGGGTTGGCGCGATCCGTGCCCATTCGTCCGGTGGAGTCTGCCCGCCCAGCGCCGGCATCAGCTGGATCCTGGCCTCGATGAACGGCGTGGTGAAGGCGCGGAGTTCGGCCTGGAGAGGGTCGAGCTGCGGGACCGCGGCGGCCTTGATCCCTCCGAGCGAGGCGTATCTGGCCCCAGCGCGGCGCCCACGGCGCCCGCGAGCACGCCGCCGAGGCCGATCCAGGCCACGGGCGCGTCGGACTGGGCCACCGGCTTCTCCCTGGTGCCATGCCGGGCGTCGCGAGCCGTGAACCTTCCCGGTCGCAGCACTAGACACTCCGGACACACAGCCATGCTCATGGTGGCAGCAGGGCGCGGGCCGGGGAACATGGCGAACGCCGACAGCGCCCGGCGCGGCAAGGGCGGCTTCGAGGGGGAGCGGTTCGGGGTGCTCTTGGGCGGGCCCATCGGTCGCTCCGGCGTTTTTCGCGCGCCGGAGTCGCGTCTGGCGGCGTGGTGCCGTGAGCGGGCACGGGAGCAACCGGCCGGCGCCCGAGTCCGTGGAGGGACTGCGGGCGCTCGTCGCGCGGTAGTCCGGGGTCAGGCCGCCAGCGGGTTCAGGGTCAGGGGCTTGATCTTGCCTTCCAGCATGGCGCCCAGGCCCTGTACGGCGCAGATGTCGGGGCGTTCGGCGATGCGTACCGGCATGCCGGTCCACTGGCGCAGCATCTGGTCCAGGCCCGGGAGCAGGGCGCTGCCGCCGACCATCATGATGCCGCGGTCGGCGAGGTCGGCCACCAGGTCGGGCGGGCAGTCCCGCAGCACCTTGCCGATGCCGTCGAGCACGGCCGTCAGCGGGGTCTCGATCGCCTCCCGCACCGCCGCCGTGTCGACCTTCACCGAGCGCGCGAGCCCGGTCGCCACGTCCCGGCCGAGGATCTCGGTGGCGGCGAGTGTGTCGGGGGCGGTCCCGTTGCCGGAGAGGGCCACCCGCAGCGGGCGTACGGACTGGCTCGGCAGCATCAACGCGTGCTCGTGGCGCAGATGCTGGACGATCGCGTGGTCGACGGCCTCGCCGCCCACCGGGATCCGTTCCGCGGTCACGATGTTCCCCAGCGACAGGACGGCGATCTGGGTGGCGGCGGCACCGCACACCATGATCATGGAGGCCTCGGGCTGCTCGACGGGCAGCCCGCAGCCCACCGCGGCGGCGACCAGGGTGTCGACCAGTTCCACCCGGCGCGCCCCCAGCCCGACGAGCGTCTCCACCGCCGCGCGCTGGGCCAGCGGGTCGGCATCGTGCGGGGTGCAGGCGGCGGCCCGGAGCCGGGGCTTGCGGCGCAGGGTGCGGCGGAGTTTCTCACCGAGCAGATGGCGCAGCATGCGCTGGGCCATCTCGATGTCGACGACGGTGCCGCCGGACACCGGTCGCATCACGCGGATGTACGAGGGGGTCCGCCCTGTCATCTTCTCGGCCAGCTCGCCGACCGCTATCAGCGAACCGGTCCGGGTGTTCACCGCCGCGGCGCTCGGCTGGTCGACGACCAGCCCCGAGCCCTTGACGTACACACGGGTCCTGGCCGCGCCGAGGTCGACGGCGAAGTGGCAACGGCGCAGCTGGTCCAGGCTGACGGTCATGCGGTACCTCCCGAGAACGGACCGCGGGTGGCCGCCGGGTGGCGGGCCTCTCCTCTGCATCGTCGCCCGGTCCGGGAGACCCCGCCCCTTGAAGAGGGCCAGGCGGGTTCACCCGATCGGGTGTGTCCGGGCGCGTTGTGTCCTGGGGAGGGTGTGCGGGGTCCGTGTCGGAGCCCCCTGCCGGTCCTCGGCGGTGCCGTGCCGGTTCATCCGTGCGGCGGGGGTGAGACGGTCCTCTCGCCCGCGATTCCCCGTACCACTCCGAGGGCTACCAGATCCTGGGGGCGTACGCGCAGCTGGTCCGCCGTCGCCCGCACCTGGTCCGCCGGGCGCTTGAGTATCGCGGCGGCGAGCTCCGGCGCGATGACCGAGAAGTAGCTGTCCGGGGTGGCCCAGGTGTTGTCCGGTGCGGCCAGGGCCAGCGCCCCGCCCGAGCCGCCCTCCCCGATCACCAGGGTGGTCAGCGGTGTACGGGCCGTCGCCACGGCGGTGAACAGGTCCGCGATGGCGGCGCCCACCCCCTGCCGCTCGGCCTCCGCGTCGTTGGCGGCGCCCGGCGTGTCCACCAGCGTCAGCACGGGCACGGACAGGGCGTCGGCCAGCCGGATCAGCCGGGTGGCCGAACGGTATCCGGCGGGGCGGGTGGCGGTACCGGTCTGGGCGGCGTACGCGATCGTACGGCCGTCGTGGCTGCCGAAGCCGCACAGCATGCCGTCCGGGTCCCGGCCGCCGCCGCGGTCGCCGCCGAGCTCCGCGCGGCGGGTGAAGTACGCGTCCAGATACGCCCGCGCGCGGGGCCGCTCCGGATCCCGGGCCCGCCGTACGGCGTCCCAGCCGGTCGCCGGGAGGCCGGCCGCGCCCAGCGCCCGGGGCACCGGGGCGGGTTCGGCCGAGGGCGCCGTCAGCAGTCCCAGCCACAGGGCCACCGCCGCCCGCAGTTCCCCGGGCGGTACGACCGCGTCGACCGTGCCCGCCGCCACCTGCGCCTCCGCCGTGTACGCCGCCGGGTCCGCGTCCGGCGGGCGCACCCGGGAGCCCGCGAAGCCCACCTGGGCGCCGGGCAGGGCCAGCACCACGTCGGCGCCCGCGCCCAGGGTGGCCCAGCCGCCGCCGGTCGTCGGGTCCCGCAGGACCGCGAGTTGCGCGAGCCCGGCGGCACGGGTGAGCGCCGACTGCCGGGCCACGCGCTGGAGCTGGGTCAGTGCGAGCATGCCCTCCTGCATCCGGCTGCCGCCCGTCGCGACCAGCGAGAGCACCGGCAGCCGGTGCGTACGGGCGTAGGTGTGCGCCGCCTCCAGCCGGTCCCCGGTGCGCTCGCCGAGCGAGCCGCCCAGAAAGCCGAACTCGAACGCGATCAGCACGGCCGGGGTGGAGCCGACGGTCCCGCGCCCGACCACCACGGACTCCTCCTCGCCGGTGCGCGCCGTGGCGCGGGCGCGCGAGGCGTCGTAGCCCGTCCAGGCGAGCGGTCCGTTCGGGCCGGACTCCCCGGCCGCCGGGCCCGGCAGCCGGGTGAAGTCGTCGGTGACGAGGGCGAGCGCCTCCCGCGCGGACAGGCGTTCAGGCATCGCCCAGTGCCCGCTTCATGATCTTCCCCATGTCGTTGCGGGGCAGGGCGTCGAGGTAGCGGACCGTGCGGGGCCGCTTGTGCGGGGCGAGCCGGCGCGCCACATGGTCGGCCAGTTCGTCGGCGCCGGGCAGGTCGGCGGGGTCGGCCGGCACCACCCAGGCGACGATCCGCTCGCCCAGATCGTCGTCGGGTTCGCCGGTGACGGCGGCCTCCCGCACCCCCGGGTGCTCCAGGAGCGCGTTCTCGATCTCGCCCGCCCCGATCTTGTACCCCCCGCTCTTGATCAGGTCGGTGGCCTTGCGGCCCACGATGCGCACATAGCCGTCGGGCTCGCGCACCGCCATGTCCCCGGTGCGGAACCAGCCGTCGGCGGTGAAGGCGGCGGCGGTCGCGTCGGGCCGGTTGAGGTACCCGGTGAACAGGTTCGGGCCGCGCACCTGGATCTCGCCGACGGTCTCCCCGTCGTACGCCGGGATCGGGGTGCCGTCCTCCTCGACGAGCCGCAGGTCCACGCCCGGCAGCGGCACGCCCACCGTTCCCGCGCGCGGCTCCCCGTCCGCGCGGACGCTGGTGTTCATCAGGGTCTCCGTCATGCCGTACCGCTCGATGACCCGGCGCCCGGTCGCGGTGGCGATCCGCTCGTGGTCGTGCACCGGCAGCGCGGCGGACCCGGAGACCAGCAGCCGGGCCCCGGCGAGCGCCTTGGCCAGCTCGGGGTCGCCGGGCAGCGCCTCCGCGATCCGGTGGTACATCGTCGGCACCCCGAACAGCATGGTCGCCCCGGCGCCCAGTTCGCGGGCCACGCCTTCGGTGTCGAAGCGCCCCAGGTGCCGTACGGAGCCGCCGCGCCGCAGGGGGCCCAGGACGCCGAGCACCAGCCCGTGCACATGGAACAGCGGGAGCCCGTGCACCAGGACGTCGTCCTCGGTCCACTGCCAGGCGTCCGCGAGCGCGTCGAGGGTCGAGGCCACGGCCCTGCGGGGGATGAGGGCGCCCTTGGGCGGGCCGGTGGTCCCGGAGGTGTAGACGACGAGGGCGGGACTCTCGTCGTCGACCTCGGCGGGTGCGTACGTTCCCGTGCCGCGTACGTCGACGTCCACGCGCTCCAACGCCCGTACGGGTTCGGGCAGTTCGTCGCCGGGAGCGGCCAGGACGAGCGACGGCGCGCTGTCCGCCAGGATGTGGCCGAGCTCGCGCTCCCCGGACTTCGGGTTGAGCGGGACGACGGGCACTCCGGCGGTCAGCGCGGCCACCACCGCGACGGCGGTCTCCAGCGAGGGCGCGGCCCACAGGGCCACCCTTTGGGCCGCTTGGGCCGCCGCCACCGGAGCGGTCGACTCCGTTCCGGTCGGCTCCGCCCCAGGGGGTACCGCCCCGCCCAGTCGCCCGGCGAGCGCGCCCGCCGCCGCGGCCAGCTCGGCATGGGTCAGGGCCCGCTCCCCGAACCGCAGCGCGGGCCGCCGCGCCGCCCGGGGGTCGGTCAGGGCCGGAAAGAGGGAGGGCACGCGGGACTCCTCGCGTCGAAGCGGACAGGACGTGGTGCGGACATCGAATCCGTTCCTACACCAGGGTGAGCGAAAACCCGCCTCCCCAGTGACGGAGACCTCAGGTGAAGGTCAACACGGGTGCCGCGGTCTCCCGGGGCGTTGTTAGCCTGCGCGCACATGTCGTCCCGCGAACAGGAGTCCTGACGTGTTTCGTACCGCCACCGCGCGCGTCGCGCTCGTCACCTGCCGGCCCGGTCCCGAGGTGACGACCGACGGTGATCTTCCCGTGCTCGTACGGGAGTTGACGGCGGCCGGAGCGGGTGCCGACGCCGTGTACTGGGACGACCCGGACGTCGACTGGGCGGCGTACGACCTGGCCGTGATCCGTTCCACCTGGGACTACAGCTGGCGGGCCGCCGAGTTCACCGCCTGGGCCGAACGGTGCGGGAAGCTCACGCGGCTGGCGAACCCGGCGCCCGTCGTGCGCTGGAACACCGACAAGCGCTATCTCGGGGAGCTGGCCGCCGCGGGCGTCCCGGTCGTTCCCACCCGGTACGTGGCCCCGGGCGACCCCGTCGAGCTGCCCGACGACGAGTACGTCGTCAAGCCCACCTCGGGCGCGGGCGCCCGGTTCGCCGCCCGGTACACGCCCGAGGAGCACGACACCGCCGTACGGCAGCTCGCACGGATGCACGCCGAGGGGTTCACGGCGATGGTGCAGCCCTATGTGCGGGGCATAGACGTGGCCGGCGAGCGGGCGCTGCAGTTCTTCGGCGGGCGGCTGCTGCACGCCAGCCGCAAAGGGGCCGTTCTCACGCCCGGCACTGCGTACGACGAGCGGAAGGTGGCGCACCCCGGCCTCGAGCCCTGGACCCCGACCCCGGCCGAACGCGCCGTCGCCGAGCGCGCCCTGGCCGCCGTACCGGGCGCTCCGGAACTGCTCTACGCCCGTGTCGACCTGGTGGACGGCGCGGACGGTCAGCCGTGTGTGATGGAGCTGGAACTGGTCGAGCCCAATCTGTTCCTCTCCCTGCACCCGGGGTCCGTGCCGAGGGTGGTGGACGCCGTCCTGGCCGCGGTGGACAGGAGCGTGCGCTAGTCGCCGACGGCCACCCGCTGCAACAGCCCCCAGGTGAACTCGGCGACCACCTCCCGCCGTACGCCGTTCGCGTCCGGGGCGGTGAAGGCGAGGCCCCAGCGGGTGGGGGCCGTGCCCTCCAGGGGGCGGGCCGGGGCGAAGGCGCGGGCCGCCTCGTCGACCGTGCAGGACCAGGGGGTCAGGTCGTCGATCGTCTCCAGCTTCGGCGCCGGTGCGCCGGGGGCCCGGATCAGCCACTCGTTCCAGACCTGCCCGCCCGGGCCGGCCAGCACCTCGAAGCGCAGATCGGGCCAGAGCGGGACGGGCCACAGCCGAGCCTCGCAGTCCAGGTCACCGATCCGGCGGGGGGCCTTGGACTCGGGTTCGCCGAGGACCGAGCGGATGAGGGCGCCGGTCGAACGGGCGCGCGGCGAGCGGACCATCGCCTGCCAGCGCCGGTTGGCCTCGCGCATGTCGGCGATGGACACGCCCAGCGTCCGGCGGGCGTCCTCCACCAGGTCCGGGTTGTGGTCGGCCATACGGCGCAACAGGACGAGCTGGAAGTCCCGCGGGCCGAAGGGGGGTTGGGGGATCCGGTTCACGAGCGCCGCCGACAGCCTTGGGTCTCGGTGGAGGGTCTACGGGCCCCACCGTACTGCCCGTCGACGGTCACCGCGGGCAGGAGGGGCAGGGGGCGGCGGGATGGGGGCAGTGGCTCACAGGTTGCTCCTGAGGCCCATGAGATCGGCCACATTGTCATGATCTAGTAAAGCGACGGTCAACCGTCTACCGTGTGCGGCGAGCAATTTTCGCTGCGCACGCCTCCTGCGGTCGCTTCTCTCGACGGCAGGGGGAGTGGTAGGGGGTTCAGAGCTTCGAACGGAACGAGCGCCCGGCTCGCCTCGTGTTCGGAGCTCTTGGCGCACGTGTGCGCCGCGCACGGCCGACCGCTCACGGCACGCTTTCGGGCTGCTCACTGACCAGTGCAGCCCGTGGTGCCGACTCTCGTCGCGGTCCCGGAGCACCCCCTGCGACAGATGCGCCGAGGGGGAGAGGGACGCAGATGAAGAGGCTTGCCGCTGCCGTGACCACGGCCGCTGGGCTGCTCGCACGGCACGGTGACACCCCGTCCGCCGAGATGGCCGACGGGCCCGGGGCGGCGCGGTCGCGCGTGTCCCGGCTCAGGCCGCGCGGGTGACGCCCCTTTCGCTCAGGTGACCCACCGCGTGTGACCGGCTGAGGACGGCCGGACGGGCGGATGCGACCTCGCGTTCTCGTGCGCCGGTGCGGCGAGGGCCGTTCGCCTCCGGCTTCCTCCCGCCTGTCGCACCCGTCTCGCGCACTCACCTCGCCCTCCCTGCCCGGACTTCCGGGCGCCCTGTCTCCGATCTCCCGACCCCCAGACCCGTTCGACGCGGCCCCGCGCCGGCGATCCCGCTAGCCGGCCCCCGCGACGACGGGTGCTGCCACCTGTCCCGCGCGTTCGGACGGTCCGGCAGAACTCCCCTTTCCTCCGGCCCCGTTGAGTGCCGGAATGCACCCACCCCTTCTCCGCTGAGCAAGGAGTTCCATGAAACGGAGTCAGCGCCCGCCCGCGCGAAGACGAAGAGGCATCCTCAGAGGCGTCTCGTGGGCGGCGGCGACGGCGGTCCTGGCCGGTCTGCTGAGCGCGTACCCGGCCGTCGCCGACGGCATTTCGGGCGACACGCCGGACGGCACGGTGGAGCCGTACCACCTGACCGCCCGGCAGCAGGTGGTGGACATCTGGGCCACCGGCGGCACCGAGGTCAAGGCCGCGGCCGAGCAGGCCCTCACCGGCAGCGACGACGACGTCGCCGGCTTCCTCACGACCTACGGGGACCTGCAGACGCAGGACTACCGGGTCGAGGCGGCGCAGATCGGCGACCTGGGCGGGGAGAACACCCTCGACGCGGTGCGCCAGGCCCTCGACGGCCCGGAGCCCGGTCTTGCCCAGTTCCTGAAGGCGGGTTGGCAGAACGCCTTCCAGCAGGACGAGCGGGTCCTCGTCGCCCGGGCGATCGACGCGGGCGGCCCCGAGGTGCAGTCGCGCGGCCGGGCGGCCCTCAACGGCACCTCCGAGGACATCGACAAGTTCCTGACCTCGGGACAGCGCGAGGCCCAGGAACAGGACGACCGGGTTCTGGCGGCCCAGATCGTGGCCGCCGGCGGAACGCAGGTGAAGGCCGCCGGACGGCTCGCGCTGAACGGCTCGGCCGACGACATCCGCGAGTTCCTGGACGTGGGCCAGTTCGTGGCCCGCAGCCAGGACGAGGAGTACGCGAGCGTCGGGGAGCTGGCGGACCAGGCGGAGCGGGCGGGCAAGGTCGCCGCCAAGGAGACCAAGGCCGCCGAAGCCGCCTCCAAGGAGGCGATCGAGGCCTCCAAACAGGCCAAGGAGGCCGCGCAGAAGGCCGCGCAGGAGGCGCAGGCCACCAAGCAGGACTCGGAGGACGCCGCACGCGCCGCGAACCGGGCGGCCAGTGCCGCCGCCGGAGCCGCGAAGGCCGCCCAGCGGGCCATCGCCGCGGCCGACGCCGCCACCAGGTCGGCCCGCGTGGCGTCGTCCGCCGCGGCCCAGGCGGCAGCCGCCGCCGTCGGTGCCGCCAACGCCGCCTCGAACGCGCGCAACGCCGCCGCGGCGGCCGCGACCGACGCGAAGCAGGCGGACGCGGCCAAGAAGGCCGCCCAGCAGGCGAACGCGGCGGCCGAGGGCGCCACCAAGGCAGCCGACGCCGCGGACCAGGCCGTCAAGGCCGCCACGGCCGCCGGTGACGCCGCCGCCTCCGCGGCCGGCGCGGGGTCAAACGCCGCCGCGGCTGCCGACGCCGCCGTCCTCGCCGGCCAGTACGCCGGGGAGAGCAGCGCCGCCGCGGCGAACGCCCGGGCCGCCGCCGCCCAGGCGCGCCGGCAGGCCGCGGAGGCCAACCGGGCCGCCGGCGAGGCCGAGTCGCTCGCCCGCAAGGCGGCCACGGCAGCCGCCGACGCCCGCGACGCCGCCCGGTCGGCCGCCGCGCACGCCAAGAAGGCGGCGGACGCGGCGAACGACGCCGCCAAGCACGCAGGTGAGGCGAACTCCGCGGCCCAGCGCTCCACCGAGCACGCCAACGCGGCCACCGAAGCGGCGAACGCCGCCTCCAAGGCCGCCCAGCAGGCGCAGACCGTGTACACGCTCGCCCGCCAGGTGGAGAGCGCGGAGCTGCTCACCCGGACCAACGCCGGCATCGAGAACGCCCGCGATCTCAAGGCCCAGGAGGACGCCCAGGAGGCGCAGCGCAAGCAGGAGGCCGACGACGCCGACCAGCGCCGTCGCACCGCGGACGACCTCGCCCAGAAGGCACAGGGCGGAACCAGCGACGAGGAGATCGCCCGGCTCGGCCGGCAACTCGCCCTGGCCGACGCCAAGGACGGCAAGCCCTGGATACGCGCCGCCGCCCAGACCGCGCTCGGCGCGGACACCGCGGGCGTCGTCGCCTACGTGCGCACCGGCCGCACCGACGCCCAGCAGCAGGACGACCGGACGGACGTCGAGCGGCTGGCCGAGGAGAGCGCGGTCAAGGAGGTGCGCGACGGCGCCGAGCAGGCGCTCAAGGGCGACGCCGCCACCGTGGGCGCGTTCCTGCACGAGGGCCAGTACCAGGTGGGCAGCGAGGCGTTCCGGGTGGCGATCGCGCAGGCCGCCGACGCCGGGGGCCCCATCGTCAAGGAGCGGGCCCGCAAGGCGCTGGACGCCGGGACCACCGACTCCTACCGGACGTTCCTGACCGACACCCTCGCCAAGGCCCAGGTCGAGGACGACCGGGTGAAGGCCGCCCAGCTCGCCGACACCGGCACCCCGGAGGTGAAGTCCGCGGCGCGTATCGCGCTGGAGGGCCCCTCCTATCTGCTCCGCCAGTTCGTCGAGTCCGGCCAGTACACCGCCCAGCGCAAGGACATGCTGTCCCTCACGCACCAGCAGCAGGTGCAGCAGCTGGTGGCGCAGGCGGCCGAGGTCGCGGCCAAGGCCCAGCAGAACGCGGCGAAGGCCCAGGTCACGGCGGCCAAGGCTCGCAAGGCGGCCACCGAGGCGGACAAGTGGGCGACGAAGGCCCGGCAGTCCGAGAGCCAGGCGGCCGACTACGCCAAGGAGGCCGACCAGCACGCCAAGGACGCCGAGGCCTCGGCGCGGCAGGCGGCGGATTCGGCGAGGACCGCACGTGCCGCGGCCGACCGGGCCGACCAGTCGGCGCACGACGCGGCGGTCTCGGCCGGCGACGCCACCATGTCGGCGGAGATGGCCCAGAACTCCGCGAGTTCCGCGTGGACGGCGGCGGCCGAGGCGAAGGCCTCGGCGGACCGGGCCGGCAAGAGCGCGGCCGATGCCATGCAGGCGGCGGCCGAGGCGTTCACCACCGCGGTCAAGAAGTACCGCGAGGAGGAGGAGCAGCGCCGGCGGGAGGCCGTGGCCAAGAAGGAGGCCGCGGAGAAGGACCCGGGCCAGCGGGCCGCCGCGCTGTACCGGTGCGGCATCGTCGGCTGCGAGGCCGCCGAGAACCCCGGTCGCTGGTGCCAGCACCACGAGGCCTACTGCGACGTGCTGTCCAGGGCCCCCGAGCTGGAAGCGCTGGCGAAGGCCGCCAACGGGTTCATCAACGACATCACCGGTCTGACCCAGCTGGAGAACTGCGCCCAGAAGGGCGACCTGGAGGCGTGCTGGCAACTCGGCCGGGACATGGCGGTCTCGTCCAAGTTCCGCATGATCGGCATCGCCTACAAGACGCTGATGAGGCTCCAGCGCGGCTGCGGGGAGTGCTTCCTGGCCGGCACCCGTGTCCTCATGGCGGACGGCAGCCAGAAGCCGATCGAGAAGCTCCGGGCCGGCGACCTGGTCAGGGCCACGGACCCGCTCACCGGCGAGACCGGGGCGCGGCACGTCACCCGGCAGATCGTCACCAAGGACGACAAGCACTTCGCCGCGGTGACCGTCCGGGGGCCGACCGGCGGCCGTAGTCCGATCACGGCCACCTACGACCACCCCTTCTGGAGCGTCAATCTCCGCGCCTGGGTGCCCGCCGAGGATCTGCTGCCGGGGGACAGTCTGCGCACGGACAGCGGGGCGACGGCGACCGTCGTCGCCAACCACGCCTTCGACCGGCAGGCCGTCACCTACAGCCTCACGGTCGAGGGGCTGCACACGTTCTACGTGCTGGCCGGGAAGACCCCGCTGCTGGTCCACAACTCCGAGTGCAAGCCGCTGGTGCTGGGTCTGAAAAAGTACATCGACGACGCGACCACGCAGCAAAAGGGCTACAACCTCATGGACAAGAGCCTTGAGGAGGAAATCGGCAAACTCCCGGACGGTACGCCCTTCACCAAGTGGATGAGCGGGGTGAAGGACGCCCTCCGGAGCAACAAGCAGGTCTGGGTGAACCTGAAGGGCTTCAGTCCCACCGAAGGGACCTGGCAGGAGAAATTCGACACGTCCGTGGCAAGGGGCCGAACGATGGACCGCTCGGCCACGGACTGGGAAATGGCACAGATCGAGTACCACTACCGGGTCGGTGACCTCGAGTGGAAGAATGTGCACTTCCTCGACGAGGACGGCAAGGAGGTCAAACTCGATCCGCCGAAGCCTCCGGAGAAGAAGAAGTAGCGGACAGGGAAATGGCCGAGATCTTCCGTTCCGAACGGGCCTTCACGGTGTGGCAGTACACCGTCGCCCACCACGCCCGGCTCCTGCTGCGCAGTTCCCGCCGGACGGAGTCCGACACCCGCATCGACCTCCATGTGGGCGGTGTGAACGGGATGTTCCTGCGCCCCTCGTATGACGGGATCGTGATCCGTGAGGGGACGTCGGAGGAGGTGCGCCACATCACCTCGATCCTGGGCCCGGAGGTCTTCCGACAGGGAGGGCGGCTCCATGTCATCGGGGAGGACCGCATGACGGGTTTCGTCGTTGGCGGGCCGCTGGAGTGCCATGAGCACCCCGGCGCGGACGACGACGCCCCGTCCGGCTTCCTCCCCATGCCGGAGACGGCTTAGAGAGATCCGCTGTACGTCCCGGCCCGGCATCGCGCCGGGCCGGGACGCCGTGAACGACACCGAAGGCACGGAGAGATGGCCCAGCTTTTCCGGTCGGAACGCATTTTTCAGGTGTGGCACTACACAGCAGCTCACCGCGACCGGCTGCTGCTGCGGGCCACGCGGGACCAAACGGACCAGCGGCGCATCGACCTCTACGTCGAGGGCGTCCGCGGGGTCCTGCTGGAGCCGCTCTACCGCGGCATCGTCATCCGCGCGGGCACTCCCGAGGAAGTGCGGGAAGTGGAATCCGTCTACGGCATTCCGGTCACGTCCCAACCCGTGCACCTCCACGTCATCGGCGAGGACCGGATGCGCGGATTCATCGTCGGTGGGCCTCTTCAACGGCACGAGGACGAGGGCGATTTCAGAGACCCCTCCCACTTCGGCCCCATCCCCGGAACCCCGTGACCCCCGGCCGGCGCCCGTCCGGCAGGAACAGGGCCGAGTTGACGTAGCGCGGGCCGCGCAGGGGCAGGACGCGGCGCAGCAGGCCGTGGGAGACGACGTACGACGTCCTCGCCTGGTGCGCCTGGAGGAGCCGCGGGTCGAGCGGCAGCCAGGAGCGGGCGGGCAGGACCCAGCCCGCGTAGCCGAGATCCGCGAGGAAGGCGACGACCGGCGCGATCGGCTGGATCCGGGCCTCCAGTTCGATGAAGAGGGCGGGCCGGTCACGTGTCAGGATCTCCCGGGCCCCGCGCAGCACCGCCGGCTCGTTGCCGTCCACGTCGACCTTGATGAAGCCGACGTCGCGCAGCCCCAGCTCGTCCAGGGGCACGCAGGGCACCTGAAGGGACCGGGCGTGGATGTCCCGGCGGACCAGGGAGGACACGCCCCGGTCGCCCGCGTCGCCGGGCGGCAGCCACAGCCGCGCGGTGCCCCGGCGGTCGGAGGCCGCCGCCGGGACGACCCGTACGTTCGCCGGTGCCGTGGCGGACAGCAGCCGGGCCAGATGCGGAACCGGTTCGACGGTCACCACCCGGCGGGCCCGGCGCGCCATGCGGTGCGTCCACGGGCCGTACCAGCCGCCGACGTCCACCGCCGTGCCGCAGCCGGGCGGGCACAGCTCGGCGAGGCGGGCCAGCTCCGGTTCGAACCGCGGGTACAGCAGCCGGGCGGTCGCCGCGACCAGACGGGTGGGCAGACACCGGGCGACGCGGGCGGCGGCCGTCGTCATCGGGTCAGCCGTTTCAGCAGCCGCTCGTGCTCGTCCTCGCTCACCTGCTCACCGGAGGTGGGCAGCAGCTGCGGAATCCCGTCGACGATCGGGTAACGGCGGCGCAGCCGCGGGTTGTAGAGGGCCTCGGGGGTGTCGTCGGCCGGGAGCAGATGCAGCGGGCCCTTGTCCAGCGGGCAGGCCAGAATCCTCAGCAGCGGGTCGTCGGCGTTCACGGGCGAGTCAACTCCTTGGCGGGCAGGGGGTGTCGGGGCGGCGGTGCGGTGTCGTGCCTCGGCATCGCCAGCAGGACCGCGACCGCGAGGGCCGTGCCCCCGAGACGCAGGGCGAGCCGCAGCGGCTCATGGGGCAGCGCCTCACCGAACGACAGGGTGCCGAGCACCGCCGTGAACAGAGAGGTCACCGTGGTGCACACCGGGACGATCAGCGAGGCCCGGCAGCGTTGCAGCGCCGCCTGCGACATGACCAGACCGAAACCGCCGGTGCACAGGAGCAGATACGGGTACGGGGAGCGCACCAGGCCGAGCACGGCGTCGCCGAGCCCGCTCGTGGTCAGATATCCGGCCACCCCCTTGATGGCGAGCGAGCTGACCCCGTACAGCAGGCCCACCGCCACGCCGTACTCGACACCCGTCGTGGGCATCCGGTGCCGGTGGCGGGCGCGCCGCTCGGCGGCCCCGTACAGCCACACGCCGAGCACCAGCGTAGGCACGCAGATCGTGAGGACCAGCGGATACGGGGCGCTGCGGCTCACCTTGTCGGAGCCCTCCCGCAGCGACAGCACCACCATCAGCAGCGCGAGCAGGATGGCGCCGAGCGCGTACCGCTCCCGCCCGGTGGTCTCCTCGCCGAGCAGCCGCGCCGACAGCAGCACCAGCAGCACCAGACCGGAGACGAAGATCCCCTGGGCTGCGGCGATCGGCAGGGTGCGGTAGACGGCGAGCTGCGCGCCGAAACCGGCGGCCAGCGCCAGCGACCCCCCGATCCACAGCGGGCTGCCCAGGACCAGGCGCAGCAGCCGGGCCGGGTGGCGGAAGTCCACCGCGGGCAGCGCGGCGAGGGCCTTCTTCTCCAGGACGAACCCGGAGCTGTAGAGCAGGTTCGCCAGCAGGGCCGCGGCCACTCCCCACCACATGGCCTCAGGTCCTTCGCGCGTGCAGCAGCAGGATGGAGGCCGCCGACGGCACCGCGCAGGCCAGGCGGTCCAGCGGGCGCAGCGGACGCGGCACGCCGTGGAAGGGCGCGCCCTTCAGGGCCACGATCTCGAACCCGGCCGCCGCGACGAACTCCCGCAGGGCGCGGGCGGTGGCGAGCCGCAGATGCCCCACGACCTCCCGGCCGGGGCGGCCGTGGATCGCGCGCAGGCTGACCTCCGAGAAGACGGGCTGGACGCCCGCGAGCAGCAGGGCGCGGTTGTACCAGGCGGCGAGGTTCGGGGTAGAGAGCATGAGATGGCCGCCGGGGCGCAGCACGCGGCGGATCTCGTCGAGCGCCGAGTCCGGGTCGACGAGATGCTCGACGACCTCGCTGAACAGGACCGCGTCGGCCGCGCCGGTACGGAACGGCAGCCCGCCGTCGGTGAGTTCGCCGCGCACCGTGTACGGCAGCCGGGTGCGCGCCCGGCCGAGCGCGTCCTGGGACCAGTCGACGCCGACGATCCGATGGCCGGCGAGGAGAGGTGCGGCGGTGGCGGCCGCGGTGCCGTCGCCGCACCCGATGTCCAGGACGGTGCGCGCGCCGTTCGCGGCCGGACCGAGGGCGGCGGCCAGCATCCGGGCCTGACGCAGACTGCGGGCGGTGCCGGAGGCGACGGGCACGGCCGGGTCCTCGTAGAAGTCGCGCAGTCCGCGGCGGAGGGGGGCGGTCGTGGTCATGGGGCCTCCTCGGTGGCGTGCAGACAGTGCTCGAAGAGGTCGCGCAGCCGCGCGCCGTCGTCCTCGCCGAGCAGGGCGCGGGACCAGCGCAGGGCCAGATGCAGCCGGCCGGCGGTGGAGGCGGTGGTGAACGTCAGACCGCGGGGCATCCGGGCCGGGGCCGAGAACCACACGGCGTGCGCGCGGCCCGCCCCCTCGCCGAAGTCCATCGGGTACGGGACACGGCCGATGTTGCTGAGCAGGGTGGTCGAGGTCCAGGGGGTGGCGGCCCGGCGCAGCGCACGGGTGACGGCTCCCCGCCAGGCGACGGGCACCACGGGGGCCGTGAGCAGGGCGGCGCCGTGGCCGAGTTGGGGGCGGGGGAGGGACTTGAGCGCGCGGGTCCGCCGTGCGGTGCGGCGTACGAGGGCGGGCAGGCCGGCGCCGGTCAGCTCGCCGGGTGAGAAGGGGACCTCGACGAGGCGGGTGCCGTTGCCGATGGGCATGCCGGCGTCCCGGGGGCGGTCGTCGACGGGCATGGTGATGCGCATGGGGCGGGGCCGGGCGCCGTGCTCCCGGTTCCAGCGGGCGACGGTGAGGGCGGTGGCCACCATCAGCTGGTCGTTGACGGTGTAGGGGGCGCCCTTCGGGCGGCGGGGCAGCGGGAGTTCGGTGACGAGGAGGCCGTTGCCGGGGGCGGCTCCGGGGCTGCCGGGCGCCACCCGCGCGGGCGGGGCCCAGGTCGAGGGGGTGTCCGGGGGCCGGGGGAGGGTCTCGGGCGGGCGTACGGGCGGGGCCGTGGGGGAGTGGTCGCGGCCTCCGTAGAGTTCGGCGGCCGTCGCGAGGATCCGCAGACAGGCCGGGCCGTCCAGGGCGGTGTGGTTGACGGTGAGGACGAGGACCGTGCCGTCGTCCTCACCGGTGCCGGGCACCACCTCCAGGCGGATCGGCGGGGACAGGGTCAGCGGCGGTGCCTGCGCCAGGGCCCGCGCCCTCGCCTCCCGCAGCGCGTCCGGGCCGGACGGGGCGAAGGTGATCGCCTCGATCTCCGGGTTCCCGGTCAGCTCCCAGGTGTAGCGGCGGCCGTACCAGGGGACGGGGGCCTCGCGCATCAGGATGCGGGGGTGGAGGTGCAGCGCCCGGGTGAACGCCTCGCGCAGCCGGGAGGGGTCCAGGGCGCCCGGGAGATGGACCTCGATATGGACCGTCTCCGGTTCCGCCTCCTGGAGGCAGTGCCGGGCCACCTCGTCCACCACGGGGAACGGGATGCGGACGGGCCGCCGTACGGGATCCTCGGCGCGGTGCTCCAGCGCGGTCATGCGCCGTCCCCCTCGGTGTCGTCCGGTTCCCCGGGCGGTGTCGCCCGCGGTTTCGGCCTGCGCCACGGGAGGCGTGCGGCGGCAGGCGGCCTCCGTCGCGGCAGGGACCGTGCCGGTGGCGTCTCCGGGGCCGTGCCCACTCTCGGCAGTACCGCCGTCGTCCCGGGCGCGTCCGGCTCCCGTACGCTCACCAGAGCCGCGAACAACCCGATCAGCGCGAGGAGTTGGGCGGCCGGTCCGAACGCCCCCCGTCCGGCCGCCGGAGCCGCCCCCGCTCCCGTCGCCGCCGCGATTCCCGCGCCCGCGAGCGCCAGGAACGCGATCGGGACCAGCAGGGTGTGCCGTCGCCAGGCCACCAGCGCCAGCAGCGGGACCAGCAGGGCGAACGGCCCCGCGATCACGATGCCGGCCAGGGTCAGCGCCACCGTGCCGAGCCACACCCCGGCACCCGGTACCGGCGCCGACGGCCCGTCCTGGTCGGGTGAGCGGCGTCGCCACAGCGCGAAGAAGGCCAGCGCCGCCACCCCGACCCCGCCGCCGATCAGCCCGGCCCGGTACGTCGTCGAGGGCGCGTACGACAGCTCGACCGTGCCGCCCGCCCCGGCCGGGATCCGCCAGCCCTGCTGCCAGCCGTCCAGCCGTACCGGCGTGAGCTTCATGCCGTTCAGCGTGGCTTCCCAGCCCTTGTTGTAGTTCTCGTACGTCGTCAGATACGAGGCCGTGCCCGAGCCGACCCGTACCTCGCGGCGGTCGCCCAGCCAGTCGACGACCCGCAGATCACGGCTCGCGGCCTCGGGCTCGGCGACCGTCCCCCGGGTCAGCGTCACATCCGTCACCGCCAGCGGCCCGGCATCGCCCGCCTCCACCCGGTGCGCGCCGGCGGGCAGATCGACGGAGGTGTCGGCGCGGTGCTGCCGGCAGAGCGTCAGGGTCACCGGCCGCCGTTCCACCAGGTCCCGTACGGTCCCCTTCGCGGCCGTCTCGTACAGCTCACCGTCGATCGCCAGCACCGGACCCTGCCCGCACGGCAGCGAGAACGTCCGCGAGGCCGACGGCTGGGGCGTGCGGTACTGCTCCAGCGCGGGGATGTACACCTCCGTGAGGCCCACCGGCAGACGCAGGTCGTCGCCCGCGACCGGGTTGTGGAGGGTCACCGGGGCCGTCTCGACGACCGTGACGTCCAGGTGGTCGCTGGTGATCGGGTCGAAGCGGGCCCAGCCGTTCTCGTCGACGCCGGCGATCGTCGCGCCGTCCGGGGAGCTGATCTCCACCTTCGTCGGACGGCTCGACAGGCCGCCCGCGGCGGCCAGCACGATCGAGCTCACCGGCTGTTTCCCGGGCCAGGAGAGATGGATCGTCGGCCGGTCCCCGGCGATCCACGCCGTGGTCAGATCGCCGTCCGTGAGGTTGCGGGCCGACAGACCGGCGCCCAGCTGCGCCGTGGAGTCGGCGGTCGCGGTGATACGGCTCTGCTGCTCGGGCGCCACCTGGTACAGCAGCTTGTCCAGGGCATCGCCCGGGAGCGGTACCGCGCTCGCCGCCACCTCGTACGTCCCCGCCGCCGAGGTCGTGAAGCGCCGGTGCAGTCCGGCCTCCGTGCCCGTGGCGGACAGTCCGGTGGGGTCGGCGGCGCGGTGCAGGGAGACGATCTCGGCGCTCGCGTCGGACGCGTCCGCGTCCGTCGGCAGCCTGAGGAGCCGGGTCACCTGGACCCCGGGGATCCTGATCTCCGAGAAGCCCGCGCCCGTCAGCCCGGTCCGGTGCCGTACCGAGTCCAGGATCGTGATCCGCAGCCAACCCGTCCCGCCCGCCGGGGACTTGACGGTCTGGGTCGTACCGTCGGGGCGGAGATAGCTGCTCACCGAGCCCCTCGCGGTCTCCACCCGGATCCGGGTCGCCGCCGAGCGGACCCCGTCCTGCGGCAGCGGCGTCACCTTCAACGAGGACGGCAGGTCCACCGGTCCGGTGAACGCGATCCGCAGCCACTGCCCGTCCGCCGAGCCCGGAGCGCCCTCCGCCCAGGCCGTGTCCGGGTTGCCGTCGAAGGCGTTCACCGGGTCGTACTGCGGCAGTTGGAACAGCCAGTTGCCGCTGGAGGACGCGGTCACCGAGCGGGCCCCGCGCAGCTCGGCGACCGTCTGGTGGCCGAGCCCCGTGACCGGCAGGATCTGGTGCGGCCGCCGCCCGGGGTCCTGTACGGCGTCGGGGGCGTTCCTCTCGTCGCGGGTGTAGGTGTACGACGTGTTGGCGTCGACCAGGCCGAAGCGGGTGTCGGCGCGGCGCAGCCCGTCGCCCACCACCTGCACCGGCGAGGTCCCGAGGCCCGGGGTGTTGTCGCCGGTGAGCACGGCCGCGCGACCCCGGATCGCCGGGTCGGCGGCCAGCGGCAGCAGTGCCTCCGGGCCGCCGGAGACGACGGCGGTGTCGGCGACCGGCAGCAGCCGTGCCGGTCCCGGCCGCGACACCTCCGCGTTCACCGGCTCGTAGATCTCCACGGCCCGCGCGCGGGGATAGAGGCCCTCGATCTGCAGCGGGGTGTGGTGCGCGATCCGCCCCCCGGTCATCTCCGGCCCCAAGCCGGTCACCCGGCGGTAGCCGGACTGTTCGAGGGCGCGCTTGACGGTGGTGGTGGGGACGGCGCCGATCTGGTCCGGGTCGAGGTCGTTGCGGACGACCACGTAGTAGAGGCCGGCCCGGCTCAGATAGTCGGCGAGCCCGGGGATGTCACCGCCCGTCATCAGGGCCTGCTCGACCGCGTCCATCGCGCGCCGGTTGCCGGCGGTGCCGAAGGGCACGAAGTCCCGCTCGGCCCAGCGGGAGTCCGCGAGCACGTCGAGCGGCTCGTCGACGGGGGAGCCCCAGGTGTACAGGCCGTGCGCGGTCGCCGGGACGACGAGGGCCCGGGAGTCGGGGGAGTACTTCTTCAGCCAGTCGGCCGTGGTCTGCCAGTACTTCGGGAGCTGCTGGAAGGAACCGGGCTGGAGGATCGAGCCGTTGAGATACGGCCAGGCCAGTCCGGGCAGGACGAGCACCACCGCGATCAGCGGGGCGAACCGGCGGCCCCGGACCCGGCGGGCCCCACGGGGATCGGCGGCGACCCCCACGAGATGGACGAGACCGAGCGCCAGCGCGAGCGCCGTGCCCGTCTGGAACTTGTAGACGTTGCGGAACGGCGACAGCCAGCCGTCCAGCCAGCCCTGTACGGCCCCGTGGAAGGGCGCGCCGAACACGCCGCCGTACCCGGCCAGCGTGACCACCGCGACCACCAGCACGGTCAGCACCAGCCAGCGCCGCTCCGGCATGTCCCGTCTGGCCAGGCCCGCGAGACCGAGCCCCGCCGCGAGCGCCGAGCAGACGATCACCAGGACCGAGGACGCCACGGTCCAGCCGGCCGGCAGCCACGCCTCGCCGAAGTGCAGATACGCCACCCAGTTGCCGGCGCCGCGCAGGGACTCCACCGCCGACATGGTGTCCGTCGTGGTCCGCGCGCTCTCCACGTACGGGAGGAAGTTCTCGCCGTAGACGCCCAGCACCAGTAGCGGGACCACCCACCACGCCGTCGCCAGGACCACGCCGAGCACCCACCAGCCGATCAGCCTGCGCTGCCGTGGCCCGCGCGGCCGGGAGAGCAGATAGAGACCGGCGGGCAGCAGGGACGCCAGGGTGGAGGCGGCGTTGACCCCGCCCATGAACGGCACGACCAGCGCCGAGCGGAAGGCCGCGACCCGGGCGGTGCGGCGCTCGTCCGTCAGCGGCAGCAGCACCCAGGGCAGAAAGGCGCCGGGCAGCGCGGCGGCCGACGTCGAGCCGATCACCACGGTGAACACCGGCCACAGCGCGTACGCGACCGCGCCCGTCAGCCGGGAGGCGCGGGTGCCCACGCCCAGCCGCTCGGCCAGCCGCAGCGCGCCCCAGAAGGCCACGGACACGATCAGCGACATCCACAGCCGCTCCGCGAGCCACACCGGCAGATGGAGCAGTCTGGCCAGCGCGTAGTACGGCAGCATCGGCCACAGATAGCCGGCGTACTGGTCCTGGAGGCCCCCGAAGCCGCCCCGGTCGTGCCACACCTGGCCGAGGTCGGACAGGAACTGCCAGGGGTCGACGGTGACCCCGAGCTTGGTGTCGAAGGTCTGCCGCCCCGGCTGCACGGCCAGGAACAGCACGAACACCACGGCCCAGAACCCCAGCAGCCAGCGCCGTGAGCGGGGGCCCTCCGGCGGGTCCGCGCTCCCCGCGGTGGTGGGGACGGCTGCCGGGGGAGGGGCCTGGACCGTGGTCGTCATGGGGGACACCGCCGGAGGATGAGGAGGAGGTTCCAGGTGGCGAACTCGCGCAGCCCCGGCGCCTTCACGACCGCGGACGCGAGGAACGGCCAGTAGCGGGAGCGCGCCGCGACGACCGTGACGTCGTCACGGGCGCGCACCTGCCGCAGGGTGGGGCCGATGTGCACGGCGAAGAGGTTCTCGCCGAGGGTGTGCTTGGCGGGTCTCCCGGTACGGCGCCGGTAGCGGGCCCGGGCCCGCTCGGCGCCCAGGTAGTGCCAGGGCGCCCATTCGTGGCCGCCCCACGGGGAGAGCCAGTTGGTGAACGACACATAGACCAGTCCGCCGGGCCGGGTCACCCGCACCAGCTCGCTGAGGAAGGTTCCCGGATCGGCCACGTGCTCCAGGACGTTGGAGGAGAAGACCACGTCGGCCGCCCCGTCGGCGAGGGGCAGGAGATAGCCGTCGGCGATCACCGCTCCGGCGGGCGGCCGCGGGCCCAGCTCCCGCACGTCCGGCTCGAAGAGATACGCGTGCGCGCCGCGCCGCCGGAACTCCTCGGTGAACCAGCCGCCCCCGCCGCCGACGTCCACCACCGTGCGCTCGCGCACCGGGCCGCCGTACGCCTCCACCTGGTCGGCGGCGTCCCGGGCGAGGAGCGAGTAGCAGGCGTCCGGGTCCCGCTGCTCCCGGCGGAAGGCGCGGAAGAGGGCGAGGGAGCGGCGCAGGGAGGGGTCCTTGCGGCAGGAGCCGGGGCGCGCGCCCGTGGCCGTGGGGAGGTCCGGGGTGCCGGGGTCCCTGTCCGGGGGACGGTCCGGGGTGCCGGGGTCCCTGTCCGGGGCCGGCCCGGCCGCCGCGGTCACGGCGCCCAGCTCCTCACCGCCTCCGCCGCCACCGCCCGGAACCGCTGGACCGTACGGTGCCAGCGGTACCGGGCCGCGCGTTCGCGGGCCGCCCTTCCCATGAGCCGGCGGCGGTCGTTGCTGAGCGCGAGGGCGCACCAGGCGGCGGCGAAGGAGGACTCCCCGCGCGCCAGCACCCCCGTCTCCCCGTCCGTGACGGAGTCCCTGAGTCCGGGCACGTCGAAGGCGATCGCCGGGGTCTCGCGCACCGCCGCCTCCGTCACCACCAGGCCCCAGCCCTCGACGGCGGAGGGGTGCAGCAGGAGCCAGGCGGCGCACAGCAGCCGGTGCTTCTCGGCCTCGGGGACATGGCCCGTGAACTCGACGCCCGGACCGGCGAGCTGCGCCAGCCGCTCCCGCTCGGGCCCGTCGCCGACGATCACCAGACGTCCGCCGGTGACCGGGCGGACCCGCTCCCACAGCCGTAGCAGCAGATCGATCCGCTTGTACTCGACGAGCCGTCCCATCGTCACGAACAGCGGCTCGGGGGCCTTGGGCACGAGCGGCCCCGGATCCTCGACGCCGTTGTGCACGACCCGGATCCGCTCGCGCTCGACCCCGATCGCCTGCAGCGCGTGCGCCGTCGACGGGGAGACCGCGACCAGCAGACCGCCGCGCTGTCCGCCCGCCAGGGCCCAGTGCTCCAGCCGCCGGCCGATCCGCGCGGCGGGCGCCAGCGGGCCCTGGAACCGCATCCGCCACAGGTCCGTGTGGACATGGTTGACCAGGCAGAGGGTGGGGCCGTGGTGCCACAACGCGGCGAGGTAGGGCATGCCGTTGCACACCTCGACCAGCAGATCGCAGTCGCCGATCCGGCGGTGCAGGGCGGGCCGGGCGCGCAGATAGTGGCCCAGGTCGCCGCCCGCCGAGACGACCCGGTAGTCACGCAGGGGACTGCCGCCGGCCCGGACATGGTCGGCGGCGGGGGAGGCGGGCCCGCCGCACAGCAGGGTGACCTGGTGGCCGAGGCGGGTGAGTCCGTCGGCGAGGCGGTCGACCAGCAGTTCGGAACCGCCCGCGGCCGGATTGCCGAGATCGCGTCGGGCGAGGAAGACGATGCGGCGCGGGTGTGGGGGGAGCGCCGCCGGGTGCTGCGCGACGCGCGGGACGGCGGCGCGCAGCGTGGACGGTACGTGCTGGGGCATGGGTGCTCCAACTCGTCTCGGGGTGCGGAACTCGGCGTGGGGGCAGGGAGCGACGGTGGTCGCCGCCCGGCCGCCGGTGCGGCTGCGGGCCGGCGCCCGGTGCGGGGGGCGCCGAGGCCGGGGTGCGCGGTCGGCCGGTGCGGGGGGTGCGGGGTGGTGCTTGTGGTGGGGGGTGGCGCGGTGACGCCGGTGGTACGGGTGGGGCGGGGCGTGCCTTTCCTCGGGGGCGGGTCGGGCAGGTCGTGCTCGGGTGGGGGTGGACAGTTTTGGCCCAGGAGTCCGTCGCGGGCTACTCACGGGGGTGACAATTTCGATGCCATTTGGAGCTGACACCTCATCACATCGTGGGCGCCGGCCCGGACAACCCGGATGTTCCGGGAACCCGTCGCCCCCGTACCAGCAGCACACCGCCCGCCACGGCCAGGACGAACCCCGTCGCGGCGGCGCCGATCGGCAAGGGTCCGCCCAGCAGCCGCAGTCGGCCGCTCTCCCGCCTGGCCTGCCGGACCTGGTCCCGCTGGGTGGCCGTGTCGAAGGCGATCTTCCGGCTGTCCAGCAGGACCACCGCGTCCTTGGTCGCGCCGGGGGCGCGCAGCGTACGCCGGGGGCCGACCTGGGCGTAGATCACCCGGCCGGTGCGCTGGTCGACGACCAGCTCGATGCCGTGGTTGGCGTACCACTCCTCGGCGAGCACCTGACCGGCGGCGGGCCGGCCGACCAGCACGCCGGGCACCAGCCGGGTGCCGACCTTGGCGGGGGCGACCGTGCCGGTGAAGCGGTAGCCCGTGTAGCCCTGGATCTTCCGGGTGCCGGCGTAGTGCAGCGTCACGGTCGAGCCCAGGGAGTCGTCCCACCACTGGTAGGAGTGCCGGCCCACGTCGAAGGGGAACTTGAGATACGCGTCCCCCTCGAAGGTGGGGCTCTCGTGGCAGCAGTGCACCGGCTCGTTGGTCCTGCGGTCGGTGACCCAGCGGGCGGGCATGAACTCCAGCGCGCCGTGCGGGTCGGCGGCCGGCCGGGTCCTGCCGGTGTCGACCGTGGTGGTCACGTCCCACACCGCGGCCCCGCTGCGTTCGCTGTCGGCGACGTCGCCGCGCACCCGCTGGGTCACGGTGATCCGCTGACCCGGGACGGTCCGCACCTGGTCGGCGTCGAAGACGCCGCCCGTGCCGACGTAGACGGCGGTCGTGTCGATGTCGATCGGATTGACGGCGGCCCGCGGCAGCACGTACCACGCGAGCAGCGGGGCCAGCACCAGCAGGAAGGTGCCGAGGCCCAGCAGGGCCAGGGAGACAGGTCGGACTCTACGGCGCATCCGGGCACTCCAGGGGAGTCAGACGGCTCGACTCACGCGGGCTACGGGTGGGCCGACACCAGAGGGATAGTGCGCGTGCGGTCTGGGCCGGGAACCGTAGGCGCCTCTTGACGGAGTGTCAATCACTTGCCGAAACTGGGTACTTGTCGGTACGGGGCCGGCAGGGCAGGTGCCGCGGAGCGACCGTTCGCGGTCGCTGCGGCGCACCGGGGTGGGGGACGACCTCGACAGAGAGGCTTACCCTGCGATGTCCAGACTTCTCGCCGCCGTTCTCACCATGGCGGCCGCCGCCGCGCTCGCCGTGGGCGCCGCGCTCGGTGTCGTCGCCCTCCTCGACGCGACGCCCGCGCAGCCGAACACCCCGCTGATCACCTACGAGAACACCGGCCAGGAGCGCTGATCCGTGACGGCCCGCCCGGGAACCGTCACGGCCCGCTCCGCCTGGTACGCGGTGCCCCGCCTCCAGGCGCGGCGGTTCACGGCGCTGGCGATGGCCGAGGCGCCGGCGCTCGCCGAGGAGATCCTCAAGGAGATCCGCCGGGAGTATCCGCATCTTCCGGTGGTGCTCGACGACTCCGGCGAACCCATGGCCCTGGTCGGGATCCGCCGCGCCATCGAGGTCTTCGTCCAGCATCTGGAGTCCGCGGAGGACCGTCCGCGTGTGCACCCCGAGGTCTTCCAGGAGTTCGGGCGCGGCGAGGGGCTGGAGGGCCGCAGTCTCGACGCGCTCCAGGCGATCTACCGGCTCGGCGTCCGGCTCGCCTGGCGGCGCTTCGCCGAGATCGGCCAGCGCGTCGACATCCCGCCCCCGGCGATGTACGAGCTGGTCGACGCCGGATACGAGTACCTGGACGGCCTGGTCGACCAGTCCGTGCGGGGCTATGCCGAGGCGGCGGCCCGGCAGGCGGGCGAGCGCCTGCGGCTCCAGCGGCGGCTGATGGAACTGCTGCTGTCCGAGTACCACCGCGGCGATCCCGTCGACGCGCTCGCCGACCGGGCGGCGCGGGTGGGCTGGCCGCTGCCGGAGAAGGTCGCCGTGGGCGTGCTGATCCGCCCGGCACGGGAGGCGATGGCGCCGGCGGTCGGCCAGGGCGTGCTGCTCGACATGGAGTACGAGCGGCCCCGCATGGTCGTGCCCGAGCCGGACGCGGCGGGCCGTCCCGAACTGCTGCAACGGGCCCTGAGCGGATGGGCCGGGGCGATCGGGCCGCCGGTACCGCTCGCCGACGCGGCCAAGTCGCTGCGCTGGGCCGAGGCGGCGGTGCGGCTGATGGAGCGGGGGCTGCTGCCCGGCGGGGAGGTGCTGCACTGCACCGAGCACACGGAGGCGCTGGTGCTGCTGCAACCGGAGGAGCTGATCGACGACCTGACGCTGCGCTGTCTCGCGCCGCTGGCCCAGTGCGGGCCGACCCATGCGCGCCGGCTCGCCCAGACGCTGCTTGCCTGGCTGGAGACCCGGGGCGGGGCGCCGGAGGTGGCCGCCCGGCTGGGCGTCCACCCGCAGACCGTCCGCTACCGCCTGCGGCAGATCCGCGAACTGTGGGGGGACGAGATCGATGACCCGGACCGCCGCTTCGAACTGGAACTGGTCCTGCGCGCACAGCGCCTCAGAGGAGAACTGGGCGACCTCGGTTTCCACCGCTAGCGACGCCGGGCCCCGTATGCCTGGCCACGCCCGGCACCGTCGCCGTTTCGCTCGCCCTCCGTGACCACAGCAGGACCGTGGCCCCCAGGGTGCACGCCCCGCACGCCCATTGCCCGCCCAAGCCCAGTATGACTAGCCTGTGTTCGCGATGCCGATCGCCAGTTGAAATTTCGAACACAGAGAGGGGGCCGGTCGTGGGACGCCTCGTACCTGCCGTGACACGGGCTCTCGACATACTCGAGCTCTTCCTCGACGGTGACGGGACGCTCTCCGCCCCCGACATCGTGCGCAGGCTCCAGCTGCCGCGCACCACCGTGCACGAGCTGGTCACCACGCTCGCCGCCCGGTCCTACATCGTCCCGGTGCCGGGGCAGCCGGGCCGCTACCGGCTCGGTGTGCGCCCGTACCAGCTCGGCAGCCGCTACGCCGAGCAGCTCGACCTCGCCGCCGAGGGCCAGCAGATCGCCCGCTCGGTCGCCGAGACCTGCGACGAGACCGTGCACGTGGCCATCCTCGAAGGCACCGACGTCATCTACATCGCCAAGGTGGACTCCACGCACGCCGTGCGCATGGTGTCGGCCGCCGGCCGCCGGCTGCCCGCCCACTGCACCTCCGTCGGCAAGATGCTCCTCGCCTCCCTCCCCGAGCAGGAGCTGGCCGCGCGCATCCCGGGCGACGCCGAGCTGGTCGCGATGACCCCCAACAGCATCACCGACCCGGCGGCCCTGCACGAGGCGCTGAGCGAGATCCGCGCCCGCGGCATCGCCGTGGAGACCCGCGAGTCCAACCCCGACGTCAGCTGTGTCGCGGCGCCCGTGCGCGACCGCACCGGACAGGTCGTCGCCGCGCTCTCCATCTCCGTGCCCATGATCCGCTGGAGCGAGGAGCGCCGCGCCGAGCTGGAGCAGCTCGTGACGAAGGGTGCCGCGGAGCTGTCCGAGCAGCTCGGCCACCGGGGCGCCGCATGACGCCGTACGAGATCGCCGTACGGGAGTACGCGGCCCTCGGCGAGGGCCCGACGTGGGACGCCGCCGCCGGGCGGCTGATCTGGGTCGACATCCTGGGGTCACGGGTGCACACCTACGACCCCGCCGCCGGGCGCCGCACCGTCATGGCGACCGAGCAGCACGTGGGCGCCGCCAAGCCGCGCGCGGGCGGCGGCCTGGTGGTCAACCTCCGGGACGGCGTCGGCCTGTACGGGCCGGACGCGGACGGCTTCCGCTGGCTGCACCGCGAACCGGTGCCCGGCCGCCGCGGCAACGACGCGGCCGTCGCCGCCGACGGCTCGCTGTGGGCGGGCACCATGCGCTACGACGAGGCGCCGGGCGGCGGCGCCCTGACCCGCATCGCCCCGGACGGCACCGTGCTGACCGTGCTGGACGACGTCGCCGTCAGCAACGGCACGGGGTGGAGCCCTGATGGCAGGCTGGTGTACTACATCGACTCGCCGACCCGCCGGGTCGACGTCTTCGACATCGGCGAGGACGGCCTTCCGGCCGGCCGGCGTCCGCTGGTCCAGGTCGAGGAGGGATTCCCCGACGGACTCACCGTCGACGCCGACGGCTGTGTCTGGGTCGCCCTGTGGGACGGCGGCGCGATCCACCGCTACACCCCCTCCGGCGAGCTGGACCGCGTCCTTCGGCTGCCGGTGCGCCGCCCCACCGCATGCGCGTTCGGCGGCGCCGATCTGTCGGACCTCTACATCACCACGGCCCGTACGGGACTGGAGGCACCGCATCCGCTCTCCGGTTCGCTGCTCGTCGTACCCGGCGCGGGGACGGGCCTGCCACAGCCCGCGTTCGCGGGCTGACCCCTCCTTCGAGCCCCCGCCCGGTCGCCGGGCGGGGGCCGTTCGCTGTGCGCCGGCCGGGCGCGCGCACCGGACCGCGACCGGACCACTGGGGTGGTGCACGGCGCCGACCGCGCCCGCGTACGGCGTGGGTCCACGGAACCGGCCCCGGATCCGCGTTCAATCGCGCCGGGGCACCGGAACACCGGGCAGCAGCGCGCCCGCCGTCCCGGACCTGTAGACCCGCTGCCGATCCGTGCCCGAGGGAGAGCGCGATGAGCGTCGCGGCCATGATGCCGACACCGTCCGGTCCCTATCTGGAGGCGGGCCTGCTGCCCGCCGACTTCTACGCCTACGAGGAACTGCTGTCGGACAGGGAACGGGAGAAGATCGAGTCCGTCCGCACGTTCCTCCGCACGCAGGCCGCCCCGATCGTCGACGACTACTGGGCCCGGGCCGAGTTCCCCTTCCAGCTCGTGGAGGGCTTCGGGAAGCTGGGCCTGCTGGACTGGGCGGCCCCGGACTCCGGGCAAGCCCATCCGAGCAACCTCTTCGCGGGTTTCCTCGCGCTGGAGTTCGGGCACGCCGACGCGTCCTTGGCGACGTTCTTCGGCGTGCACACGGGTCTGACCATGGGCACCATCCTCACCTTCGGATCCGATGAACAGAAGCAGCGGTGGCTGCCGGCGATGAGCCGTTTCGAGAAGATCGGCGCCTGGGCGTTGACCGAGCCGCACGGCGGCTCCGACGTGGCCGGCGGCCTGCGGACGACCGCGCGCAGGGACGGCGACGGATGGGTCCTCGACGGAGCCAAGCGGTGGATCGGGAACGCGACGTTCGCCGACCTGGTCGTCGTCTGGGCCCGCGATGTCGAGACCGGTCATGTGCTGGGCTTCGTCGTGGAGAAGGACACCCCCGGGTTCACCGCGACGAAGATCGAGCACAAGATGGCGCTGCGGATCGTGCAGAACGCCGACATCGTGCTGGAGGGCTGCCGCGTTCCGGAGGCCAACCGGCTGCAGAACGCGAACTCGTTCAAGGACACCGCGGAGATCCTGCGCCGGACGCGCAGCGGGGTCGCGTGGCAGGCGGTGGGGGTGATGTTCGGCGCCTACGAGATCGCGTTGCAGTACGCCAAGGAGCGCGAGCAGTTCGGGCGGCCGATCGGGGGCTTCCAGCTCGTGCAGGACCTGCTGGTGAAGATGCTCGGCAACGCCACGGCCTCGTGCGGGATGGTGACGCGTCTGGCCCAGTTGCAGGACGCGGGGGTGTACCGGGACGAGCAGTCCGCGCTGGCGAAGGCCTACTGCACCGTGCGGATGCGGGAGAGCGTGGGGTGGGCGCGGGAGCTGCTGGCCGGCAACGGCATCGTCCTCGACTACAAGGTCGGCCGGTTCGTCGCCGACGCCGAGGCCCTCTACTCGTACGAGGGCACCCGGGAGATCCAGACGCTGATCGTCGGCCGGGCCGTGACCGGCGGTCTCAGCGCCTTTGTGAGGTGATGACGATGACCACGGAATCCGTCTTCACGGGCCTGAAGGTCCTCGACGCGTCGAGCTTCATCGCGGGACCGGCCGCGGCCACCATGCTCGGCGACTTCGGCGCCGAGGTGATCAAGGTCGAGCCACCGGGACCGGGCGACCCGCAGCGGCGGCTGAGCTATCTGCCGCCGAGCCCCCGCGCGGAGGCCAACTACAGCTGGCACCTCGCCAACCGCAACAAGCGCGGCATGGTGATCGACCTGAAGTCGCCGGGCGGCACCAAGATCCTCAAGCGTCTCGTCGAATGGGCGGACGTGGTGATCACCAACTTCCCGCACGGCACCCGCGAGAAGCTGCACCTGGGGTACGAGGAGGTCTCGGCCTGGAACCCGCGGGTCGTCTACGCCGACATCACGGGCTTCGGGGACGCCGGACCGGACGCCGCGCTGCCGGGCTTCGACGTGACCGCCTACTGGTCGCGCAGCGGACTGCTGGCCTCCACCCGCGACGCGGGGGCCCCGCCGACGGTGCCGGTCTGGGGCAGCGGTGACTACATGTCGGCGATCGCCGTCTACGCGGCCGTCGTCACCGCCCTGTACCACCGCGAGCGCACGGGACAGGGCACCAGCGTGGGGACCTCGCTGCTCGCCGCGGGCGTCTGGTCGACCGCCACGCTGGTGGCCGGCGCGCTCGCGGGCGGCGCGTTCTTCGGGCTGCACGACCGGACGGCGCCGTCGAACCCGCTGGTCAACCCCTACCGGTGCGCGGACGACGAGTGGTTCATGCTCGTCACCACCCCCGCCTACTGGCCCGCGCTGACGAGGGCGGTCGGGCATCCCGAGCTGCTGGAGGATGCACGCTTCCGGGACGTCGAGGGCTTCATCAGGAACTCCGCGGCGCTGACCGGGCTGCTCGACACCGAGTTCCGCTCACGGCCCTTCGCCTACTGGAAGGACGTCCTGGACCGGGAACGCATCACCTACAGCCTCATCCAGACCCCGCAGGAGACCGCGGAGGATCCGCAGCTGCCCGCGAACGGCATCGTCGTACCGCTGGAGGGGGTCCCCGGTCTGGACCGCACCGTCAACAGCCCGGTCAACGTCCGCGGGGTGCCCAAGGTGCCGGCCAAGCGGGGGCCGGACCTGGGCGAGCACACCGACGAGATCCTCGCCGAACTGGGCTTCGACACCGCCGAGATCGCGGAGCTGCGCACCCAGGGAGCGATCCCGGGCGCATCGGGGACGGAGCCGACGCGATGAGCACGGGCAGCCGGACGGACCCCGTCGCGCCGCGCAAGCCCGTCCACCGAGTGACGATCGTCGGCACGGGCACCATCGGCGCGAGCTGGGCCACGCACTACCTCGCCCGCGGCTTCGACGTCACCGCGACCGACCCCGCCCCCGGCGCGGAGACGGCCCTGCGGTCGTACGTGGCGGCGGCCTGGGACGCGGCGGCCGGCCTCGGGCTCGCGCACGGGGCCTCGCCCGAGCGCCTGAGCTTCACCGCCGACCTGCGTCAGGCCCTCGCGGACGCCGACTTCGTCCAGGAGAACGCGCCGGAGCGCCCGGAACTCAAGGTCAAGCTGTTCGCCGACATCGACGACGCCACCCCGCCGGACGCCATCATCGCGTCCAGCACGTCGGGCATCACGATGAGCGTCATCCAGGCCGAGTGCCGGCGTCCGGAGCGCACCGTCATCGGCCACCCCTTCAACCCGCCGCACGTCATCCCGCTGGTCGAGGTCGTCGGCGGATCGAGGACGGCCCCGGAGACGGTCCGGGAGGTCATGGCCTTCTACACCGCGATCGGCAAGAAGCCGATCCACCTCAAGAAGGAACTCCCCGGACACGTCGCCAACCGCATCCAGGCCGCCCTGTACCGCGAGGTCGTCCATCTGATCGGGCAGGGAGTGCTCGACGTCGCCGACGCCGACGACGCCGTGTCCTGGGGGCCGGGACTGAGGTGGGGCGTGATGGGGCCCAGCCTGCTGTGGCATCTGGGCGGCGGCGAGGGCGGCATCCAGCACTTCATGGACACCCTCATGCCGCGGATGGTCGAGTCCTGGCAGGAACTGGGCGCGCCCGAGTTCACGCCCGAGCTCAGGGAGAAGATCGTCAGCGGTGTCCTGGAGGAGGCGGGCGGCCGTTCCATCGACGAACTGGCGGCCCGGCGCGACGCGATGCTGTTCGGCCTGCTGGCGGTGCGTGCGAGCCAGGGCGACCTGCGATCGGCGAGCGCGGGGACCGACGGGCCGCCGGAGGAGGGACGATGACCGGGCCGCGGGACAGACTGTTCGTGCTGGAGGCCAGCGGCGGCGGCCGGCTGTTCTCCGTGCACCCCGACGGCTCCGGCAAGCAGATCCTCGTCACCGGATGCAGGATCCCCGACGGGATCGCCGTCGATGCCGAGGCCGGGCACGTCTACTGGACCAACATGGGGGTCCCGTCGGCGGACGACGGCTCGATCGAGCGCGTGGACCTGGACGGAGGCAACCGTACGACGATCGTCCCGACCGGCGTCACCCACACCCCCAAGCAACTCCAGCTGGAGCCCACGACCCGGAAGCTGTACTGGGGCGACCGGGAGGGGATGCGCGTCATGCGCTGCGACCTCGACGGCTCGCACGTCGAGACGCTGGTGCGGGCGGGCGAGGGCGACGAGGACCGCCGCGACGAGACCAGATGGTGTGTGGGCGTGGCCGTGGACCCCGGCGCCGGACACCTCTACTGGACGCAGAAGGGCCCGAACGACGGTGGCCTCGGGAGGATCCTGCGCGCCGGGATCGACGTCCCGGCCGGCGAGACCGCGGCCGAACGAAGCGACATCGAGGTGCTGTTCGAGGGGCTGCCGGAGCCGATCGACCTGGAACTCGACCTCACGGCACGCATGCTGTACTGGACGGACCGCGGAGCCCCACCACGGGGCAACACCGTGAACCGCGCCCCGCTGGACCCGCCGTCCGCAGGCCGCCGGGAGCCCGAGATCCTGTGGGCCCACCTGATGGAAGGCATCGGCCTCGCCCTGGACCGGGGGTCCGCCCGCCTCTACGTGACGGACCTGGGCGGCACCGTCTACGCAGCCGATCTGGACGGTTCTTCCCTCACCGAACCCCTCATCGTCCAGGGCAACCTGACGGGCATCGCCCACACCACACTCCCCCCGGAATGACAGCGCACCCGACCGGGCCGGGCCACGGGTGCCGTGACCGGATCGGCCGGCCGGCTTCTACCGCACCGGGCCGGGGGAGTTCACCCGTGTCACCGGGACTCCTCCGGACGCCCGGCCGAGCAGGGTCAGTTCTGCTGTGGCCGGACCGGAGGGTGTGGTGCCGTCGGACAGGACGGCGAGGGCGAGGGTGTTGTCGCCCCGTGTGTTCAGGATCCCGTTCGGCAGGACGAAGGTGTGCTGGGGGCCCACGTCGTTGATGTACTGGCCCATGTTCCAGCCGTTGAGGAAGATCTGTACCCGGTAGGCGCGGGACGGGTCGTCCCCGAGGGTCAGGCCGATCGACGCGTCCGTGGCGGGGTCGACCGACAGCCGGAAGCCGGTGCGGTACCAGACCACACCCTGTCGTCGCCCGGCGTCCGGGAGGGGCGCGGGCCGCCAGCCGCGGTCGTGGAAGCCGGGCAGATGCCAGCCGTTCCGCTCGCCGTACAGACCGCCGTTGTTGAGCGGACCGCGTACGGGGTCGGGGGCGGCCGCCCCCTGGATCCGCCAGCGTACGGACGGGGAGGCGCCGTCGAAGGCGACCGAGGTCAGGCCCCGGCCCGCCTTGTGGCTGTCGTTCGCCCGGCCGTCCTGGTCGTGCTGCATCCGGCGGACGAGGACGGAGAGGACGTGCGGGCCGTTCTCGTGCAGGGACCGGCTGCCCGGCGCGAGCGGGAACGTCGCCGTGGCCTTCCAGGTCGCCTGCCGGACCGTGCTCGTGTCCGGCACGGGCATCCGGTGGGTGCCCAGCTGGCGGCCGTCCAGCCACGCCATCAACAGGCCCTGGGTGCCGGTGACATAGGAGAGGGACACCGACTCGGCCCCGGCCGCGCCCTCGAAGCGGCCCCGGTACCAGACGTCCCCGTAGTGGAAGCCGTAGTCGTCGGCGAAGAGGACCGGCCCCCCGGCGGGCACGGGGGTCGTGCTGAAGGACGTGGTCAGGTCGGCGGTCCGCCACGCCGAGTCGTCGAAACCGGCGGCGGACTCGGGGTTCTCGTCCTTGCGGCGCCACCCCGTCAGCGCGGGCAGCCGCACGGCACCGGCGCCGGGCAGCCGCCGCTCGGCGCGCAGGCTGCCGGAGCGGGTCCCCCGTGTGCGCACCCCGGACCCGTTCCAGACGACCTCGCTCACCCCGCGCGGCGCCCACACCTCCAGGTCCGCCTCCTCGACCGTGTCCCCGGTCAGCTCGGCGGTCGCACCGCGCAGCGCGGCGGTGCGCAGCAGGGCGGGCCCGTGCACCAGGACCGGCCCCGATGGAGTGGTGCGCGGCCACAGCCGTACGGAGGCCGCGTCGTCGGCGAGCAGCAGAAGCAGGGGGGCCGCCCCTCCCTTTCCCTTGTCCGTCACCGCGATCCGGGTGAGGCCGTCGAGCCGGGCGGTCACGCGCAGGACGCCGCCCTCGTAGGACCAGTCGGCCGTGCCCTCCAGCACGGCGACGGCCGGCTCGCTCGCGCTCTCCAGGGCGGTCTCCGTCGCCTCGCCCGTGCGGCCCGTGAACACGGCGATGTCCTGGCGGCCGGCGGTCATGCGCAGCATGGGCTGCGCGGTGGAGTGGCGCAGTGTCCACCGGCCGAGGGAGATCCCGGCGGCCAGCAGCCGGGCGTCCCGGCCGGGGACCGGCACCTGCACGGTCGTCCCGGCGAGCGGAACGGCGGCGACGGCGTCGGTGGGGGAGTCGTTGCGCAGCACGTACACGTGCGCTCCGGTGCCGGGACTGACGAGGTGGTAGGCCCTGATCTCCGGCGCGCCGACGGAGACGTCCGCCGCCCGGTCCAGCTCGGTCAGGTCGGGGAAGCTCTGCAGCAGATGCCCGATCTGGTGCATCGGCACGAGCTTGGCGGTGGGCTGCCGGGCCTCGTCGAGGGCGGCCCCGTAGTCGTACGACGTGTAGACGGCGGGCGCGGGCAGCCAGCCCCAGGACGTGCCGCCGAAGGTCATGTAGACGTTGTGGATCTTGATGCCGTTGGCGAGGTTGGTCAGATAGAAGCGTCGCTCGTACGCCGCGTCACGGGTGCGGCGCGACTCGGCGTACCCCTTCCCGCCGAACTCCGCACCGCCCCACGGATCGAACCAGCCGCCCCCGAACTCCGCGATGAGACCGGGGGTTTCGGGGCTCGCCGTGGAGCCGCCCTTGATCCCACCCGGGCCGAAGTACCCCCAGTCCGGCGGGGCCTGGAACGGCGACGGATAGCCGTCGAAGCCGTACAGCCAGCGGCCGCGCTCACCGCCCGTGTCGAACGTGCCGGGGGCCCAGTCCCCGTTCCTGCCCTTGTCGTTGTGGAACAGTGGCACGTCGATGCCGTCGGCCCGCACCTTGCGGTACAGATGGGCCATGTAGTCGCGGCCGGTGGGCTCGGTGACGTGGTTCGCGTACTCGTTCTCCAGCTGGTACAGCACGATCGTGCCGGTGCCCCTGGTGTACAGGTGCCGCACCGCGATCCGGTTCACGGCGGTCAGCCACTCGTCGACGTGACGCAGATACGTCGGGTCGGCCGTGCGGGCCGTGCCCCGGGTGGCGGTCAGCCAGCCGGGGAAGCCGCCCGCGTCGACCTCGGCGTTGATGTACGGGCCCGGGCGCAGGGTCACGTACAGCCCGGCCTCGGCGGCCGTGCGCAGGAAGAGGTCCAGATCCCGTACGCCCGTGAAGTCGTAGGAGCCCGGCGCCGGGGAGTGGTAGTTCCAGGAGACGTAGACGCTGACCGTGTTGCAGCCGTACGCGCGGAGCTTGTGCAGGACGTCCCGCCACAGGGACGGGCTCGGCAGCCGGAAGGGGTGCATCTCGCCGGACCACAGCACGAGCCGCCGGCCGTCGACGATCATCGAGTACCGGTCGAAGTCCACCCGGTGCGTCCGGCCGTCCGCGCCCGGCGTGGCGGGCGGTGGGCCGGTCGGCACGCCGGCGGCCGCCACGCACATGGCGCTGCTCCCGCCGAGTGAGAGTCCGAGCGCTGCCGTGCCGGCGATCGCGCTGAAGGTACGTCTGCTCAGCTCCAAGACAGTCTCCTCGACGGGCGCGGATGCGGCCATTGTGCATGGGGGCAGGCCCGACAATGGGTCCATGAGGATCTCGGCGCGGGCGGATTACGCGGTAAGGGCGGTGCTGGAGCTGACCGTCCGGCAGGACAGCGGTCCGGTCAAGGCGGAGACGGTCGCCTCCGCGCAGGGCATTCCGCACAAGTTCCTGGAGGGCATCCTCGGCGATCTGCGCCGGGGAGGCCTGGTCGACAGCCGGCGCGGCGGCACCGGCGGATACCGGCTGGCCCGGCCCGCCGACGCGATCACGGTCGCGGACGTCATCCGCGCGGTGGACGGCCCGATCGTCTCCGTACGCGGCGAACGCCCGAGCCAACTCGCCTACACCGGTCCCGCCGAGCCGCTGCTGCCGCTGTGGGTGGCGGTCCGGGCGAACGTCCGCCGCATCCTGGAGGGCGTCACGCTCGCGGACATCGCGTCGGGCACCCTGCCGGCACCGGTGCGGGAGCTCGCGGAGGAGCCGGCGGCCTGGGAGAACCCGTAGCGGAGGCGTGCGCCCTCCGGCCGCGGGCCGGGGCCTCAGCGGTTCTTCGCCGGTCGCCGGGCGGGCGGGGCGTCGGCCGGTGCCGAGGGTTTGGCCGGTGCGGGGGCGGGTGACGGGAAGCGGGTGGCCAGGGCCTCGCCGCCGGGGGTGCCGTGCAGCAGCCGGCGCAGCAGGGCGGCCTCCGGGTGGCCGCCGCCCCGGCCGCCGCCCAGGACACCGCCGGGACCCCGGCGACCGTCGCCGCGACGCTGCCCGAGGGAGCGACCACGTATGCGGCGGGGCGGCTGGTGCGCGCTCCTCTCGGCTCCGGCGCCGCGACACCGACCCTCGGCGGGGTGCAGCGGTCGATGATCCCGCTGCCGGTGGGGGACCTGAGGCCGCCCGGCGGGTGGGCGGAGCGGACGACGTGACCGCCTACGGTCCTGCCCCGCCGACCGCGCGTCGCGGGTCGCCGCCGATGTCTCGTACGCCTACGCCGAGGCCATCGCCCCCGACGGTCGGGTCCTGACCGCCGAGCTGAGCGCCGGGGAAGGGGTCGCGATGACCGCCGATCTGGCCGCCGAGACGGCACTGCGCGTGCTGGCGGGGGCCGCTCCCGGTGCCTGGACGCCCTGCGCCCTCCTGGGTGCCGGCCTGGTGGAGGCGGTGGGATGCACCGTCACCGTGACCGGCGCTCCCGGGCGCCACGCGGAGGTGTCGCGATGACGCTCCCCGCCGGGGTCGTCCGGCTCGGCGATCCGCTCGTGAACTTCTATCTCCTCCAGGAAGGCACCGATCTCACCCTGGTGGACGCCGGACTGCCCAGCCACTGGGGCGGGCTGTCCGACCGGCTGGAGAGCCCGGGCCGGTCGGTCCGCGACATCAGGGCCGTGCTGGTGACCCATGGGCACCTCGACCACTTCGGGATCGCCCGGCGGGTGAGCGCGGAGGTGTGGGTGCACGACGAGGACGCCCCGATCCTCCGCGCCCCCGGCGCACCCGCCGCTACTGGCGGCCCGAGCGCTCACTGGCCCGCTACGCCGTCCGCCGTCCGTCCGCGCTGCGCGCGCCGCTGCACCTGGCCCGGTCCGGAGCGCTCGGCACCGCCGCGGTCCCGGTCCTGCGGTCGTTCCGGGACGGGGAGGTGCTCGATGCCCGGGCGTCCGCAGGCGGTGCACACACCCGGCCACACCGCCGGGAGCACGACGTTCCTGCTGCCCGGCCGGGCCGTCGCGTTCACGGGCGACGCCCTGGTCACCGACGACAGCGTCACCGGCCGTCAGGGCCCCTGTCTGTTGTGCCGGGCGTTCACGCAGGACAGTACGGCGGCCCGGGAGTCGCTGCGGACGCTGGGCACCCTCGACGCGGACCTCGTGCTGCCGGGGCACGGCGAACCCTGGACCGGGCATCGCGGAGGCGGCCCGGATGGGGCTGGAGAGCGGCGTCGTGTGAGGGCGGGGCGGCAGCCCGTCGCGGGGGCGCGGGGCGTTCCGGCCCCGCGCGCGGCACGAGAAGGGCCGTACGGCTCCTTCGGCTACTCCGTCCGCCCGCTCATCATGGCCACCAGGTTCTCCGTGGCGTTCGGGCCGAAGAGGAGGTCCAGGCCCTGGGCCGAGTCGGCCGCGGTGTGTTCCGCGCGCGGGAACAGGGCCTGTTCGTAGGCGAGGAGACCGGTGCCGAAGGAGTCCGGGTGGGCCGCCAGGGCCGTGGCGAGTTCCGCGCCGTCCTGCAACGCGGCGTTCGCCCCCTCGCCCGCGAACGGCGACATCAGGTGTGCCGCGTCGCCGAGGAGCGTCACGCCCGGCGTGTGCGCCCAGCGGTGGCCGATCGGGAGGGCGTGGATCGGGCGCGGAGTCAGTGCGCCCTCCGCGTCGGCGATCAGCGCGCGCAGCCGGTCGTCCCAGCCCTCGAAGTGGGCGAGCAGCGCCTCCTTGACCGCGTCCGGGCGCGTGAAGTCGAGCTTCCCCAGCCAGTCCTCGGGCACCTTGAACGCGACATACGCGTGGATCGAGCCGTCGGTCTCCAGATGCGTGAGGAATCCCTTGCCGTCGGCGAGCGCGAACATCATGCCGCCGCCCAGGAGCTCGGCCGTCGCGGGATGCCGCACGGCCGCCTCGTGCAGGTCCGTCTCGACGAAGGACACACCGGCGTAGGCGGGCACGGCGGGAGAGAGCAGGGGGCGGATCCGGGACCAGGCGCCGTCCGCGCCGATCAGCACGTCCGTGGTGAACGCGGTGCCGTCGGCGAGGGTCACCTCATGGCGTCCGTCGCCCAGGGGGCGCGCGCCGGTCACCTTCGTGCCCCAGCGGACCGTGCCCTCGGGCAGCGAGTCCAGCAGGACGCGCCGCAGGTCGTTGCGGTCGACCTCGGGCCGGCCGGTCTCCTCGGTGTCCTTGAAGCGGACCGTGCCGTCCGGGTCGAGGACGCGGCACTCCTCGCCGCCGGGGTGGACGATCGCCCGGAACTCCTCGAAGAGCCCGGCGGCGCGCAGCGCGGCCTGCCCCGACTCCTCATGCAGGTCGAGCATGCCGCCCTGGGGACGGGCGGTGGGCGAGGCGTCGCGTTCGTGGACGGCCGCCTCGATGCCGTGCACATGCAGGACCCGTGCGGCGACGAGACCGCCGAGACCGGCGCCGACGACGGTGACGGGGTGGTGGGTGGGTGCGGTCTTTCCCGTGGCCATGGCGGCCTCCTCAGGGAGCGGGCGTACGAGGTGTACGCGAAGTGGTGGGCGGCTCGGGTGCCGCCGTGATGCCGCTGATCAGCACCTGGAACCCCCAGGCCAGACGGGCCTCGCCGGGGCCGGACACCAAGTCCGTGCCCAGGGCGGCGATCTGCGGGTGCCGTTCGGGCCGGGCGCCCAGCAGGGCCCGGGTCAGCGCGTCGAAGTCCTCCTGGGCCTCGGGCTCCTGGCCCTGGGTGGAGTGCTCGGCCGCACTCGCCGTCGCGAACTGCAACAGCAGGTCGAGACCCCATGACGCCCGCCCGGGCGGCACCTCTCCCTCGGCGAGCAGGGCGAGGATCGCCTCCACCAGATCGAGGTAGTGCTCGCCGTGGGGGCGGGCCACCAGGGCCGCGCGGGCCAGCGCCGGGTGGGCGAAGAGCACATCGATGTACGAGGTCAGCAGCCGGACCAGCCGGTCACGCCAGTCGCCTCGGGTGCCCACGGGGGACAGATCCACCTCGCCGAGCAGCCGGTCGAGGACGGCCGCGTGCAGCTCCGCCGTGTTGCGGACGTAGACGTACAGCGACGCCGGACCCGTGTCCAGCTCCTGCGCCAGCCGTCGCATGGTGACCCGTTCCAGGCCCTCGGCGCGCATCAGCGCGACGGCGGTGTCGATGATGCCGTCCCGGGTGAGGGCCGGCTTGGCGGGGCGGTCGCGGCGGCTGCGCGGGGCCGGGGGCTGTGCTGTCATGCCTTCACCGTAACGAACATGTTCGTCGCGAACAAGTACGTCACGAACATGTTCGTCACCGCGTACGGGGGTGTGCGCCCGCCGAGGGGTGCGGTGTCCCGCGCTCCCCTCGCGCCGTCGACCACCGTTCGGCGGCCCTTCGCCGCACATGGTAACGGGCTGTCACGGGTACATTTCAGGATGTAAGCGCGTGCGCTGTCCTGTGTACGCGGCGTCGACCTGGTGAAACACCCTTCTAGGCCGTCAGATTGAGCGCATGACCGCACCTTCAAGCCCCCAACGCCCGGTTACCGTAAGTGTGTTCTCCCAGCGCTTCAGCGCCACCACGCGCGGCGCACGCCATGCCCGGCACCTCGCCCTGCACCAGCTGCACACCTGGGGTATCCCGCACGGCACCGAGACCTCCGACGCCGCCGCCGTGATCGTGGCCGAACTCGCCGCCAACGCGGTGACCCACGGCCGGGTGCCCGGGCGGGACTTCGAGCTGCGGCTCTCCCTCGTCACGGGCAGCGTCCGCATCGAGGTCAGCGACACCCGCAGCGGACCGCCCCGCCCACCGAGGCCCGGCGGCACAACGTCCCCGGCGCCGCTGGCGGAAGGGGGCCGCGGGTTCCTCCTCGTCGACGCGTTCGCCGCCCGATGGGAGGTGCTGGACCGGGACCCGCCACCGGGCAAGACGGTGCGGGCCGAGGTGGACGTGCCGGGGTGGCTGTGTCTGGTCAGAGACCGAACGACAGGAGCGCGCCCGGGGTCCGCGCTGTGACGGGTCTCGTCCGCAGCGGTCCTGGCGCGCTCTGCCTTTTCAGTTGCAACGGGGTGGGGGGGGGGGGGGGGGGGCCCCCCCCCCCCCCCCCCGCCCCCCGCCGGGGGGGGGGGGGGGGGGGGGGGGGGGGGTTGGGGGGGGGGGGGGGGGGGGGGGGGGGGGGGGGGGGGGGGGGGGGGGGGGGGGGCCGGGGGGGGGGGGGGGGGGGGGGGGGGGGGGGCGGGCCCCGCCCCCACGGCCCGTGAACCCCTGAGAGGGGTGCCGTGGGGGCCGGGGCAAGAGGTACGGCTCAAGGCGTTGTGGGGCGGGGGAGAGGGGGAGGGAGGGGGCCGGGGGGGGAGGGCCCCCCCGGGGTGGCTCAGGTGCTGGGTACCACCCGGCCCGTAACCTCCCCCAGCCCCACCCGGGTCCCGTGCGGTCCCGGAGCCCAGGCGGTCATGGTGACCACGTCTCCGTCCTCCAGGAACGTTCGCTTGCCGTCCGGGAGTTCGAGCGGATCGCGCCCGTTCCAGGTCAGTTCGAGCAGGGAGCCGCGCTCGCCCTCGGTCTCGCCGCTCACGGTGCCCGAGCCGTAGAGGTCGCCCGTCCGCAGCGGCGCCC
Organism: Streptomyces sp. NPDC002573; assembly: GCF_042889625.1. NCBI lineage: Bacteria > Bacillati > Actinomycetota > Actinomycetes > Kitasatosporales > Streptomycetaceae > Streptomyces > Streptomyces sp. NPDC002573. The sequence goes on along the minus strand of NZ_JBIARC010000001.1, from coordinate 370,679 downwards.
CGTTCACCGTCATGTGCGCCAGTTGCTGGGCCGCCGTCCAGTACATGGTCGAGAACGGCGGCTCGGAGACCACATGGCCGTTGATCGCAACGGAGATGCGCAGGTCGTAGCCGCCGGGTTCGTCCTGCCCGTCGTCCAGGTACGGCAGCAGCGGGTGCGTGCGCTCGGGGGGTGCGACCCGGGCGTCCTCCAGGGCGTCCAGAGGGGTGATCCAGGCGGAGACGGAGGTGGCGAACGACTTGCCGAGGAAGGGGCCGAGCGGCACGTACTCCCAGGCCTGGATGTCCCGCGCCGACCAGTCGTTGAGGAGGCAGAGCCCGAACACGTGGTCGCGGAAGTCCGACAGCGGGACCGGCCGGCCGAGCTGCGACGGCACGCCCACCACGAATCCCACCTCCGCCTCGATGTCCAGGCGGACCGAGGGGCCGAAGACCGGCTCCGGGTCCGTGGGCGCCTTGCGCTGTCCCTGGGGGCGTACGACGTCCGTGCCGGACACCACGACGGTTCCCGCCCGGCCGTGGTAGCCGATCGGCAGGTGCTTCCAGTTGGGGGTCAGGGAGTCCGCCGCGTCCGGGCGGAAGATCCGGCCGACGTTACGGGCGTGGTTCTCGGAGGCGTAGAAGTCGACGTAGTCCGCGACCTCGAACGGCAGGTGCAGGGTCACCTCGGAGAGCGGGAGCATCAGGGGCTCGAGGGTCTCCCGGTGCGCGGGCACCGTCACCCACGCCGTCAGCGCCCGGCGCACGTCCGACCAGGCGGTGCGGCCGGCGGCCAGCAGGGGGCCCAGCGAGGGCCCTGACAACAGGGGGGCGTACGGGGAGCCGAGCGCCTCGGCGGCGGCGCCCGCGTCGAGCACGTGGTCGCCCAGCCGGACGCCGACCCTCCGTTCGGCGGAGCCGACCGACGAGAACACGCCGTAGGGGAGGTTGTGCGGTCCGAAGGGGTCGCCCTCGGGGACGTCGAAGGGGGGCATGGGATGCTGCCTCGCTTTCGTGCACGTCAGCTGTGTCGTGCCTTGGGGGTGCGTTCCATGTGGTCGTCGCACACGTTACGGGTGAGTTCCCTGTCTTGGGCAGGGTCTAAAGAGTTCACAATGTCCGAATAGGCCTTGTCGGAGCGTCCAATTCCGGCTTAGCGTCCTTTGGGGACACGGACGGGGTGGGTCCGGTCCGTAGGGGGGACACGTGGGGGGACCCGTGGCCAGGAGCACCGGCGCGCCGTTCGACGCGGACCGTGAGGTGCCCGGGCTCATCGTGAAGTTTGGCGGCTATCCACTGCACCACGGTGGCGTGGGTGCCATCCGCAGCCTGGGGCGGCTGGGCATACCGATGTACGCCATCACCGAGGACCGTTACACGCCGGCCGCGGTCTCCCGCTATCTGCGGCGCGCCTTCGTGTGGCCGACCTCCGGGACGGAGGAACCGGAGCAGCTCGTGGAGGGCCTGCTGCGCATCGGGCGTCGTATCGGACGGCCGACCGTGCTCGTTCCCACGGACGAGGAGGCCGCCGTCCTGATCGCCGAGCATCAGGACGTGCTCGGCGGTCCCTTCCTCTTCCCGAAAGTGGATGCCAAGCTTCCGCGCCGTCTCGCCAGCAAGCAGGGCCTGCACGAGCTGTGTGTGGAACACGGCATCCCGAGCCCGCAGGCGGCCTTCCCGCAGTCGTACGACGACATCGTGCGGTTCGCCGAGAAGGCCCGCTTCCCGCTCGTGGCCAAGAACCGTGAGGCGTTCGTCCGCCGCGAGCGGCCCGCCGTGAACGGGACGACCAAGATCACCACTCCTGAGGGGCTGCTCACGCTGGCCCGCGACTGGGGTGAGCGCCCGGGCGTGATCCTCCAGGAGTATCTGCCGCGGGAGGAGGCCGAGGACTGGATCGTGCACGCGTACTTCGGCCAGGACTCCGCCCCGCTCGCGCTGTTCACCGGCGTCAAGGTCCGCTCCTGGCCGCCGCACGCGGGCATGACGGCGAACGCCTACGTCGTCGACAACCCGGAACTCGCCGACCTCGCGGCACGTTTCATCAAGCAGATCGGCTTCACCGGCATCGTCGATCTGGACCTGCGCTTCGACCGCCGCGACGGCCGTTACAAACTGCTCGACTTCAACCCGCGCATGGGCGCCCAGTTCCGCCTCTTCGAGAACGAGGCGGGGGTGGACGTCGTCCGCGCCATGCACCTGGACCTGACCGGCCGTACGGTTCCGGAGGGGGAACAGCGCGCCGGCCATCGGTACGTCGTGGAGAACATCGACCTGGCGGCCCTGCTGGCCTACCGGCGCAGCGGCTACACCACGCCGCACGCACCGGCCCGCGCCAGCGGCACGGAGCTGGCCTGGTTCGCGGGTGACGACCCGCGGCCGTTCTTCACGATGCTCGCACGCTTCGTACGGCCGGGCGCGAAGCATCTGTATCAGCTGTGGCGGACCAACCGCCGCGGTTCCACCACCGGTACGCGTTAGCGCGTACGAATCACCGCACCAGCACGCCCTGGTGCGTACTGCTCCACCACGAAGTAGGCATGTCGCGTCCTGGGGAGGGACTTCGTGATTCAACCGGTAGCAGTCATCGGCGCCGGGCCGTTCGGCCTGTCCACCGCCGCCCATCTGAGGGCGCGGGGTATCCCGGTACGCGTCTTCGGTGAGCCCATGGTGAGCTGGCGCGACCACATGCCCGAGGGCATGCTCCTGAAGTCGACCCCGGTCGCCTCGAACATCGACGCCCCCCAGAGCGGTCACACCCTGGTCGACTACTGCGACGCGGCGGGCATACCCCGGCTGGTGACCGACGAGGACATCATCCCGGTCGAGGCGTTCATCGGCTACGGTGAGTGGTTCCAGGAGAAGCTGGTGCCCGAGCTGGAGCGGGTCAGGGTCGTCTCCGTGGACCGCCGTCCGGGCGGCGGTTTCGACCTGAAGCTGGACTCGGGCGAGCAGTTCGCGGCGCGGGCGGTCGTGGTGGCCACCGGTCTGTCGGGCCTCGCCCACCTCCCGCCGGAGCTGGCCGCCGCCGCGGTGGACGGCCCCACCCCCGCGGGACCGGTCTCCCACAGCTCCCAGCACCATGACCTGACCCGGTTCTCCGGCAAGGAGTTGGTGGTCATCGGCGCGGGGCAGTCCGCCCTGGAGACGGCCGCGCTCGCGGCCGAGGCGGGCGCCCGGGTGCGGGTGATCTCGCGGGGCGAGGGCAGGGTGGCCTTCGGCGCGCCCCCCTGGGAGCAGCCGAGGCTCCGTCCCGAATCGCCGTTCGGGCGTGCCTGGTCCCTGTGGGCGTTGAGCTACTACCCGCAGCCCTACCGGTTCCTCCCGGACCAGACCCGTCACTACCTGGTGCGCCGGGTTCTCGGCCCGCTCGGCGCGTGGTGGCTGCGCGACCGCTTCCAGAGCAAGGTGCAGGTGCGTGAGGTTGCCCGGGTGGTCGGCGCCTCTGCGTCGGACGGCAGCCCCGTTCTGACGATCCGGACGCACGCGGGGCGCACGGAGGAACTCACCGCGGACCATGTGATCGCCGCCACCGGCTACCGCGTGGACATCGCTGCGATGGATTTCCTGGGCCACGAGCTGCGCACGCAACTTGCGGTGAGCCGGGGCACGCCGAGGCTCGGCGCGGGCTATGTGTCCTCCGTGCCGGGCCTGTACTTCACGGGCCTGCCCGCGGCGTCCTCGTACGGCCCGGTGATGCGCTTCGTGTGCGGCACGGAGTTCGCCTCGCCCCGGCTGGCGAAACACCTGGCCGCGGTGCACGGCTGAGGGCGCGAGGCCGGGCCGGCCGGGGATCGACGGACGACGGGCTGGGGGGTGGCATCGCCACGCCCCAACCCGTCGGCGTGGTGCGGGCGCACGAGAACGCGCCATCGTCTGCCACCACAGCGCGTACAACTCCTCGGAGGAGTCCCGCACGGGAGACGTACTCCCGCACTGCCGCTCCAGGGACCCACCAGGGTGTGGTCTCGTCACCCGCGACCGGCGGTTCCAGGACACCGGTTCGTCCTACCCGCCGTTCCGCGTCGTGCGGCCGTACGCACTCCGGGTGGCCGTTCGTGCGCTGGGGCGCCGGCTGTTGGACGCGGGCGCCTGAGCGCCCGATGCGTGCACCGGCCGCGCGTGGTGCTGCCGCGCGCCGGGTGGGTCTGCGGTGCGGTCCCGGGGCCGAAGGGCGGGGCCAGTACCGGGGCGGGGCGTGCCGGGGCAGGGTGTGGTCGTGTTCCGGACAGGGCTGGGCAACTCCGGTTCCGTGTTACGGGAGTTCGGTGGGCACGGGATACCGGACGTCGTCCGGTTCGCGCCGAGTCGCTGGGGCGTTCCATCCGTATTCTCTGATCATGGCCGCACCGCTCGCATATTCACTCATCGCCACTGACCTGGACGGAACGCTGTTGCGTCACGACGACACGCTCTCCGACCGGTCAAGGGCCGCGCTGGCGCGGGCCTCCGCGGCAGGCGCACAGCACCTGGTCGTGACAGGGCGCCCGGCGCCCAGGGTGCGGCCGCTGCTCGACGACCTCGGCAGCACGGGGCTCGCGGTGTGCGGGCAGGGCGCGCAGGTCTACGACGCCGGTACGAACCGGCTGCTGTTCTCCGTCACCCTGGACCGGGAGTTGGCCGAGACCGCACTCGGCAAGATCGAGGCCGAGGTGGGGCAGGTGTACGCGGCGGTGGACCAGGACGGGGTGGACGGGCTCACGCTCATCGAACCCGGCTACCGGATGCCGCATCCCACCCTGCCCGCGGTACGGGTCGAGCGGCGCGACGACCTGTGGTGCGAGCCGATCAGCAAGGTGCTGCTGCGCCATCACGCCCTGTCGGACGACGAGTTGGCGACGGCGGCCCGCGCGGCGGTGGGCTCCCTGGCGACGGTCACCATGTCCGGGCCGGGCACCGTCGAGCTCCAGCCGTGCGGCATCACCAAGGCGACGGGGCTCGCGCTGGCGGCCGGCCATCTGGGGCTGGGGCCGTCGGAGACCATCGCCTTCGGCGACATGCCCAATGACATCCCGATGTTCGACTGGGCCGCGCACGGGGTGGCGATGGCCAACGCCCACCCCGAACTCAAGGCTGTGGCGGACGAGATCACCACGTCGAACGAGGACGACGGCATCGCCGTCGTCCTCGAACGAATCTTCGCCGGTCACCGGCCGCCGGCCGACAGCGCCGGCCGGCGCCCCGCCGGCTATTACCAGGCCTACTGATCGGCTGCCGGGCCCACCGGTGGGGTGTCAGGTTCCTACCGGCAGGCGACCGACAGGCCTCCTAGTAGGCACTGTTGACGTTGTCGATCGAGCCGTACCGGTGGGCGGCGTAGTTGCACGCGGCCGTGATGTTGGCCACCGGGTCGTAGGGATCGAACGACGTGCCGGGCACGTGGTACGCGGCGAAGGTCGGGTCGATGATCTGGAGCAGGCCCTTGGAGGGGATTCCCTTGCGGGCGTTGGAGTCCCAGAGGTTGATGGCTCTCGGGTTGCCGGACGACTCGCGCATCACGTTGCGGTAGATGCCGTTGTACGTGCCGGGGATACCGTGCTGGGCCATGACATCCAGCGACTGACGGATCCAGCTGTCGAGGGTGGTGCCTCGGGTCTTCACGACGGTGACGGAGGTGACGTTCCCCGGCTTGCCGGGCGCGGCGGAAGCGGCGGTCGCTCCCATGACCGGCAGGGCGAGAAGGGCGGCACCCGTCCCCGCGATTGCGAGGGCACGGGTGAGACGGGCGGCCTTGGAGCCACGGTCCCGACGGCGTGCGGGCAGTGCGAAAGCGGACATGTCGCGTTCCTCTCCTGCGCCTGCGAGGTGAGCTGTCGGGTTCGGGCGGGGAGGTGCCCGGCTGTGTCCTCGATGCCGAGGCCACGGTTTCACCCCTAGCCGTTCCGGTGTGGTGGCCGGACCGGCGGCTTACCTGGGTCCCCCGCTCCTGCCGTCATGGGTCGAAGGGCTTCCGAGTGGTGGCAGGATTCGGCGTTCCGCTCGGATCGAGGGGAAGGTATGCGATAGCACATGTCGGAAACAAGCCTTCAAGTCGCACTCCATCCGTATTGACCTTGAAGTGCGGGAATAAGATCGGTGATCCGGATTGTTGAGCCAGGCTCAAGTTGCTATTAGCAAAGCCGGAGTTGGCGGAACGTTCGCGGTGACGCGCATGTCGAGCATGTGAGCTATTTCACTGCCACTCCCGTGATCGCCACCGGCACTTCATTGCATAAGTGCTTAATTCGGACAAAACGACCAGGCCTCATGCGGTCCGGCTCGGGCGCCTCGAGTGGGTCGGGGCTGCTCGTGCGGCCTGGACTCCCTTGTCGGCAAGGGGTGTTCTCGGGATTCGCCCGGCTGGGAGGGGTGAGCCTCCGGTCGGCGCGTGCGGCGTACGCGGGCGGGTGGGTGTAGTGGAGTTGCTGGGAGTGCGGGGGAGTCGCAGGGGGCATCCGGTGGCTGAAAAGGGGTGCTCCGGGGGGCGGGGTGGTGATGCGCGAGGAGAGTGGAGGGGTGCCCGGCGCCCGCGAGCCCAGTGGGCAAATGGTGCGATTCATGACGTAAAAGGTGCTTTTCGCTTATGTCAGCGAATGTCTGTTCGTATCAGATGATCAAGAACATACCGTTCGTGATCCGATACCGCCCGGCCTGGAACAGTGGGCGCTCGTGGTGATCGAAACGTGACCGGATACGCTGACTTGAGTGATGGCGGCGACAGATCGACAAACTCGACAAGTCACGTCGACGAACGGCGTCATCGACCAAGTGACCGTCCTTGAGACCGACCGTGTGAGCGTCAGCAGACGTCAGCAGACAGGAGACCCCACGTGACCGTCGTCGGGCCGTTCGGGCTGAGCGTGCGGGACCAGGCTCTGGAAGCCGATGTCCAGGCCGGATTGGCGGCTGTCGAGGAAGGGCTGCTCGAGGCCACCAAGAGTGAGGTGCCCTTCATCACGGGGGCCGCGCAGCACTTGGTGCGTGCGGGTGGGAAGCGGTTCCGGCCGCTGCTCGTGATGCTCGCGGCACAGTTCGGCGATCCGTACGCGCCCGGGATCGTGCCCTCGGCCGTGGTCGTGGAGCTGACCCATCTCGCCACCCTCTACCACGACGATGTGATGGACGAGGCCGAGGTGCGGCGCGGGGTGGACAGCGCGAACACCCGCTGGGGCAACTCGGTGGCGGTCCTCACGGGTGACTTCCTGTTCGCGCGGGCGTCGCACATCCTGGCCGATCTCGGCCCGGAGGCGGTCCGGATCCAGGCGGAGGCGTTCGAACGCCTGGTCACCGGTCAGATCCTGGAGACGGCGGGTCCGCGGGACGGCCGTGACCCCGTGGAGCACTATCTCGACGTCCTCGGCGGCAAGACCGGCTCGCTGGTCGCGGTGGCATGCCGCTTCGGGGCGATGATGTCGGGCGCCGACGAGACGGTCGTGGACGTGCTCACGCAGTACGGCGAGCGGCTGGGCGTGGCGTTCCAGCTGGCCGACGACGTCCTGGACATCGCCTCCGACTCGCACGAGTCCGGGAAGACGCCCGGCACGGACCTGCGCGAGGGCATCCCCACCCTCCCGGTGCTGCGTCTGCGCGAGCGCGCGGAGCGCATGGGGCTGGCGGAGGACATCGCCCTGTGCGAGCTGCTGGACTCCGACCTCACCGACGACGCCCGGCACGCCGAGGCCCTCGCCCGGCTGCGCGCACACCCGGCCCTGGAGCAGGCGCGCCGCGACACGGTCCGCTATGTGGAGGACGCCCGCTCGGGTCTGGCCCCGCTGCCGGAGTGCGGTGCGAAGGCGGCCCTGATGGAGCTGTGTGACGCGGTGGTGCACCGGGCGGGCTGACACCGCCCGCGTGTCACCCTCGCAGGGGACCTTCGGGTCCACTCGTCGTGGGAGCCGTATGACCCGGGCCCCGGGGTTGGATCGGGTCCAGGCCGAGATCAGTTCCGTACCCGTACCCGTACCCGTACCCGAAACCGCCCGGCCGGCGCCCCTCCCCGTAGAACCCCTACGGGTCGGGGCAGGTGCCGTCTCCCCGATGTCATACCCCAGGATTACGCGGAGTTGAGCCCGCGGGCTGACGCTTCTGCCGGGCCGATTTGGTCAGATGGGGGACACCACCTCAAAGGAGTTCGGGTGAGAATGGCGGCACAGGGGTGGACCAGGGCACAGATGGTAGGCCGCCGCCGACGACGGAGGTAAGGCACACATGGCACCGTACGAATCCGACGGCAGCACGCCCGCCGGCGAGGCCGAGGACGTACGCGACGGGCGGCGCACCGCCGCACGGTACGTCGTCCCGGTCGCGGTGGTGGGAGTGGCGGCCGCGACCATCGGGCTCGTCCCGGCGTTCGCCGGATCCGGTGACCCGGATCTGCCGAAGATCAGCGCCCAGCAGCTCATCGAGAAGATCGCCAAGTCGGACGTCCAGCAGCTGTCCGGCACGGTGAAGATCAGCACGGACCTGGGCCTGCCCAACCTGGGCGGCCTGGAGAGCAGTCTCGCCTCGGGCGCACTCTCGCAGGGCGCGGGCGGCAAGAGCGGCTCGGCCGCGGACCCGAGCGCCAAGCTGCTGGAGCTGGCCACCGGCACGCACACCGTGCGCGTCGCCGCCGACGGCCAGGACAAGCAGAAGATCTCCCTCATGGAGAAGGCCGCCGAGTACAGCGTCATCCGCAACGGCGACCAGGTGTGGACCTACGACAGCGCGTCCAACGAGGCCTTCCACGCGACCGGCGCGGGCGACCACAAGGGCGCGAAGGCGGCGCCCGAGGACATGCCGGCCACGCCGAAGGACATGGCCGAGGAGGCCCTCAAGGCCGCCGACAAGACGACGTCGGTCACGGTCGACGGCACCGCGCAGGTCGCGGGCCGCGACGCGTACAAGCTGCTCATCCGGCCCAAGCAGTCGGGTACGACGGTCGGTGCCATCAGCATCGCGGTCGACGCGAAGACGGGACTGCCGCTGAAGTTCACCCTGACCCCGGCGTCGGGCGGCGCGGCCGTCGTCGACGCGGGCTTCACCGAGGTGTCGTTCAGCAAGCCGGCCGCGTCGGCGTTCACCTTCACGCCGCCCAAGGGCACCAAGGTCACCCAGGGCGACGACCTGAAGGACGAGGGCAGGGCGCCGTCCCACGGCACCGAGAAGTCGGCGCACGGCGACTGGAAGGCGGCGCGCGGCTCCGAGAAGGCGGTGCCCGGCACCGAGCCGAAGACCATCGGCGAGGGCTGGAACTCCATCTACGTCCTCGACTCGGGCAGCAAGGGCGGCGTGCCCTCGGGCACCTCGTCCAAGGGCGACGCGTCCAAGGGCGGCGCGGTCGCCGGTTTCCTGGGCTCCCTGGGCGACCACGTCAAGGGCAAGTTCGGCTCGGGCACGGTCTTCTCGACCCGCCTGGTCAACGCCCTGATCACGGACAACGGCAAGGTGTACGTGGGCGCGGTCACCAAGGACGCGCTGGTGAAGGCGGCCGACGCGGGGAAGTAGTCCCCCCGCGCGGCACGGATGGCTGGAGCAGGGGAGCAGGAGAGTCCATGGAGGAACTGCCCGCCGGGGAAGGGGAGTCGCACGGCTCCGGGGCGACGGTGAGCGACCCGGGCTCCCAGGAGGCCCCCGAGGCCGAGGAGGCCCCGGTCATCGCCACGCGTGCCCTCACCAAGCGCTACCGCGGCGGGCAGCTCGCCGTGGACGGACTCGATCTGACCGTCCCGGCGGGCAGCGTCTTCGGCTTCCTCGGGCCGAACGGCTCGGGCAAGACCACCACCATCCGCATGCTGATGGGCCTGATCGAGCCCACCTCGGGCACGGCGCGCGTGCTGGGGCGGCCCATGCCCCGCGCCTCGCGCGCCGTGCTCCCGCACGTCGGCGCCCTCATCGAGGGCCCGGCGCTCTACGGCTTCCTCTCCGGCCGCGGCAACCTCCTGCGCTACGACTCAGCCGACCCCACCGCCGACCCGCGCACCCGGCGTGCCCGGGTCGGGACCGCGCTGGACCGGGTGGGCCTCTCGGCGGCGGCTGGCAAGAAGGCCAGGGCGTACTCCCTGGGGATGAAGCAGCGCCTGGGCCTCGCGGCCGCCCTGCTCCAGCCCCGCCGCCTTCTCGTCCTGGACGAGCCGACCAACGGCCTCGACCCGCAGGGCATGCGGGAGATCCGCTCCCTCGTCAGGGAACTGGCGTCCGAGGGCACGACCGTCTTCCTCTCCTCCCATCTGCTCGACGAGATCGAACAGGTCTGCACGCACGCCGCCGTGATGGCGCAGGGCCGGCTGATCGCGCAGGGCGCGGTGGCGGACCTGGCGGCCGGGGCGCGCGGACGTCTTGTCGTCACCACCCCGGACATGACGGAGGCGGCCCGCGTCCTGAAGGAACAGGGCGTCGCCGACGTGGTCGTGGGGGACGGCCGGGTCACGGCGGATCCCCCGGAGGGCGAACCGGCGGACGTGAACACCGCACTGGTCACCGCCGGAGTCCGCGTCCGCGGCTTCGGCGTCGAACGGGCCTCCCTGGAGGACGCGTTCGTGGCGCTGACGGGAGAGGGATTCGATGTCGCAGGCTGAGTGGACGGGGCCGGACCGGACCCTGGTCGCGCGGGAACGCAACCCGTTGTGGTCCCTCGGACTGCTGCGCAGTGAGCTGGTGACCACCCTTCGGCGCTGGCGTACGCTCGCGCTGCTGGCCGTACTCGCGGCCGTACCGATCCTGGTCGGGATCGCCGTGAAGGTGGAGACCGGCGACGGTCCCGGTGCCGGCGGACGAGGCGGTGAGGGCGGCCCCGCGTTCATCGCGCAGATCACCAACAACGGCCTGTTCCTGGTCTTCACCGCGCTCGCCGTGACGCTCCCGTTCTTCCTGCCGATGGCGGTCGGTGTGGTCGCGGGCGACGCGATCGCGGGGGAGGCCAACTCCGGCACCCTGCGCTATCTCCTGGTCGCCCCCGCGGGCCGCACCCGCCTCCTCCTCGTCAAGTACGCCACCACGATGGCCTTCTGTCTGCTCGCCACCCTCGTCGTCGCGCTCTCGGCGCTCGCCGTGGGCGCCCTGCTCTTCCCGCTGGGCGACCTGACGACGATCTCGGGCACCCGTATCGACTTCGCCGACGGCCTCGGCCGCGCCCTGCTCATCGCGCTGGCCGTCGCCGCGTCCCTGACCGGGCTCGCGGCCCTGGGGCTGTTCGTCTCCACCCTCACCGACAGCGGAATCGCGGCCATGGCGACCACGGTCGGTCTGGTGATCACCGTGCAGATCCTCGACCAGATCCCCCAACTGCACGCACTGCAGCCGTACTTCTTCCCGCACTACTGGATGTCCTTCGCGGACCTCATGCGCGACCCGGTCTACTGGGACGATCTGACCCGCAACCTCGGCCTCCAGGCCCTGTACGTGGCGGTCTTCGGCTCGGCGGCGTGGGCGCGCTTCACGACGAAGGACATCACTGCCTGAGGGCGTCTACCCCGCTCACCCGTTCAGGGCGTCGAAGCCGTCGAAGCCGTTGAAACCGTCGAGGCCCCACTCCGCAAGGGGCGGGTCGGATCCTGGGACAGGCCTGTGACGCTGCGGTGACGCCGGAAGGGCATGGCGGCCGCAGACTTCACATAGGCCGATCGGACATCGTGGCCGGGCCCGGGTGAGGAGGGGCAGGATGACGCGTACGGCACTCAGGGCACGTACGACGGGTACGGGACGCAGAGGACACCGGACCCCGCCCGGTCCGCGTACGCTTGCCTGCCGTGTGCTCGTCGTCGCGGGCACCCCCACCGCCGCCCTTTTCTCGACCGGCCGACCCGAGTGAGGGGAACGATGTCTCGACTCAGCCGCGAACCCGAGCGGGGAAGCTCCGCCGCCGTGGCCGCGTCCATGGAGGGAACGGAGTCCGGGATGACGCCGATCGAGGTCCATGTGCCGGTGGGCGCGCGGGACGGGGCTCCCGATGCCGGGACCGGGATCGGGATCGGGGCGACCGTCGGCGGGATGCCGGTGGTCGCGGCACCGGGGGAGTCGGTCCAGCAGGCCGTCCTGAACCACCTCCACCGGCTCGCCCTCACCGCGGGCCACCCTGTCCTCGCGGCCGTCCGTGACGAGCGGATCGGGTACGTGGTGTCGGTCCGGGTCCTGGTCGACGGATCGAGCGAGTTCACGGGGGAGCCGAGGCAGCTGGACACGCCCGACACGTCCGCTTGCCCGGCCGACGCGGCCACCGCGGGGGACGTACCGGAGCGCCCCGGAGCCGCCGTCGCGACCTGCATGGTGCAAGCGGCGCCCGAGCAGGAGCCGCTGATCACGGCGACGTCAGGACCGGCCCAGGTGTGGCCGAGGGCTGAGGGCGTGGTTCCGGGGACGGTCCAGCCCCCGACCGGAACCTTCGGGCCTCCGACAGGGATCTTCAGCGCCCCGACAGGAACTTTCGGCTCCCCGGCGGGGGCCTTCGGCTCCTCGGCGGGGGCTCTCGGGCTTCCGCCGGTGACCGCTCCCGTGTGGCCGGCGCCCGCGACCGAGCCGGACGATCCGCAGACGCCGGAGCCCGACTTCGGGTCCGGTCTCGACTCGCACTCCGCGCCCGAGTGGCAGCCCGCCCCCGTCCCGGCTCCGCCGGCCGTTCCCGTCACCGGGGACGAGGAGGCGCCCGTGGAGCCGCCGGTACGCGAGTTCGACTCCGTCGCCGAGGCGGTGCTCGCGCCCGACGCGGACATGGCCGGGCCCCTGGCCGGGCCCCTGGCCCGGATCAACGAGGCCGTGAAGGAGGGCCGGATCACGGAGGCCTCCGAGACGGCCGAGCGGACCCTGGCCGAGGCCTCCGGGACCCTCGGCGCCGACCACCCCGATGTGCTGCGCCTGCGCGAACTCTCCGCCTACGTCGCCTACCTCGCCGACGAGCCGCTGCGCTCGTTCCGCCTCTCGCTCGACCTCGCCCGGGTCCGCCGTCGTCAGTGCGACGCGCGCGGCGCGTACGGCAATGTGCAGAGCGCGGCGGCCGCCTGGCGTGCCGTCCGTGATCCGTACCAGGGCCTGGACCTAGGCCGCGACCTCATCGAGGTGTGGAGCGAACTCGCCGCCGGACCGGGCCCCGCCGCGCGCGACCTCGAGCAACTGGAACGCGCCCGCACCCGTATGGGCCGGCTGTCCGAGCGCGCCCGCGCCGCCACCGGCGAGGCACCCGTCGGCGTCCAGTGACCCGAGGGGTCGTGGGCCCTCGGACCCGCAGCCTTGGGTCCGCCCGGTGACGCAACCGCCGTCCACGGCACTCGTCGGTCGACGGGACCCGTACTGAGCCGCGCGGAACCCCGTCCGGCCTCGGGCCCCGGCAGGAGCCGACCGCCCCGTACTACGACGTGGCGTCCACCGGATCGGGGCCGGCCGCCACACCGTCCGGGTTCCGCGGCGCGCTCACAGTCCCGGAGACGGTGGGGACGGAGCCCGCCACCACGGAGCGGCCCTTGAGCGCGCGCGCCGCCGCGCGGGCCGTGCGCAGCGCGTCCCCGGTCAGCAGTGCCAGCGCGACCCAGACCAGCGCGAAGCCCGCCCACCGCTCGGGCGGCATCGCCTCATGGAAGTAGAAGATGCCCAGCAGGAACTGGAAGACAGGCGCCAGGTACTGCAGCAGACCGAGCGTGGACAGCGGCACCCGGATCGCGGCGGCGCCGAAGCAGACGAGGGGAAGCGCGGTGACCACCCCGGTGGCGGCGAGCAGCGTCGCGTGCCCGGCGCCGTGGGAGGCGAACGTCGCCCGGCCCTGCGCCGACAGCCACAGCAGATAGACCAGCGCGGGCACGAACTGCACGGCGGTCTCCGCGGCCAGCGACTCGATGCCGCCCAGGCCGATCTTCTTCTTGACCAGCCCGTACGTGGCGAAGGAGAAAGCGAGACAGAGGGAGATCCACGGCGGACGGCCGTACCCGATCGTCAGCACGACCACGGCGGTGAAGCCGACCGCGACCGCCGCCCACTGGACGGGCCGCAGCCGTTCCTTCAGAAGCAGCACGCCCATCGCGATGGTGACGAGCGGGTTGATGAAGTAGCCGAGCGAGGCCTCCACCACATGGCCGCTGTTCACGGCCCATATGTACACGCCCCAGTTGACGGTGATGACCGCCGCCGCCACCGTGATCAACGCCAGCTTGCGGGGCTGCCGCAGCAGCTCGCCCGCCCAGGCCCAGCGCCGCATCACCAGCAGCGCCAGGGCGACCAGGGCCAGCGACCACACCATGCGATGGGCGAGGATCTCCATCGCCCCGGCGGGTTTCAGCAGCGGCCAGAAGAGGGGGACGAGCCCCCACATCCCGTACGCCGCGAAGCCGTTCAGCAGACCTGTCCGCCGCTCGCCCGTCGACTTCTCGGCCACGGGCCCTCCTCACTCGCTCTCGGCTGCTCCTGTGCAGCATCCAAGAAGGTAACGCGAGGACCCCCGCCCGTCATACCCGTATCGCCATACGGTCATGACAGGCGGGGGGCCGTGGTGATCAGGAGCCTGCCGAGGCGGTGTCAGCCCTTGAGCGCGGCCGTGATCGACTCGGTGAACGGGGCGGTCGGGCGGCCGGCCAGCCGGGAGAGGTCGCCGGTGGTGACGGCCAGCTCGCCCTTCTCGATGGCGACGTCCACGCCGGCCAGGATCGCGGCGAGGGGCCCGGGCAGTCCGGCGCCGGTCAGGATGCCGCTGTAGACGTCCAGCGGGACGGCGTTGTAGGCGATCTCCTTGCCAGTCTGCCGGCTCAGCTCGGCGGCGTACTCGGCGAAGCCCCATGCAGTGTCGCCGCTCAGCTCGTAGGTGGCGTTCTCGTGGCCCTCGCCGGTCAGCACCGCGACGGCGGCGGCCGCGTAGTCGGCGCGGGAGGCGGACGCGACCCGGCCCTCACCGGCGGCCTGGACGACCGCACCGTGCTCCAGGACGGGGGCCAGGTTCTCGGTGTAGTTCTCGTGGTACCAGCCGTTGCGCAGCAGCGCATACGGCACGCCCGACTCGACGATCAGCTGCTCGGTGGCCCGGTGGTCGTCGGCCAGGGCGGCGGTCAGGCTGCCGGGGGCGCTGGTGTAGGCGAACAGGGCCACGCCGGCGGCCTTGGCGGCTTCGAGGACGACCTGGTGCTGGCCGACCCGGCCCTTGTCGAACTCGTTCCCGGAGATCAGCAGCACCTTGTCGCCGGCCGCGAAGAGGCCGCCGAAGGTCTCGGGGGCGTTGTAGTCGGCGACCGCGATCCGCACACCGCGGTCCGCGAAGCCGGCGGCCTTCTCCGGGGTGCGTACGACGGCGGTGATCTGGCCGGCCGGAACCTTCTCCAGCAGCTGCTCCACCACGTGGCGGCCGAGGTGTCCGGTGGCTCCGGTGACGACAATGCTCATGACGGGATCTCCTTGTGGGGTGGGTCTGACACTCACCCTAGGAGGGGCACTAACTGTTGGAAAGTACCCACTTCGAAGTAAGGTACTGGTATGACGGTAAGTGCTTCACGCCCCTCCGGCGCCCCGGCAGTCCGTGCAGCCGCCCCGGCAGTCCGTGCGACGGACGCCGACGCCGCGATGTGCCCCTACCGGATCGTCCTGGAGCACGTCACCAGCCGCTGGGGTGTCCTCGTGCTGATCGAGCTGCTCGACCGCCCCTACCGCTTCAGCGAGCTGCGCCGGGCGATCGGCCGGGTCGGCCGCGTCAGCGAGAAGATGCTCACCCAGACCCTGCAGACCCTGGAACGGGACGGCCTGGTGCACCGCGACGCCAAGCCGGTGATCCCGCCGAGGGTCGACTACTCCCTGACCGACCTGGGCCGCGAGGCGGCCGACCAGGTGCGTGCGCTGGCACTGTGGACGGAGCAGCGGATGCCCGACGTCGAGCGCGCCCGCCACACATACGACGAGGCCCGGACGCGGAGCGCCCAGGCCTCGTAGAACCGCTCTCTTCCGGCTCTTCTAGCCGACGACCGTCCAGGTGTCCCCGCCCGCCAGGAGCGCGGCCAGGTCGCCCTTGCCGTTCTGCTCGATGGCGGTGTCGAGCTGGTCGGACATCTGCATGTCGTAGACGGGCCGGTCCACGGAGCGGAAGACGCCGATCGGGGTGTTGTGCAGGGTCTCCGGATCGGCCAGCCGGGACAGCGCGAACGCCGTCGTGGGCGAGGCGGCGTGGGCGTCGTGGACCAGGATCTCCGCCTCGTTCTCCGCGGTGACCGGGACGATCTTCAGATCGCCCGTGCGCATGTCCCGGAGGACACCGCGCGAACCCTCGGCCCCGAACCGGATCGGCTGCCCGTGCTCCAGCCGGATCACGGTCTCCTCCGCGGTCTGGTTGTCCTTGAGGGCGTCGAAGGCGCCGTCGTTGAAGATGTTGCAGTTCTGGTAGATCTCCACCAGTGCGGTGCCCGGGTGGGCGGCGGCCTGACGCAACACCTCGGTCAGGTGCTTGCGGTCGGAGTCGACCGTGCGGGCCACGAAGGATGCCTCGGCGCCGATCGCCAGCGACACCGGGTTGAAGGGCGCGTCCAGCGAGCCCATCGGCGTCGATTTGGTGATCTTGCCGACCTCGGAGGTGGGCGAGTACTGGCCCTTGGTCAGCCCGTAGATCCGGTTGTTGAACAGCAGGATCTTCAGGTTGACGTTGCGGCGCAGGGCGTGGATGAGGTGGTTGCCGCCGATGGACAGCGCGTCGCCGTCACCCGTGACCACCCAGACCGACAGATCGCGACGCGAGGAGGCAAGCCCGGTCGCGATCGCGGGAGCACGGCCGTGGATGGAGTGCATGCCGTACGTGTTCATGTAGTACGGGAAGCGCGACGAACACCCGATGCCGGAGACGAAGACGATGTTCTCCCTGGCCAGGCCCAGTTCCGGCATGAAGCCCTGGACGGCGGCGAGGATCGCGTAGTCGCCGCAGCCGGGGCACCAGCGCACTTCCTGGTCGGACTTGAAGTCCTTCATGGACTGCCTGGCCACGGCCTTCGGGACGAGGGAAAGCGCCTCGATAGTGTCCGTGCCTTCCGTGGTCGTCTCAGCCATCGATGGCCTCCTTGAGAGCCGCGGCGAGCTGCTCGGCCTTGAACGGCATACCGTTCACCTGGTTGTACGAATGGGCGTCCACCAGGTACTTCGCCCGGACGAGCGTGGCGAGCTGACCGAGGTTCATCTCGGGGATCACCACCTTGTCATAACGCTTCAGAACCGGACCGAGATTCTGCGGGAACGGGTTGAGGTGCCGCAGATGGGCCTGCGCGATCGACTCGCCCGCCGTGCGAAGCCGCCGTACCGCCGCGGTGATCGGGCCGTACGTCGACCCCCACCCGAGAACGAGGGTCCCCGCCTCGTGCGGGTCGTCGACCTCCACATCGGGTACCACGATTCCGTCGACCTTCGCCTGACGCGTGCGCACCATGAACTCGTGGTTGGCCGGGTCGTAGGAGATGTTGCCCGTGCCGTCCTGCTTCTCGATGCCGCCGATGCGGTGCTCCAGGCCCGGGGTACCCGGGATGGCCCATGGGCGGGCGAGGGTCTGAGGGTCGCGCTTGTAGGGCCAGAACACCTCGGTGCCGTCGTCCAGCGTGTGGTTCGGACCCTGGGCGAACTGGACCCGGAGGTCCGGCAGCTCGTCCACCTCGGGGATCCGCCAGGGCTCGGAGCCGTTCGCCAGATAGCCGTCGGAGAGCAGGAACACGGGCGTGCGGTAGGTGAGCGCGATCCGGGCCGCCTCCAGGGCCGCCTCGAAACAGTCGGCCGGGGTGCGCGGGGCGATCACCGGAACCGGCGCCTCGCCGTTGCGCCCGTACATCGCCTGGAGCAGGTCGGCCTGCTCGGTCTTGGTCGGCAGGCCGGTGGACGGCCCGCCACGCTGGATGTCGACGACCAGCAGCGGCAGCTCGAGGGAGACAGCGAGCCCGATGGTCTCGCTCTTGAGGGCCACACCGGGGCCGGAGGTCGTGGTGACCGCGAGTGAACCGCCGAACGACGCGCCCAGCGCGGCACCGATCCCGGCGATCTCGTCCTCGGCCTGGAAGGTCCGCACACCGAAGTTCTTGTGCTTGGACAGCTCGTGCAGGATGTCCGAGGCCGGGGTGATCGGGTAGGAACCCAGGAACAGCGGCAGATCCGCCTGGCGCGAGGCGGTGATCAGGCCGTAGGACAGGGCCAGGTTCCCGGAGATGTTGCGGTACGTGCCCACCGGGAAGGCCTTGGCGGCCGGCGCCACCTCGTACGAGACCGCGAAGTCCTCCGTCGTCTCGCCGAAGTTCCAGCCGGCGCGGAAGGCGGCGATGTTGGCGGCCGCGATGTCCGGGTTCTTCGCGAACTTCGCGCGCAGGAACTTCTCGGTGCCCTCGGTCGGCCGGTGGTACATCCACGACAGCAGGCCCAGCGCGAACATGTTCTTGCTGCGCTCGGCCTCCTTACGGCTGAGGTCGAACTCCTTGAGCGCCTCGACGGTGAGCGTCGTGAGCGGCACCGGGTGGACGCTGTAGCCGTCCAGCGTGCCGTCCTCCAGCGGACTGGCGGCGTAGCCGACCTTCTGCATCGCCCGTTTGGTGAACTCGTCCGTGTTGACGATGATCTCCGCGCCGCGGGGCAGATCGCCGACGTTGGCCTTCAGAGCGGCCGGGTTCATGGCCACCAGGACGTTCGGCGCGTCGCCGGGGGTGAGGATGTCGTGGTCGGCGAAGTGCAGCTGGAAGGACGAGACGCCCGGCAGGGTGCCGGCAGGGGCGCGGATCTCGGCTGGGAAGTTCGGCAGGGTGGACAGGTCGTTGCCGAAGGACGCCGTCTCGGAGGTGAAACGGTCCCCGGTGAGCTGCATTCCGTCACCGGAGTCGCCCGCGAACCGGATGATCACCCGGTCGAGCTTGCGCACGTCCTTCGCGCTCGCCGGTTTGCGCTGTTCTCCTACGACGGCTCCGTCGGCCTGCTCCGCTGTCCTGCTGACCTGGCTGGTCACTGAACTGGACCTCCTTCGAGGCAGCTGTCGGGGTGTGGCCGTCCCGTCGGCCTACCCGAAATCAACCCTACGTCGGTAAGGGTCGCCTTCCCTCGGCGTCTCGCACGATGGACGCGATCGAGGGGCAGTCCGACGACCTGGTGTGCCATGTTCTCTCCGCCTCCCGGCGCTGTTTTCGACGACGCTCCCTGTTCATCATTCGGTGCTGGTACTTCGGGGTGCTGCCTTGCGGCCGTGCCGGTGTCCGGCCCGGCCCCGAGAGGCCGTCGGGTGCGCGCCTGAGCGTCCCGCCGCCTGACACAGTGTCGGTCGATCAGGAGTTGAGGTAGGTGAGCACGGCCAGAACACGCCGGTGATCCCCGTCGCTCTGCGCCAGGCCGAGCTTCAGGAAGATGTTGCTGACGTGCTTCTCCACGGCTCCGTCACTCACGACCAGCTGCCGGGCGATCGCGGAGTTCGTCCGTCCCTCGGCCATCAGTCCGAGGACCTCCCGCTCACGCGGAGTGAGCGCGGCGAGCACGTCCTGCTTGCGGCTGCGGCCGAGCAGCTGGGCGACCACCTCCGGGTCCAGCGCCGTACCCCCTTGGGACACCCGCACCACGGCGTCCACGAACTCGCGCACCTCGGCGACCCGGTCCTTGAGTAGATAGCCCACCCCGCGGCTGGAGTCGGCCAGCAGTTCGGTGGCGTACCGCTCCTCCACGTACTGCGACAGCACCAGGACACCGAGCCCCGGGTGCGCCTTGCGCAGCTGCACCGCGGCCCGGACACCCTCGTCCGTGTGCGTCGGCGGCATCCGGACGTCGGCCACGACCACGTCGGGCAGCTCGCCCCGGTCCGCCAGCTCGGTGATGGTCTTGATCAACGCGACCCCGTCACCGACACCGGCGACGACCTCATGCCCGCGGTCGGTCAGCAGCCGGGTCAGGCCCTCCCTGAGCAGCACTGAATCCTCGGCGATGACCACCCGCACCCTGTCCTCCACGATCCTCGGCCCCCCGTGCCCTTTGTCTTCGACCGTGCGTCTGCGCGTCCGGCGATGTCCTGGACGCCCGACGCCCAGCCCCCTTCTGCACCTCAGTATCGCGCGATCCACACTTCCACATCGGGCCTGTGGATAAGCCTCGCGCGGCCGTGTTGGGAGGCGATTTCGTGCCGTGGAAGGGGTGGTGGGGCGGGGCGGGCCGATGGGCCCGGGGCTTCGGGACGGGCGGGAATGCGGCCGGTGGCGGGTCAGGGTGGCGGGCACGGGATGACGGAGCGGCGGGTCAGGGAGACGGGGAGGGGTGCGGCGGGGGTGGGGCATGGAGTGGGGGGTCCGTGGGGTTCCGTCAGGGCGCGTGGGTCGGGTGTCTTCGGGTGTGGGGTGCCGAGGTGTTCGAGGGGCTAGGAGTCCTGGTCGGTGAGGTGTGGTCAGTCAGGACGATCGCCAGGGCAGTTCGGCGGTGATTCGGGTCGGCCCCCCGGGCGGCGAATCCACCACCAGCACCCCGTCCACCGCGTCCAGCCGCTCCGCCAGCCCGGCCAGTCCCGACCCGCTGGAGGCGTCCGCGCCTCCCACCCCGTCATCGGCCACCTGGAGCAGCAACCGCTGCTCCGCCCGCCACACATCGACGGAGGCCGACTTCGCCCCGCTGTGCTTGCTGACGTTCTGCAGCAGCTCCGACACGGTGAAGTACGCGATTCCCTCGATCGCCGGGGCCGGCCGCGACGGCAGGTCCACCTCCACCCGCACCGGCACGGTGCACCGCGAGGCCACCGCCGACAGCGCCGCGTCCAGTCCCCGGTCCGTCAGCACCGCCGGATGGATCCCGCGTGCCAGGTCCCGCAGCTCCTGCAGAGCCGTCTTCACCTCTCCGTGCGCCTCGTCCACCATCCGAGCCGCCGCCTGAGGGTCCTGCGCCAGCTTCTCCTTGGCCAGCCCCAGATCCATGGCCAACGCCACCAGCCGCGCCTGCGCACCGTCGTGCAGGTCCCGCTCGATGCGCTGGAGGTCCGCCGCCGCCGTGTCGACCACCACGCCCCGGTCCGACTCCAGCTCCACCACGCGGGTGGCCAGCCGCGACGGCCCGAGGAACCCCTGCACCAGCAGCCGGTCCACGGTGGTCAGCCCCCGGACGATCCACGGCGTGGCCAGCGTGATCAGCAGGCCCACCAGTGCGGTCACCGTGATCTCGAACGGGTTGTCGAGGTAGACGCTGTGGGCCTCGTCGCCGTAGAGCTGAATGCCGCCTCGGCCGCCGTACATGGGGAACACCCAGAACCACAGGGGATAGGTGAGCAGTCCCCATCCACACGTCCAGAAAGTGACCCCCACGACGAACGAGAAGACCGCCCACGGGAACTGCAGCACCGTGTACAGCATGTGCCGCCACGACACCCCGCTCCGGAGCATCGCCCCGACCCAGGCCATCGGCCCCCGCCTCTTCACTACCAGGGGCCCCGGCTCGGCCACCTCGAGCCGCAGCAGCCCCCGGGCCCGCGCCCGCTCCAGCGCCCCGAAGCCCCGGCATCCCGCGAGGGTCGCCGCGAGCACCGGTATCCCCAGGAACGTCACCAGCAGGCCTGCGCCGAGTGAGAGCATCGTGACGCTGTAGCTGAACATCAGGGTCCCGAGGGGCAGGCTCAGCAGCAGATAGCAGAACTCACCCCAGCTGCGCCCCTCGAACGGCGCCCGCAGCACGACCGGAAGCCGGTGCGGCCGCCTTCCGGCGCCGGGGGATTCCGGGTCGTCCCACTCTCCGTACCCCTGCCCGTAGTACGTCGCCATCGGTGTCTTCCGTTCTCCTCGTCGTCCACCCCGGTGCGCTCGGTCCGTGCTGGCCTCTCCGGGTTCGTACCTCTACCCTCCCGGTCCCGCGCCCGCCCGGCCATGGAGCGCGTCGGCCTCTTGGAACGGGGGTTTTCCCCACCCCCTACGACGGGCGCGCACGCCTCGGGGACGAGCCGAGGCGAGCCCACATACGCAGAAGCGGCCGCACGCCTCCGCGCACGACCGCTCCCTGCCGTACAACTCGCGCGTACGCCCTACCGCCCGGGCGTCTTGTCCTCCCGGTCCCGCCACGGCAGTTCCGCCGTGACCGTCGTCGGGCCGCCCACCGGGGAGTCCACGGCGAACACGCCGTCGACCGCGTCCAGCCGCTCCGCCAGCCCCGCCATGCCGGTGCCGCCGTCGAGGCGGGCGCCGCCGCGACCGTCGTCCCGGACCTGGATGAGCAGCCGTTCCTCCGAGCGCCAGACATCGGCGGAGGCCGACCTCGCCGCGCTGTGCTTGCTGACGTTCTGCAGCAGCTCGGAGACCGTGAAGTACGCGATGCCCTCGATCGCCGCGGCCGGTCTCCGGCTGAGGTCCACGGTCACCTTGACCGGCACCGTGCAGCGGGTGGCGACCGCCGACAGCGCCGCGTCCAGTCCCCGGTCGGTCAGCACCGCCGGATGGATGCCCCGCGCGAGGTCCCGCAGCTCCTGCAGCGCCAGCTTCACCTCGCCGTGCGCCTCGTCGACCATCGCCGCCGCCGCGTCCGGGTCCTCCAGCAGCTTCTCCTTGGCCAGTCCGAGCCCCATCGCCAGGTTCACCAGCCGGGCCTGCGCCCCGTCGTGCAGGTCGCGCTCGATGCGCCGCAGGTCGGCCGCCGCCGTGTCCACGACCACCCCGCGGTCGGACTCCAGCTCCGCGATGCGCCGCTCCAGCTCGTCGGAGGGGGACAGCAGGACCCGCGCCATCGCCCGGTCCACGTTCGTCAGCCCGCGCGCCAGGAAGGGCAGAATCGGCCACAGCACGAACAGCGATACGAGGGTCACCGTGAAGGTCAGGATCCCCCAGGGCAGCCGGATGAAGCCGTACAGCATCGTCCGCCAGCCCACGGGATCCTTCAGGGCCATCCACAGCCGCTGGACCAGTCCACGGCTTCTGAGCAGGCGCAGCGGTGTCGGCTCGTCCACGCGCACCCCGAGCAGCGCCCTGGCCCGCGCCCGCTCCAGCTTGCCGATCTGCCGGGCGCCCGCCAGCCCGGCCGCCAGCACCGGGAGACCGATCACGGTCACCGTCAGCCCCGCACCCGTGGACAGCACCGTCACGGCGTAGATGAACCCAACCAGCGACATCGGCAGGTTCGCGAGCAGATACGCGATCTCTCGCCAGGTGTGCCCGTCCAGGGCGAGACGCGCGGGCGGCGGGTGCTCGTCGTGGTCCCGGACGCTCTGGGGCGTCATGCGTTCGGTCATATCTGCCGGCCTCGTTCGGTCATGTCTTTCAGCCTGCCGTGCCGCCCGCCGCGACACCATGAGGCGGGCCGCCGCGATCCGGTGGGGAAATCCCCACCTTCCGGGGGCGGCGAGGCACGCCTATGGAGACGGTGCGCGCGTTCTCGGGGGCGCTGGGCGGGTTTTCGGGGTCCCGTGAGGCGTGCGCGCGGTTGCACGATGGGTAGTGACCGGAGCGCACGGGGGAGGGCCGGCCCGTCTCGAGGTGTGACGGGCTGCTTACCCTCTCTTTAGCAGGGCCTAGACTCCCGTGCGTACAGATCGTCGAACACAACGTTCACCAGAGTCACGAGGTCAGGGAGCGAGGGGCTGACGTGCCGGATCCGACCGCCGTCGCTGTCATGGCGGAGACGGGGAGCGCGGGGAACGCCGCGAACACGGGGAACGTCATCGCGGCGGGCTACTTCCACTCCTACTCCGTCGTCGGGCTGCTCGCCGTCATCGGCGTGTTCTTCGTCGCCGTCGCCTTCGGCGCGGGCCGCCTGCTGCGTCCCGTCGTTCCCACCCCGGAAAAGCTCCTGACGTATGAGTGCGGTGTCGACCCCGTCGGCGAGGGCTGGGCCCACACCCAGGTCCGCTACTACGTCTACGCCTTCCTGTACGTGATCTTCGCGATCGACTCGATCTTCCTGTTCCCCTGGGCGACGGTCTTCGCCGCCCCCGGCTACGGCGCGGCGACGCTCGTGGAGATGTTCATCTTCCTCGGCTTCCTGACCGTAGGCCTGCTGTACGCATACAAGAAGGGCGTCCTGGCATGGACGTGAACCCCTCGGCCGCCTCTGCTTCCCCGGTCCCGGAGCCCGTGCTGCTGCCCGAGCCGAAGCGGCTCGGCGCGCTGGCCCGCCTCGCTCCCGAGCCGATGAAGGTGGTGCTGAACTGGGGCCGCCGTTACTCGCTGTGGGTCTTCAACTTCGGCCTCGCCTGCTGCGCGATCGAGTTCATCGCCGCGTCGATGGCCCGGCACGACTTCATCCGCCTCGGGGTGATCCCGTTCGCGCCGGGGCCGCGCCAGGCCGACCTGATGGTGGTGTCCGGCACGGTCACGGACAAGATGGCCCCCGCGGTCAAACGTCTGTACGAGCAGATGCCCGAGCCGAAGTACGTCATCTCCTTCGGGGCCTGCTCCAACTGCGGCGGCCCCTACTGGGACTCGTACTCGGTCACGAAGGGTGTCGACCAGATCATCCCGGTGGATGTGTACGTCCCCGGTTGCCCGCCGCGCCCCGAGGCGCTGCTCCAGGGCATCCTCAAGCTCCAGGAGAAGATTGCGCGCGAGTCGCTGGGGGAGCGGTACGGCTCCTCGCGACCGTCCGCCGCCGCCCTGCAGAGCGGTCTGGTCCAGCCGCCGTCGGCTGCTGCGATCACGGACTCGGGCTCCGGTGCGGACCCGGCCTCCGGGGTGGCGCGATGACCGCCGTCGGCTGGCTGCCCGTACCCGTCGAGGACCTCTTCGGCCCGGAGGCCACGGCCGAGGAGTCGTACGAGGTCCTGACGGTCGACGTGCCGCCCGCGGGCTGGATCGCGGCGCTGCGTGTCGCACGCGAGGAGCTGGGGTGCACCTATTTCGACTGGCTGAGCGCCGTCGACGAACCGGGCACCGGTCTGCGCGTCTCGGCGCATGTGGTGGCTCTGTCCCCGGTCCGCCGTCTCCTCGTACGGACCACGGTCGCGCACGAGGCCCCCGTCCTGCCCTCCGCCGTGGAGGTCTACGCGGGCGCCGCCTGGCACGAACGCGAGACCCACGAAATGTTCGGCGTCGCCTTCGAGGGCCACCCGGCGCTGGACCACCTGCTGCTGCCCGAGGGCTTCGAGGGCCACCCCCTGCGCAAGGACTTCGTCCTGGCAGCCCGGGTCGCCAAGGCCTGGCCCGGTGCCAAGGAACCGGGGGAGTCCGACCACGGCGGCCCCAAGCGCCGTCAGATGCTGCCCCCGGGCGTCCCCGACCCGAACGAGTGGGGCCCTCTCAAGGGCCAGCTGCCTCCCGCTCCCGCCCGTCCGGCCCGAGCCGCCGCCGGCCGTGCCGCGGGCGAGCGCCCGGTGCGCCGCGCCCGTACGACAGCCGAGGGCTCGGCGAGCCAGGCCCCGGCAGGCGTCGAATCCGCGGAGGCCGCACCTGCGCCGCGCCGCGCTCGCTCCGTGTCGGAGGGGTCGGCCTCGCAGCGCGGGGCGGAGCCGGGCACGGAAGCCGCGGCTCCGTCGGGTCCGCGCCGCGCCCGGAGCGCCTCGGAGGGCTCCGCCTCGCAGCGCACCGAGGGCGACACCGGGGCGACGGCTGCCCCTGCCGCCCCGGCCGGCCCCCGGCGTACGCGGAGCGCGTCGCAGGGCTCGGCCGCGCAGCGCGCTGCCGAGAGCACCGAGGGTGCCGCTCAGCCTGCTGCTCCTGCGGGTCCTCCGTCCGGCCCCCGCCGCGCCCGGAGCGCCTCGGAGGGGTCGGCCTCGCAGCGCGCGGACGCCGCCTCGGCAACGGGCGCGGACCGCAAGCCGCCCACCGCCCCGCGCAGCGCGGACGCCCCGTGGCACCACGCCCGCCCGGCCTTCGACGAGCCCGAGCCGGTCGCTCCCGAACAGCCCGCGAAGCCATCGGCCGACGCTGAGCCGTCGGTCGGCGCCGAGCCTCCGGCGACCGGGACCGGGACCGGAATCGAGACCGCGGCCGTAGCTGAGCCCGACGCGACCGACGAAGGCACACGTCCCGGCGAAGACCCCGGCGAGCCCCGGCCCGCCGAGTCCGACCCAGGCGAACCCCGCCCCGAGGACACCGGCCCCGGCAAGCCCCGCCCCGGCGACCGGCAGCCCCCCGAGCCGCCCGTCCAGGACGGCACGCCCCCCGACGAGACCACCCCCGACGATTCCCCCGGAGGCACGCAGTGAACGGCGCTCTCGACGTCGCTCTGCGACTCGTCGTCGTGTTCGTCGTCTTCCTCACGTTCCCCCTGATCATCGGTCAGACCGAACACAAGGTCATGGCCCATATGCAGGGCCGTCTGGGTCCGATGTACGCCGGCGGGTTCCACGGCTGGGCCCAGCTCGTCGCCGACGGCGTGAAGTTCGCGCAGAAGGAGGACGTGGTCCCGGCGGGCGCCGACCGCCGTATCTTCCAGCTCGCCCCAGCCGTCGCCCTGCTGCCCTACCTCCTCGTGCTCCTGGCCATCCCGATCGGCCCGAGCCGGGGCGCGGTCGGCCAGGTCATCGACGCGGGCATCTTCTTCGTCCTGGCCGTCATGGGCGTCGGAGTGCTCGGCTCCCTCATGGCCGGCTGGGCCTCCGCGAACAAGTTCTCCCTCCTCGGCGGCCTCCGTACCGCCGCCCAGCTCCTCGCCTACGAACTCCCCATGCTGCTCGCCGCCGCCTCGGTGGCCATGGCGGCGGGCACGGTCTCGCTCCCCGGCATCGTCAACGCCTTCGAGTGGTGGTGGCTGCCCTGGCAGATCATCGGCGCGCTCGTCTTCTTCGTCGCCGGCCTCGCCGAGCTGCAGCGCCCGCCGTTCGACATGCCCGTCGCCGACTCGGAGATCATCTTCGGCGCGTACACCGAGTACACCGGTCTTCGTTTCGCTCTGTTCCTTCTCGCCGAGTACGCCGGGATCGTCGTCCTGTGCGGCCTGACCACGGTTCTCTTCCTGGGCGGCTGGCACGGCCCCTGGGGTGCCGACGGCCTCGGCTGGCTGTGGACCCTCCTGAAGACCGCGATCCTCGCCTTCGTGGTCATCTGGCTTCGCGTCACCTACCCCCGTCTGCGCGAGGACCAGCTCCAGAAGCTCTCCTGGACCCTTCTCGTCCCCCTCTCCCTGGCCCAGATCGCCCTCACCGGCATCGTCAAGGTGGTGATCTCCTAACCATGTCCCGCCCGTCGCCCGACCACCACGCCTCGACGACGCCCTCCGGGCGGTCCCGCCTGTCGATCCCCGGCTCCGGCCTCGCCAAGGGGCTGGCCGTCACCCTGCGCACGATGACGAGGAAATCCGTCACCGAGCAGTACCCGGAGTCCCAGCCGGCCCTCCCGCCCCGCAGCCGCGGCGTCATCGGTCTGTTCGAGGAGAACTGCACTGTCTGCATGCTGTGCGCCCGCGAGTGCCCGGACTGGTGCATCTACATCGACTCCCACAAGGAGACGGTCCCGCCCGCTGCTCCCGGCGGCCGTGAGCGTAGCCGCAACGTCCTCGACCGTTTCGCCATCGACTTCTCCCTCTGCATGTACTGCGGTATCTGCATCGAGGTCTGCCCCTTCGACGCCCTCTTCTGGTCCCCGGAGTTCGAGTACGCCGAGACCGACATCCGCGATCTCACCCATGAGCGCGACAAGCTCCGCGAGTGGATGTGGACCGTGCCGGCCCCGCCTGCCCTCGACCCCGGCGCCGAGGAGCCCAAGGAGGTCGCGGCCGCCCTCAAGGCCGCCGAGAAGCTGGCCGCGGCCCAGGCCGCCGAGTCGGCCGAGTCCGCCGGTCCGCAGGAAGGAGCGTCGTGAGCCTCGCCTTTGCGACGGCGGCCGTCGGGGCCGCCCCCACGCACGGCTTCCTTTCCCCGACCGGAGTGGAGGTCGCCTTCCTCCTCGTCGGGGTGGTCACCTTCGGCGCCGCGCTGGTCACCGTCACCACCCGGCAGCTGGTGCACGCCGCGCTGTGGCTCGTGGCGACCCTCGGCGGGCTCGCCATCGAGTACCTCCTGCTCACCGCCGAGTTCATCGCCTGGGTGCAGGTCCTCATCTACGTCGGTTCCGTCGTCGTCCTCCTTCTGTTCGGTCTGATGCTCACCAAGGCCCCGATCGGCCGCTCCCCGGACGCCGACTCCGGCAATCGCTGGGCCGCCCTCGCGGTGGCCGTCGCCGCGGCGGCCGCGCTGGTGTGGGTGGTCGTCGACGCCTTCCGTACGACCTGGATGGATCTCGGCGGCGCCGCCTCCGGCTCCACCAAGGTCACGGGCGCGAGCCTCTTCCAGAACTGGGTCCTCCCCTTCGAGGCGCTCTCCGTCCTCCTCCTCGCCGCCCTGGTCGGCGCGATCGTCCTGTCCCGCAAGGCCAAGGCGGACGCGGCGGCCACCACCGCGAGCGCCCCGGTCGTCCCGGGCGGCCGGAGCGAGAAGGAAGGCGCCCGCTGATGCACCTCGTCTATCCCGCCGTGCTCTCCGCTCTTCTCTTCTCCACCGGTCTGTACGGCGTCCTCGCGCGCCGCAACGCGATCCTCGTCCTGATGTCGGTCGAGCTGATGCTCAATGCCGTCAACCTCAACCTCGTCGCCTTCGACGTCTGGCTGAGCAGGACCGCCCGCGAGACGCTGCACTCCGGCCAGGCTCTGACCCTGTTCACCATCGCCATCGCCGCCGCCGAGATCGGCATCGGTCTGGCGATCGTCCTCGCCGTCTACCGCAACCGCGGCACCTCGGACATCGACCGGCTCCGCGACACCGCCGAGGGGCACGACGCCGACACCCCGGCGGCTGAGAAGGCTGAGGCCACCGCGTGACCACGACCACCCTCGCCGTTCTCGTTCCCCTCCTTCCGTTCCTCGGCGCCGCGGCCGGCCTGCTGCTCGGCCGCACGGCCCCCGGCTTCGTCCGTCCCCTCGCCGTCCTGCCCACCCTCGCGTCGCTCGTGCTGGCCGTGCTGGTCGCCGCGCGTCAGGGCGGCGGCACGGCGATCGACTCGGCCACCGAACTCACGCCCACGGGCTCGGTCCCGATCGAACTCGCCCTGCACATCGACGGCTTCGCCGCCCTCGTCGCCGTCCTGGCCGGCGTCGTCGCCACCTGTGTGCAGATCTACTCGACGGGCTATCTGCGCGACGACCCGCGCTATCCCTCGTACTCCGCTCTCGTCTCCCTGTTCACCTCCGCGATGCTCCTGGTCGTCTACTCGGGCGACCTGATCGTGCTGCTGGTCGGCTGGGAAGTCATGGGCATCTGCTCCTACTTCCTGGTCGGCCACTACTGGGAGACCCCGGAAGCCCGCGCCGCCTCCATCAAGGCCTTCCTGGTCACCAAGCTCGGCGACGTCCCCTTCCTTATCGGACTGTTCGCGCTCGGCACCGACGCCGGCTCCTTCCGCATCACCAGGGTCCTCGGCACCGTGGCGAGCGGCGGGCTGCACCACCCCACCCTGGTCGCCCTGTTGCTTCTGGCCGGTGTGGCGGGCAAGTCGG
This sequence comes from Streptomyces sp. NPDC002573, assembly GCF_042889625.1. NCBI lineage: Bacteria > Bacillati > Actinomycetota > Actinomycetes > Kitasatosporales > Streptomycetaceae > Streptomyces > Streptomyces sp. NPDC002573. The sequence goes on along the minus strand of NZ_JBIARC010000001.1, from coordinate 341,433 downwards.
CGCAGTTCCCGCTGCACACCTGGCTCCCCGACGCGATGGCGGGCCCCACTCCCGTCTCCGCGCTGATCCACGCCGCGACCATGGTCGCCGCCGGTGTCTACTTCATCGCCCGTCTCCTTCCGGTCTTCGAGGCCTCCTCGGCCGCGATGGTGGTCCTCGCCATGATGGCCGCCGTGACGATGGCCGGATCGGCGCTCGCCGCGCTCGCCCAGGACGACATCAAGCGCGTCCTCGCCTACTCGACGATCGGCCAGCTCGGCTACATGACCGGCGCCCTCGCCGTCGGCGACCGTGGAGCCGCCGTCTTCCACCTCCTGTCGCACGGCGCCTTCAAGGCGCTGCTGTTCCTCGCCGCCGGCGTGATCATCCACGCCGCCGGCACCAACTCGCTGGCCGCCATGTCCCGTATGAAGGACCTGCGGGCCCGAGTGCCCGACGCCTACTGGACGATGACCGTGGCGCTGCTGTCGCTCGCCGCGATCCCGCCCTTCGCGGGCTTCTTCTCCAAGGAGTCCGTCCTCGGCGCCGCCGAACACGTCGCCACCGGCCACACCGAGCACGCACCCGGTGCCGCGGGGTGGATCGTCCTCGTCACCGGCCTGGTCACCGCTGTGCTCACCGCCGCCTACGCGACCCGCCTGTGGCTGCTCGTCTTCCGCGGCCACGGCCCCGAGGCCCCCGACCACGGCAAGCAGCCCCTCACCATGAACGCGGTGCTGTGGGTGCTCTGCGTCCCGTCGCTCGCGTTCGGTCTCGCCTACGGCGTACTGCCCGGCTGGTTCGACGGCCGCTCCCTCACCCCGGCGCTCACCACGTCCGTCCTCGGCACGGGCCTCGCCCTGGTCGGCGGACTCGTGACCTACGGAGCCTGGCGGCACACCACCGCCCTCGCGACCCGTGTCCCGCTGGGTGCGGTCGCGGCCCACCCCGAGGCAGACGCCGGACTGGTCGAGGCCGAGGCCATCGCCAGCCACACACCCGTGTACGGAGACGTCGCCTACGCGCCCGACCCGGCGGACCCTGGCCGTCTGCTGCTCGGCCCGCTGCACCGCCACGCGGCCGTCGGCTTCCACCTGGACGCCGTGTACGACGCGCTCTTCGTCCGGCCCGTCAGGGCCGGGGCGAGCCTCGTCAGGTTCCTGGACCGCGAGGTCGTCGAAACCTATGTACGCGGCGCAGGCGCCCTGCCCCGCCTGCTGGGGGCCGCCGTACGACGTGCCCAGACCGGCAATGTGCAGACCTATGTGAGCGCGCTGCTCGCCGGCACCGTCCTCCTGGCGGTGGCCGCCCTCCTCGTCGCCACGGGAGTGTGAGCAGACGTGATCGATATCAGCGAGTCCGTGATGCAGTACCTTCTGGCATTCATCGTCGTCGTGCCGCTCATCGGCGCGCTCGCCGCTCTCCTGCCGGCCCCGCCCGGGCTGAAGGGGAAGTCACCCGAGCAGGCGGTGCTGCGGCACGGGGTCACCGTCACCGGCGCCGTCCTCGTCGCCGCGATCGTCCTCACGCTCGGCTTCGACCATGGCCACCCGTCCAAGATGCAGGCCACGACCGACATCAGCTGGATCCCCGCACTCGATGTGCGGATCCACCTCGGCATCGACGGCATCTCCCTCCCCCTTCTGGTCCTGACCGCGCTGCTGACCTTCCTCTGCGCGCTCTACTCGTACTTCAAGCCGCCCACGGGACCCTCCCCGAAGGCGTTCGTCGCTCTGCTGCTCGTCCTCGAGTCCGGCACCCTCGCCACGTTCGCCGTGCTCGACCTGCTGCTGTTCTTCCTCGCATTCGAGATGGTCCTCATCCCGATGTACTTCCTCATCGCCCGCTGGGGCGGTGAGGGGCGGACCCAGGCCGCGTGGCGGTTCATCCTTTTCACGCTGCTCGGCTCCGTCGTCATGCTGCTCGGCCTGCTTCTGATCGGACTCAAGGCAGGCACGTTCGACATGGTGGCACTCGCCACTGACAACGGCCGGTCACTCACCACATCCGTGCAGGTCATCGCCGTTCTGGCGATCGGGATCGGGCTCGCGGTCAAGACGCCGATGTGGCCGCTGCACAGCTGGCTGCCCGACGCCCACACCGCGGCCCCCACCGTCGGCTCGGTCCTGCTGGCCGGCGTGCTGCTGAAGATGGGCACGTACGGGTTCGTGCGCATCCTCCTGCCGGTCGCGCCGGAGGGGTTCCACACCTTCGCGCCCTACCTCGCCGCCTTGGCCGTCGTCGGGATCATCTACGGATCCCTGGCCTGCCTCGCCCTCGCCAAGCGGGGTGCGAAAGGCGACCTCAAGCGCCTCATCGCCTACTCCTCCGTCGGCCACATGGGCTTCGTACTGCTCGGCATCGCCTCGACCACCCCGACCGGAGTGAACGGCGCGCTGTTCGCCAACATCGCCCACGGCCTCATCACAGGCCTGCTCTTCTTCCTCGTCGGCGCGCTGAAGGACCGAACGGGCACCACCGACCTCGACACCCTGGCCGAGGAGACCGGCGCCGGTCTCTACGGCAAGGCACCCCGCCTCGGCGGGCTGGTCGCCTTCGCCGCCGTCGCCTCCCTCGGTCTGCCGGGACTGGCCGGATTCTGGGGCGAGATGCTGGCCATGTTCGGCGCCTTCAAGCCCGCCGCCGACCTCAGCCGCCCGGCCTTCCTCACCTTCATGGCGATCGCCGCGTTCGGCACCCTGCTCACCGCCGCGTACATGCTCATCGTGGTACGGCGGGTGTGCATGGGCGCCGTGCCGCAGGAGGCCCCGAGCCTCGCCGACGTCCGCACCTACGAATTCGCGGCCTGGACGCCGCTCGTCGTCCTCACCGTCGTCGCCGGCCTGTGGCCCAGGGCCCTCCTCGGCCTGACCGACCCGGCCGTGCAGCAGCTCCTCGCAGGAGGCACCCGATGAGCTCCCTCGTCCAGTCCGTCGACTGGTTGGCGATCGCGCCACCCACCATCGCGGCGGTCGTCGGACTGGTCGTCCTGGTCGCCGACCTCTTCCTCGACGAGCGGAGAAAGGGCCTGCTCGGCTGGGTCTCCGTCGCGGGGCTCGCCGTCGCGACGCTCATGCTGCTGCCCCTCCTGGACGGCAACCGCGCCACCTTCTGCCTGACGGGCGATCCGCACCTGTGCAGCTACACGGCGGACCGTTTCACCCTCGTCATCCAGCTCCTGGTCCTCCTCGGCGCCCTCCTCGCGGCCTTGTTGTCCGTCACCACCCTGAAGGACGCCCGAAAGACGGTCCCCGAAGGGGAGTTCTGGTTCCTGCTGCTCTCCTCCTCCGCCGGAGCCGCCCTGCTGCCCGCCTCCCGCGACCTGGCGACCCTCATCGTCGCCCTGGAGGTCGCGTCCCTGCCGGCGTTCGCCCTCGTCGGCATCCGGTACGGCGACAAGAGGTCCTCCGAAGCGGCCCTGAAGTTCTTCCTGTCGTCCGTCACCGCGACCGCGGTGAGCCTCATGGGCATCAGCTTCGTGTACGCGTCCACGGGGAGCCTCTACCTCGTCCGGATCGCCGACCGGATCCAGCACGTGGACGGCCAGCTGCACACCCTCGCGCAGGCGGGCGTCGTCCTCACCCTCGTCGGCTTCGCCTTCAAGACGGCCGCGGTGCCGTTTCACTTCTGGGTGCCCGACACCTATGTGGGCGCGCCGCTTCCGGTCGCCGCCTACCTGTCCGTGGTCGGCAAGGCGGTGGGCTTCTCCGGTCTGATCCTCGTCACCGTGGTGGCCCTACCGTCGTACGCGGACGTCTGGGGCCCGGCCCTCGCCGCACTGGCGGCCCTGACCATGACCGTCGGCAACGTCGGCGCCCTGCGGCAGCAGGCCACGCGCGCGTACAGCGCCGTACGCCTGCTCGCCTGGTCCTCCGTCGGCCAGGCGGGCTACCTCCTGGTGCCGATCGCCGCGGCCGCCTACTCCAAGGACGCCCAGAAGTCGATCGGCTCCACCGTGGCGTACGCGCTGATGTACGGGGCGGTGAACCTCGGTGCCTTCGCCGTGGCCGCGCTCGTGGGCCGGGCGAAAGCCCTGAACCGGATCAGCGACTACCGCGGTCTGTACGCGTCCCACCCGCTCGCGGCCCTGCTGCTGGCGTTCTTCCTGCTCTGCCTGGCCGGCCTCCCGCCGGGCATCATCGGCCTCTTCGCGAAGGTCACCGTGTTCTCCGCGGCCGTCGACGCCGGGCTCGGCTGGCTCGCCGTGGTCATGGCCGTCAACGTGGTGATCGCCCTCTTCTACTACCTCCAGTGGACCGCCCTGCTCTTCCGGGCTCCCGAGGGAGAGCCGGAGAAGCACCGCGTCCCGGGCCCGCTCACGGCCGCCATCGCCCTGACCGCCGTCCTGGGCATCGCCCTGTCCGGAGCGCCGCAGCTGGTGCTCCGCTTCTCGGCCACCGCCCTGTTCTGACCGACGCCCCTCACGCGCGCGGGCACCCGAGAGCCGCCACGCGCGCATGAGGCCGTCTCACCCGGACGGCCTACACGCCCCGGTACAGGCACAAGGGAACTTGCGGTCCCCGCCTGGCGTTGACCAGTGCGGGAGGGTCCACTGAGAAGTGGAGTCAGCAACATCCGCAGACAAAGGGTTCCCCTGCCGCACCACTTGGAGGGCGTACCGTGCACCGCCGGCACAACGGGCTCAGGACCGCAGTACTCCTCGGGGGACTGTCCGCACTCATCATCGTCATCGGCAGCTTCTTCGGGCGTACGGGTCTGATCGTCGCGGTCCTCGTAGCGATCGGCACCAATGCGTACGCGTACTGGAACAGCGACAAACTGGCTCTACGCGCGATGCGTGCGCGCCCGGTGAGCGAATTCGAGGCCCCGGCGCTGTACCGCATGGTCCGTGACCTGTCCAACCAGGCGCGTCAACCCATGCCGCGGCTCTACATCTCGCCGACGGAGGCGCCGAACGCGTTCGCGACGGGCCGCAATCCGCGCAACGCAGCCGTGTGCTGCACCGAAGGCATCCTGCGCATCCTCGACGAGCGTGAGCTGCGCGGTGTCATCGGGCACGAGCTGAGCCATGTCTACAACCGCGACATCCTGATCTCCTCGGTCGCCGGAGCGCTCGCTTCCGTGATCATGTTCCTGGTGAACTTCGCCTGGCTGATCCCGATCGGCCGCTCGGACGACGACGAGGGGCCAGGCCTGCTCGGCCTGCTCTTGATCATGATCCTGGGCCCGCTCGCCGCGACCATCATCCAGCTGGCCATCAGCCGCTCCAGGGAGTACCAGGCGGACGCCTCCGGCGCCCAGCTGACCGGCGACCCCCTCGCGCTCGCGAGCGCCCTGCGCAAGCTCGAGGCGGGCACCAGGCAGCTGCCGCTGCCGCCCGAGCCGCGCATCGAGACCGCGAGCCACATGATGATCGCCAACCCCTTCCGACCGGGCGAGGGGCTCTCCAAGATCTTCTCCACGCACCCGCCGATGGCGGAGCGCATCTCCCGGCTCGAACAGATGGCAGGTCGCCATCAGTAAGACAATCCTGAACGTCATATGGCTCATGCTGACGTCCGCGATGAGATCGGTCAGGGGCCGACTTCCGGGCATGCCCCGCGTCGAAGGAGCCGTCAGGACAGCGCAGCAGAATCATGAACCCGTAGTCCATGTGGAGCTGCTGATGGCAGTGGAACAGGGACAGTCCGGGCTGGTCGGCGGTGACGTCGAAGTCGAACGGCTGGTAGCCGCCGAGCATGACGACGTCCTGCGCAGGCCATGGGTGGGGGTCCCCGCGATGTGGGTGACCTCGAAGGTGTGGCGGTGGAGGTGGAAGGGGCGAATGCCGTCGGTGGCGTTGCGGAACCGCAGCCGGTACCGCTTGCCGTGCTCGACGTCCAACACCGGCTTGTCGGTGCCCATGTTGAAGGGGACCCCGTTGAGGGTCCAGAGGGTTGAACCCCGGCCTGCGTACTCCACCACGGTTCCCATGCCGTTCTTCCGGTCGTCGTCCGACAGGTCGCCCAGCACCCACGCACCCGGGTGGTTCATCTCCACCAGGGCCGAGACGCGTTCGGCGCTGCCTCTCCACAGCACCGGCACGTCGGCCTGGCGCGGTACCGAGTTGCCGTCGAGCGCGATCACTTTGAAGGTGTGGCCGGGCAGGGCAAGGCTGCGGATCTCGGTGGCACTGGCGTTGAGGACGTGGAACAGCACGCGCTGCCCGGCCTTCACCTTGATCGGCCGACCGTGGCCCAGGCTGCGGCCGTTGACGCTGAAGGCGCGGTAGCCGACTTCGTAGCCGTGGGGCATGCCCTTGGCCAGTGAGTCGGTCATCGCCTTCTCGCCCTTGCTCTTCAGGTCCGGAACCCGGGAGCCGGCCAGGAAGTTCTGGGCCATGTCCCCGCCGTGGCTGAGGGAGGGCTCGAACTCCTTCAGCCACGGCGGGGACACTTCCTGGTCGTAGGCCCCGGGCTCGTCTCCGAAGGGGCGGACACGCCCGACGGCGCCCTGGCCTCACAGGCGCCGACCGCACCGGCACCGCCCCCGGCCGGCAAGGACACCTGGTCCGAGGGCGTCGCGACGCGAGATCGGCACAGTTCTGCTCCCTGCAACAGACTTCCACTATGTGTCACTGCCTCCCCACGTGCGAACGGACGCGACCGTGCCGCTCGATCGGGCCGTCGTTTCACTCGCCGTAGCAACATCCCGCTGTTTCCGCCTCCTCGGGGGCCGATGCGCGAACCGAGTGAACTTTGCCGACGCTGCGAACCGGCCGGAATCCAGAACGGGGATCTTCACATACGCCGAGTTCCTGAGCTGACCGGCAACCCGCCTACGCCGTCTCCGTGTTGGGCCGACGCCGTTGTCGCTGGCGCTGCCCAGCGTCATGGGGTGCGGGCCGGACGAGTGTGCGGTGACGTGAGCCCCGGCTGCCCCCTCGCCGACGTGATGCCGGTGGCCCGCCCTGTCAGCCGGCGGCGACCACTCGCCCGCTTGCGCCCTGCCCTTCCCGAGGCACGTAAAATCGAAGGCCGATATCGGTCTCGTCACTGCTCAGTGGTGCGGCGTGGAGGTGGACGATGCGTGAGTTCCAGCGCGGAGCAGTGCGGCTGCACATCCTGCATCACGCCGCCGAAGGCGAGATCCACGGCGCGTGGATGACGGAGGAACTGGCGCACCACGGCTACCAGATCAGTCCCGGCACGCTGTACCCGACGCTGCACCGGCTGGAGGTCGACGGGTTGCTGGTCTCGGAACAGCGCGTCGTCGACGGCCGTGCCCGGCGCGTCTACACGGCCACGGAGGCCGGCCGCACAGCCCTGGCCGAGGACCGCAAGGCACTGGCCGAACTGGCTCGCGAAGTCCTGGGCAGCGACGCCGTCTAGAAGGCGGGTCGGCGGGGGCTTCGCGGCCTTGGTGTGCAGCGGTCGGTGAACCTGTCGGACGAAGCTTCGTCCCACCTACCCCTGGAGTCGACCCGGCCGGCGGCGAGGTGTTGGCCCCGGTGCGCGACGCGCCGTTCTGCCGTACGGCGAGTGGCCCGAGGCGCACTTGGTGCGTTGCTCCTGCGTGCGGTGCACTCGGCCTACGAGGTGCGGCGCGCGGTCACGGCCTGGCGCACTCCGTACGCGGCAGCCCCGAGCACGAGTACTGCCGCTCCCCAGGCGACGGACGTCTCGGGCAGGGTGAAGGCCAGTACCAGGCAGCCGGCCAGGCCGACGGCGGGGACGACGCGTGGCGGCCGGTTCTCCTGCGGCGTCAGAGTCCAGGCCGAGGCGTTGGCGACGGCGTAGTAGACCAGCACCCCGAAGGACGAGAAGCCGATCGCGCCGCGGACGTCCGCCGTCGCCGCCAGCGCCGAGACGACCGCGCCGACCAGGAGCTCCGCGCGGTGGGGCACCTTGAAGCGGGGGTGAACGGCGGACAGAGCGTGCGGAAGGTGCCGGTCGCGGGCCATCGCCAGCGTCGTGCGCGAGACCCCGAGGATCAGCGCGAGCAGGGATCCGAGCGCGGCCACTGCGGCCCCGACCCGTACGACAGGCACCAGCCCGTCCACCCCCGCGGCCCGCACGGCGTCGGACAGCGGTGCGGTGGCGTCGGCCAGCCGCTGCGGACCCAGCACCGCCAGAGCGGGGACGGCCACCACCGCGTACACGACCAGCGTGATACCCAGCGCCAGCGGAATGGCCCGGGGGATGGTCCGGGCGGGGTCGCGTACTTCCTCGCCCAGGGTGGCGATGCGCGCGTATCCGGCGAACGCGAAGAACAGCAGGCCAGCGGCCTGGAGCACGCCACTGAAGGAGGCGTCCGTACCGACGTCCAGGCGTGCCGTGTCCGCCGCAGAGGACGTGAGCGCGGCGACGACCACGGCGGCGAGCACCGCCAGCACCACGGCGACGATCACGCGGGTCAGCCATGCCGCCTTCTGCACTCCGGCGTAGTTCACCGCGGTCAGCGCCACGACGGCCGCGACCGCCACCGCGTGCGCCTGGCCGGGCCAGACGTACGCTCCCACGGTGAGCGCCATTGCCGCGCAGGAGGCGGTCTTGCCCACCACGAAGGCCCAGCCCGCGAGGTAGCCCCAGAATGCGCCGAGCCGTTCGCGACCGTAGACGTAGGTACCGCCGGAGGCCGGGTAGCGGGCCGCGAGCCGTGCCGAGGACGTCGCATTGCAGTACGCCACCACGTCGGCCACCCCGAGACTGATCAGAAGCCCGGAGCCGGCTGCGTGCGCGGCGGGAGCGAGCGCGGCGAAGATCCCCGCCCCGATCATCGATCCCAGCCCGATCACCACGGCATCCGGCACGCCCAGCCGCCGCTCCAGCTCATCGGGGACGGCGGCCGCCCCGGATGGTCTGCTCATCACGCGCTCCCTGAGGATGATCGGAACTCGATGCCATCCTAGGCAGCCGATATCGGAACACGATATGGGCGTTGTGGCTTGGCAGGCCTGGCCGGCGGCCGCGTCCAGCCTTCCTCAATGCATTGCAGAGGCTTGTGACGCGTGCCGGGCGATGCGCGTCGCGGCGAATTCCGTCCCCGCCACGAACCGCATCATCGGGCCGAACATCGGGGCGGCGAGCGAACCGGTGAAGTACAGGCCAGGGACCGACGACTCGAACGAAGCGGACAGATGGGGCGCCTTCGAACCCGGCACACAGGCCAGGGCTCCACGCGCCTCGGGCGACAGAAACGGCACCGCGTCCAGGTCGAGCCGGTATCCGGTGGCCGCGAGCACATGATCGACAATAAGCGTCTCGGATCCGCCGGACCCATCGACTTCCAGGCGCACGCGGGACTCGCTCGCCTCGGCTCGGGTGACGCGGCTCGACGTGCGTACCGGAACGATGTCTTCAACCCGGTCCCGCAGCCACCATCCCCCGGATGGCCCCAAAGCGCGGCGGAACAGCAGCATGCGGGCGGACGCGGGAAGCCTTCGCACTCCTCCCGGAGCCGTGCAGACCGCGGCCAGGGCCCAGCCCGTGCCCAGGGGCGAGGCAGGCTTGGCCACGCGCTGCGTCCAGGGGCGGACCAGATCCGGTTTCACCCCCCACAGGACACGCGACTCCCGGACCAGCACCTGTACCTCGGCGCCGGCCTCGTGCAACAGCGCGGCGCTTTCCAGCGCGGACTGACCACCGCCGATCACGGCAACGCGCTGACCGGCATACGGCGACAGGTCCGTGTGGTGGCTGGTGTGTGACACCAGGGCGTCGACGCCCGGCCCTTCGGGGGCCAGCAGCCGCAGTTCCTCCGGAATGTGGGCGAGGCCGTTCAGACCCGTGGCCACGACGACCGCAGCGGCAGGGAACTCCTGATCGTCGTTCAGCCGGACGAGGAAACCAGGGCCTGACGGGGCTTGGCCGACGGCCACGACCCGGGCCGAGTCCACCTCGCCGACGTAGCGCTTCTGAAACCACATCCCGTAGCGCACGAAGACATCGCATGGGATCGGCGTCAACTCGGTGAGTTCCGGCTCACCGTGCACACGGCGGAAGTCCGCCAGGCGCCCGCCCGGCTCCGGCGCGGATAGATCGGTGGCGGCCGGAGTGGATTTCAAGAACATGCCGGTCGCCATGGCGTGCCGCCAACTGCCCATCACCTCACCGAAGATGCGGACCGGCACCCCGGCCGCCCGAAGGTGTGCGGCCACCGACAGTCCGTACGGGCCGGCGCCGACCACGACGACCGGAAGTCCCGCGCGCCCGGCGTACGCCTGCTCGTGGGCAGGGCGTTGCTCCGGAAGCGACTGCGTCATGCATCCCCCCACTGATCGCCGCACTGCCTCCCCAAGGCAGCGCGAACCACGGGCCGGCATGTCGGCGCACCGCTGCCGCACCGGTCCCCCCTCTGCCGCCAGTGTGACTTATCAGCTGGTATCGGGCGACGATATCGACATACCTTGCCCAAAGGATTGGAATGCGCCTCACGGATGCGGCCGGGCTGGAGCGGGGTGAAGACAGGAACGCCGGAGCCCCCTCCCTGGGAAAGAAGGGGGCTCAACCGGTCATGCAGTCACAGTTGAGCGATCAGCGCCCGGCAAATCCCTGATCCGACGGCACTACCTCACGTCCGAGCGGCATGAGTGAGATCGGGATGAGCTTGAGGTTCGCCCAGCCGAAGGGGATGCCGATGATCGACAAGAAGAGCGGGATGCTCGTGATCAGGTGCCCCAGGGCCAGCCACCAACCCGCGAAGACCACCCAGATCACGTTGCCGATGAACGACGGCGCCCCGGCGTCCGGCCGCTCCACGGTGGTGCGGCCGAACGGCCACAGGACGAAGCCGGCGATACGCAGCGACGCAACGCCGAACGGGATGGTGACGATCAGGATGAAGCAGATCAGGGCGGCGATCAGGTAGCCCAGCGCCATCCAGATGCCACACAGGAACAGCCAAAGGATGTTCAGTAGCACATTGATCAGCTTCATGATCGGCACCCCTCCAGGTCGCTCTGCCGGCACTGCCTGCCAAGACAAGTATCAGCTGGTCAGGCGTTCAGGCAGAACCGCAACGGCCTTGTAGCGCGATCAGGAACGTACGGAGACGATCCCGTTCGGCATCGCCGACTTCAAGCTGATCCCGGTCTCGCGGCTGCGCTCGGCCGCGAAATCGAGCCGACGGACGAGCCCTTCACGGCGCGCTGACAGGCCGACCGCGAACGTCGCCGCGCTGTGGTGGGAGGGGTTTTCCACAGGCTGCCCGATTGTCAGTCGTGCCCTGCATCATGAACCTATGACCGAGATCGAGCAGTTGCTGGACAGGGTGGCGGACCAGGCCCGCAACGCCCTCCCATGGGGCTGGTCTTCGCTGCCCGGGCCCGTGGGGAAGGAGTCGCTCGCCCGTGCCGAGGAGGCTCTGGGCTTTTCCCTGCCGCCGCTCCTCGCGGAGCTGTACCTGCGGATAGGGGACGGCGGATTCGGCCCCGGGTACGGTCTGTTGCCCCTGCTCGACAACCCTCCCTCCACCGAGCCGGCCGCCGTCCCGCAGTACCTCGCCAACCGCGAGAGCGGCCGTAAGGACCCCGACTGGCCCTGGCCCGAGGGTGTCCTGCTGATATCCCATTGGGGCTGCGGAATGTACGCGTGCGTGGACTGCCGCACCCCGCAGGGCACGGTCCTGCTCTACGAGCCGAACGCCGACGAGGCCGACCACGCCTGGTACGTGGACGCCCCCGCCCTCACGGAGTGGCTCCAGACGTGGCTCGACGGCACGGGCTGGTACGAGGAGTCCCACGACGGCGCGGACCCGGCCCCGTGGCAGGACTTCGCGATACGCATGGGCGCCACGCGGGTGCGGTAACCGGGCGCCGCCGCATCCCACGCCGGTGGCTCCCGCTAGGGCAGGAGGTTCCCATCATGCCGGTCCGTCCCCTCCGACGCCTGACGGCTACCGAGCGGCCCCTCTCGGCCCGGTGCGGCACATGGAAGCGGGGGGTGCACGGCCGTCAGGGTGCCCGGCAGATGTCGGTTCCTGGCCACGGCCATGGCCAGTGTCGTCCGCGAGACACCCAGGATGAGCGCCGGCAGCGAGCCCAGCGCGGCCACCGCGGCGCCCACCCGCACCACCGGGACGACCCCGGGCACACCCGCCGCCCGCACCGCGTCCGCCGGCGGTGCCACCGCACGCCCAAGCCCCTCAGGACCCAGCACGGGAAGGACGGCGACCGCCACCGCCACGTACACCACCACCGCCATGCCCAGTGCCAGCGGCGTCGCTCGCGGGACGGTGCACGCCGGATCCCGGACCTCCTCGCCCCAGGGTGGCGATCCGCGCGTACCCGGCGAACGCGAAGAACAGCGGCCCGGGCCCGGCCGCACGCGCCGCCGGGGCGAGAGCGGCGAAGATCCCGGCCCCGATCATCGCTCGCATGCTGATAGCGATGGCGTCACCGAGCCCGAGAGTCCGGCGCAACCCTACTTCGCCGGGCTGTTGTGCCCCCGACCGTGTCATGGGGCCGCACCCACCCGAGCCGCAACCGTCGAAGGCCCGGGGGCGTCCTCCCCGATGACAGGCACGACCGCAGAAAACGGTGCGACCAGCGACATCGGACGGCGGCGTCAGCGCATGGACACGGCCCGGCCGGAGCATGAGCACAGCAGCACAGGCACAGCGTGGAGAGGCAGGTTCAGGCCATGAGCATCGTCGGCTGGATCATTCTGGGGCTGTTGGCAGGCGCCATCGCGAAGTTCCTGCTGCCGGGCAAGGACCCCGGCGGCTTCATCGGCACGACCCTCATCGGTGTCGCGGGAGCGTTCATCGGCGGCTGGATCTCCGCCCGGTGGCTCCACCACCCGATCACCAAGCGCTTCTACGACGGACCGACCTGGGCGGCAGCGATCGGCGGCTCCCTGGTGCTGCTGATCGTCTACCGCCTCCTGTTCGGCGACTCACGGCGCTGAACGGCGCTGTACGCCCCCTGAGCCGCAGCCGGCAGCGGAGAAGGGTGGGCATCCCGGCACGGGGCGCCCGCCCTTCCTCGTATCGAACGACAGGCGGCAGAGGCCTACCGGTAGTTCACGAACTGCAGAGCGAAGTCGAAGTCCTGGCCCTTCAGCAGAGCGATCACGGCCTGCAGGTCGTCGCGGTTCTTGGAGCTGACGCGCAGTTCGTCGCCCTGCACCTGCGCCTTGACGCCCTTGGGGCCCTCGTCGCGGATGATCTTCGCCACCTTCTTCGCGTTCTCCTGGGAGATGCCCTCCTCGATCGACGCGAAGATCTTGTATTCCTTGCCGGAGAGCTGCGGCTCACCGGCGTCCAGGGACTTCAGGGAGATCCCGCGCTTGATCAGCTTCGACTCGAAGACGTCGAGGATGGCCTTCACCCGGTCCTCGGAGTTGGCCTGCATCAGGATCTTGTCGCCGGACCAGGCGATCGAGGCGCCGACGTTCTTGAAGTCGTAGCGCTGCGAGATCTCCTTGGCGGCCTGGTTGAGGGCGTTGTCGACCTCCTGCCGCTCGACCTTCGAGACGATGTCGAAACTGGAGTCGGCCATGTCCTGTGGCTCCTTGCATCGGGATGGATCGGGGTGCGTGTCGGCGTGCGGGAGCGCGTCCGCCTGGCCCGGCTTCAACCCCGGGCCGCATCCGCTTAAGCCTAGTCATCCTGTCCCGCTCAGGGTGCCGATCTATGGGGTGGCGAAGCACCCCTGCGTATCGGGTATCGTTTACGTCGTTGCCAGGGAGCACCGCAGAAAAGTGGCTCCAGGGCGGCAATCCCCGGCGGTGTGCCCGAGCGGCCAAAGGGAGCAGACTGTAAATCTGCCGGCTTCGCCTTCCCAGGTTCGAATCCTGGCGCCGCCACACTGGGGTAAACCCCCTTCGATCAGGTGATTTGCCTGGTCGGAGGGGGTTTCTCGTTGCCCTCTCTGTTCGATCGTTGTGGACGGGGCGTGGACGCGTCTTACCTCGTACCCGCCCATCTCCCACCGTTGATCAATGCGTGTCCCCCGTGCGGCCCCCCGGCGCTCCCAGGGGGGTGAGCATGATCACTCCCGTTCGTTCCACTCCCGTAGGGCTGCGCCGATCCGGCTGTTCGCACGCTCCCGTGTCTGGTCAAGCACCTTGGTGTACGCCTCGTGCAGTACCGCGATGCTGTGCCCAGCACGCCCGGCGCACTCCAATCGCATCCACCCCGGAACTGAGCCACAACGAGACGCCGACGTGCCGGAGGTCGTAGGGACGGAGGGCCAGCAGCGAAGCCGTTTCCACCTCGCTCAGCACGTCCTTCCGGGCCTTCGCCCACAGTCCCCATAGCCGGTCTCCTGGAGTAGGCCATTGCGGTTCGTCCGGAAGAACCGGCCATCGGGCGCCGCGCCGTGCGTGGCGATGTGCTGCCGCAGCAGACGGGCGAAGTGCGGCGGGATCGGCAGCGGACGGGAGTCCTTCTTGGCGCGGGCCTTGAGATGGCGCGTCTCATGGGCCGCCCCGTCGTCGGTCCGGCTCCGTCCTGGCCCGGGCAACCCCTTGCCGCAGGGTGAGCTTCCCCCCCCGTCTCCGGGAGGTGGCACTGGCTCACGCGCAGTCCGGCGGCCTCAGCGGGACGCATCGCCGCGTAGTACAGGCATCCGAGAACGCTTCCAGATGCCGCCCACGCGGGCCCTGCTCACGTACCCCTGCCGGCAGCGCGCGGACCTGGCGGGGGTTGGCGACGCTCTCGGGGTCCACTGCTTCCATCGACTTCGGGGCGGTCCACTTCACGGCCGTGATCGGGTTGACCGGCATCGTGAAGTACTGCTCTTCCACGGCGAGGCCGAGAACGTCGCTCAGGCAGGCCCGCTTGCGCTTCGCGGTGCGCGGCGAGGCCTCATTCCCGTTCAGTCGTAGGGGCAGCGCGGTGTCGGGCATTCCCGACTTTGTCTTCATGAGCCGGGGGGATGATGGCCAGTCCATCGGCGCAGTTCTTTCGCGACTTCGCCGGGGCCGGCGCCCACTTGCGGTCGACGTGCGCGCGGCTGTGCTCGAACCATGTGATGGAGCCCTGCTTGGCGCGCAGCTCGGAGCCTCACGCGATGTCGTCGCGCGGTGTCGTGGCTATCGTCGGAGGGCGTGCTCCGGTCGGCCGTTTCGCCGCTCGGAGGGCGAGCAGGTGCCCGTTCGTCGCCGTTGCTCTCGGGAGCCCGAGCCATGGGTCGTATCGACTATCTGCATGATCCGGACGCCCCGCCCGCCAACTCCGTCGTGCCCTCGGTCGTGGCCTTCGTGCGCGACGCGACCGGGCGGGTGCTGATGATTCAGCGGTCGGACAACGGCCGTTGGGCGCTGCCGGGCGGCGGGCACGACATCGGGGAGACCATCGCGGACACCGTCGTGCGGGAGGTTAGGGAGGAGACCGGGTTCGAGGTGGAGGTCGCCGGCCTCAGCGGGATCTACACCGACCCGGGACACGTCATGCGGTACGACGACGGAGAGGTCCGCCAGCAGTTCAGTCTCTGCTTCCGGGCGCGGCCGGTCGGCGGGCGGCTGAGGACCAGTTCGGAGACGACGCAGGTCCGCTGGGTGGACCCGGGGGACCTCCAGGGTCTCGACGTGCACCCCACCATGCGGTTGCGGATCGAGCACGCGATGGACGAGAGCCGGAGCGCGCCCTACATCGGCTGACCCGCCGGGTCGGCCGGGTTCTCGTACGCTGAGGCCATGTCGTCGCCCCGTAGGACCTGTCCCGAGTGCCATCGGGAGATCGCCGTCGTCGCGGGGCGGTTCGCGCGGCACGATCCGCCGGGGGCGCGCCGACGGGGCGCTCGTCTCGTGCCCCGGGTCGCGTCGGCTCGCGCAGGTCGGCGCCGCCCAGCCCACGTTGGACGGATACGTCGTACCGGAGTTCCCCGGTCAGCTGCCGCTGTTCTGAGGCGTGAGCGGGCCCTCAGTTTCCCGCCACGGACTTCACCGCCACCGACACGGGGGTCGAGCCGCTGATCAGTTCCAGGGTCAGACCGGCCGTCGCGGGTGTGTCGACGAGTTCCGCGAGGAGCGCCGCCACGTCGTCGCGCGGGATCGTGCCACGGCCGGTGTGGGCCTCCAGCCGTACGAGGCCCTTGCCGGCGTCGCTCGTCAGGGAGCCGGGGCGCAGGATCGTCCAGTCCAGGGACTGGTGGGCGCGTACGTAGGCGTCGGCCTCGCCCTTGGCCCGCAGATACACGTCGAAGGCCTCGTCGCCCGGGTGCTCCGGGTCCGCGCCCATCGAGGAGACGAGGACGAAACGGCGTACGCCCGCGCGTTCCGACGCGTCCGCGAACTTGATCGCCGCGTCCCGGTCCACCGTGAACTTGCGCTCCGCGCCACTGCCCGGACCGGCGCCTGCCGCGAAGACGGCCACGTCGGCCCCCTCCAGGCGCCCGGCGACCTCCTCGACCGAGGCCGACTCCAGGTCGCAGACGACGGGTTCGGCGCCCGCCGCGCGCAGATCGTCGGCCTGCTCCGCGCGCCGGATGATTCCCGCGACCTCGTCACCGCGCGCGGCGAGCAACCGCTCCAGCCGCAGCGCGATCTGACCATGACCACCAGCGATGACAATGCGCATGTTTCCGACCGTACGCCCGCAGGGGCTCCTTTGCCGCACGACCTCACACGCGACTCGATACCGACCTTCTTCCACGGCTCGATACCGACGTTCGGGTGCGGCTCGATACAGACCTCGCAGAAGTCACCCACGTCACTGACGTGCCGTCATGGGGTGTATGGCCGCCGCGGTCCTCGGTCGTGGCGCGCACGCCGCAGTGCCCCGGTCACGACGGCTGGGCTCGCCCCTGGCGCGGCAGGTCCAGGGCCAGCGCCGCCGAGCCGCAGTACTCCCGTACCGCGCTCGTACGAGCGACCACGCGTCCCCGGTGCACCACGATCCGGCTGTACGCGAGCGACAGCACCCCTGCCAGCCGGTCGCCGCGCACGGCGAGCAGCTCCGCCGGGAAACCCGCCTCGACGCGTACCTCCGGCAGTCCGAGCGCGGCCCGCGCCGACGTGCTCACCAGGCCGTACGCCTCATCGGGCCGGAGCCCGTAGCGCGACGCCAGCAGATAGGCCGCCTCCAGGGGGTCCCCGCGTCCCACCGGGTTCGCCACGTCCCTGAGCGCCCCGCTGCCTGCCGCCACGCGCACCCCGGCCGACCGCAGCAGCCGTACCGGAGCCGTGTCGCGCCGTTCGACGCCGCCGCAGCCGCCCTGGGGCAGACAGACCACCGTCACCCCGGCGGCGGCGAGCCGGTCCGCGGCGCGGGCGGCCGTCGCCGCGGGGAGCCGTCCCAGGCCGCCGCACGGGCCCAGCGTCACCCCGGGCCGCAGCCCGCCCGCCATCGTCGCGATCCGGATGAGGCGTGCCGGGTCGCCGGCGTCCGTGTGCAGATCGACCGGACAGCCGTACTCGGAAGCCAGTTCGAGGACCGTCTCCACATACCCCGTGGGGTCGGGGTCCGTGTCCGGGCAGCCGCCCACCACCGCCGCGCCCATCTTGACCGCGTCCCGCAGCATCGCCAGGCCGTCCGCCCCGGCGGCCCCGGTCAGCAATCGAGGCATCGCCACGGTCGTCAGCTCGGCGAGCCCGCTCAGTGAGCGCCGCGCCCGCAGGACCGCCGCCAGCCCCTCCAGGCCCTGGACATCGCCGATGTGCACGTGGGAGCGCAGGGCCGTGGCGCCGTGCCCGAGCTGGAGCAGAGCGGCCTCGGTGGCCCGCCGCTGGACCTCGTCGGGGTGGCGCGACACGGGCCCGTCGTCGCCGTCCGCGGACAGCGCCGTGTCCCCGTGGGTGTGGGGTTCGGCGGGCGCCGGGAGCAGCAGATAGCCGCGGAGGTCGACTCGGGTGCCGGCCGCTCCCGAGGCCAGGCTGCCCGCGGTGCCGACGGCCTCGATGCGCCCGCCGCCCAGCCGCACGTCCACCGTCCGCCCGTCGGTGAGTCGCGCTCCGCAGAGCAGCAGGGGGTTCGCGTCGGCCGGTCCCGACGACGAGGGCGACGAACGGGGCGGCTGCGGTCGGCTGTCGGGCATCGCGCTCCTGGGGCTCGGGGCGGCTGCGCACCGGGGGCAAGATCACGGAGAGTGAGTCGAGCCTAGGGTGACGACCGGGCCGGGACGGGGAGGAGCGCAATAGTCGTACCGGTGTGGTGCTTGCCGCTGTGGGGTCGATGAGGCTGCTGAGGCGGGCCCGGCAATGGATTTGGGCGAACGGCAGGCGACCGTGTAATGTCTTCATCGCTCGCCCCAATAGCTCAGTCGGCAGAGCGTCTCCATGGTAAGGAGAAGGTCAACGGTTCGATTCCGTTTTGGGGCTCTGGTGTGAGAGGCTCCCGTCGCAAGGCGGGGCCCGATCGCATCGCAGCGGTGTAGCTCAGTCGGTAGAGCAAGCGGCTCATAATCGCTGTGTCACCGGTTCAAGTCCGGTCACCGCTACTCACAGTAGCCGATTGCGGGGTCGGTCCTTCGATCGGCTACTCTTTCTTGCGTTAATTTCATTTCGTCCATCCGTTCGTCAAGGAGCACTCACGTGGCTGCCACCGACGTCCGCCCGAAGATCACGCTGGCCTGCGTGGAGTGCAAGGAGCGGAACTACATCACCAAGAAGAACCGGCGTAACAACCCGGACCGTCTTGAGATGAAGAAGCACTGCCCGCGTTGCAACGCGCACACCGCGCACCGCGAGACGCGATAAATCAGGCTCGTACGCGAGGCCGTCCCCACGAACAGGGGGCGGCCTCGCGGCGTTGAGGCGGCCGGAACCGCGGGTTTCGTCGAGCCCGCGCCACAATGGGGCGCACCGGCCCACCGGCCCCGTACCGGGCCGGATCCCGCAGAACAACCAGGAGGTACCGAGCCCATGGCGCTCGACCAGTCCTTCGTCGGGCGGTCCTACCCGCCCACCGACCCCTACGAGGTGGGCCGGGAGAAGATCCGCGAGTTCGCGGAGGCGATCGGGGACGCCAACCCGGCCTACACGGACCCGGAGGCCGCCAAGGAACTCGGTCACCCGGATGTGATCGCCCCGCCGACCTTCGTCTTCGCGATCACCTACAAGGCCGCGGGCCAGGTCGTCCAGGACCCCCAACTGGGCCTCGACTACAGCCGCGTCGTGCACGGTGACCAGAAGTTCGCCTACACCCGCCCGGTGCGGGCCGGTGACCGGCTGAGCGTCACCTCGACCATCGAGTCGATCAAGTCGCTGGCGGGCAACGACGTCCTGGACATCCGCGGCGAGGTCCACGACGAGGCCGGCGAGCACGTGGTGACCGCCTGGACCAAGCTCGTGGCCCGGGGTGCGGACGAGGAGGCAGGACGCGCATGACCGCGAAGATCGCGTACGACACCGTCGAGGTCGGCACCGAGCTGCCGACGCAGACCTTCCCCGTCACCCGCGCCACGCTCGTGCAGTACGCCGGGGCCTCCGGGGACTTCAACCCCATCCACTGGAACGAGAAGTTCGCCAAGCAGGTGGGCCTGCCGGACGTCATCGCGCACGGCATGTTCACCATGGCCGAGGCCGCCCGTGTGGTGACCGACTGGGCCGGCGACCCGGGCGCGGTCGTCGAGTACGGGGTCCGCTTCACCCGGCCCGTCGTCGTCCCCAACGACGACGAGGGCGCTGTCATCGAGGTCAGCGGCAAGGTCGCGGCCAAGCTCGACGACCAGACCGTCCGCGTCGACCTCACGGCGACCAGCGCGGGCCAGAAGGTGCTGGGCATGTCCCGGGCGGTCGTACGACTGGCCTGAGGGCCCCCTGGTGACGGCCGACCGCACCCCGCGGTGACGGCCGAAGCCGCGTTCCGACGCCTCGCACACCCGTACGCGGACCGCGTACGGGTGTGTCGGGGGCTGTCGGTGCCGTCTCGTAGTCTTGGCGCGTGCAGGAACTCCACGACGCCCCGCTCGCCCCGCTGACCACCTTCCGGCTGGGCGGCCCCGCGACCCGTCTGATCACCGCCACCACCGACGCCGAGGTGATCGCCGCGGTCCGTGAGGCCGACGGCTCCGGCACCCCGCTGCTGCTGATCGGCGGCGGATCCAACCTGGTCATCGGCGACAAGGGCTTCGAGGGCACCGCCTTGCGCATCGCGACGACGGGCTTCTCCCTCGTCGGCACGACGCTGGAGCTGGCGGCGGGCGAGGTGTGGACCGACGCGGTCGCCCGCACCGTCGAGGCCGGACTCGCGGGGATCGAGTGCCTCGCCGGAATCCCCGGTTCCGCCGGTGCCACGCCGATCCAGAACGTGGGGGCGTACGGCCAGGAGGTCTCCTCCACGATCACCGAGGTGATCGCCTACGACCGCACGGCGGGCGAGACGGTCACGCTGACGAACGCCGAGTGCGGGTTCTCGTACCGCCACAGCCGCTTCAAGGCCGACCCCGAGCGCTATGTCGTCCTGCGCGTCCGCTTCGCGCTGGAGGACGCGCAGGGCCTGTCGGGCCCGGTCAAGTACGCCGAGACGGCCCGCGCCCTCGGGGTCGAGCCGGGGGAGCGCGTGCCGCTGGCCGCGGCCCGCGAGACCGTCCTCAAGCTGCGTGCGGGCAAGGGCATGGTGCTGGACCCCGAGGACCACGACACCTGGTCGGCGGGTTCCTTCTTCACCAACCCGATCCTCATGGACGAGGAGTTCGCCGCCTTCCAGGCACGCGTCAAGGAGCGACTGGGCGAGGGCGTGGAGCCGCCCGCGTACGCGGCGGGCGACGGCCACACCAAGACCTCCGCGGCCTGGCTCATCGACAAGGCCGGTTTCACCAAGGGCCACGGCACCGGGCCCGCCCGCATCTCCACCAAGCACACGCTCGCCCTCACCAACCGCGGCGGCGCGACCACCGAGGACCTGCTGGCCCTGGCCCGCGAGGTCGTCGCCGGAGTCCACGAGGCCTTCGGGATCACGCTGGTCAACGAGCCGGTGACGGTGGGCGTGAGCCTCTGAGGCACCCCCCTCCTGGTCGAGGGCGCTAATACGCCACCCCCACCCCCTGCTTCACCGTCCCAGGGTCCTCGGTCATCGCCAGCATCGCGTGGGCCACGTCGGCGCGGGCGATGAAGCGGCCGCGGCGCGGGAAGCCGCCGACGACCGTGCGGTAGGAGCCGGTGAGCGGCTTGTTCTGCAGGCGGGGCGGGCGTACGACCGTCCAGTCCGTGGCGCTGCCGGCCAGCGCGGCCTCCATCTCCCGCAGGTCGGCGTAGACGTCCTTGAGCACTGCCGAGACGAGACCGCGCATGGTGCGGTCCAGCATCCCGTCCCCCTCGGCCTCGGGACCGACCGGACCGGCGCTGACCACGAGCAGCCGGCGGACCCCCTCCGCCTCCATGGCGTCCAGCACCGTGCGGGTCAGCCGGGTGGCGACTCCGGCGTCCTTGCGGCTGCGCGCGCCGAGCCCGGACAGGACCGCGTCGCGGCCCGTGACGGCGGGGCGGACCGTCTCCGGGGCGGACAGGTCGTCCCGGACCACCGTCAGGTTCGGGCCCGTCAAGGTGAACCGCGCCGGATCCCGGACCACCGCGGTGACCTCGTGCCCCGTGGTCAGCGCCTGCCGCACGATCTCCTGACCGATGCCACCGGTGGCACCGAAAACGGTGAGCTTCATTGGGTACTCCCGTACTCCCGTAATGCGTACGCTGTTGTGGGTGGGTGGGTATTTACTCACCACATTGCCCTCTAGGGTGGGTAAGTACTCACTCACCCGTCAACCCCTTGAGGCCGTTCAATGGAATCCTTGGTGCCCATGCAGCAGACGCAGCCGAAGCCGGCCCGGGTCCGAATCCTCGACGCCGCACACGACC
The DNA here is from genome assembly GCF_042889625.1 of Streptomyces sp. NPDC002573. Taxonomy (NCBI): domain Bacteria; kingdom Bacillati; phylum Actinomycetota; class Actinomycetes; order Kitasatosporales; family Streptomycetaceae; genus Streptomyces; species Streptomyces sp. NPDC002573. The sequence goes on along the minus strand of NZ_JBIARC010000001.1, from coordinate 319,777 downwards.
TGATGCTCACGGTCGGGCTCGCCCGGGCCACCACCAAGGAGATCGCCAAGGCGGCCGGCTGCTCCGAAGCGGCGCTGTACAAGTACTTCCCGAGCAAGGAGGAGCTCTTCATCCAGGTCCTGCACGAGCGCCTGCCGCAGCTCACCCCGCTGCTGCGCAGCCTCGCCGCCGAGCCCGGGCAGCGCACCCTGGAGGAGAACGTCACCGATATCGCCCGCCAGGCGGCCCTCTTCTACGAGCAGAGCTTCCCGATCGCCGCCTCGCTCTACGCGGAGACCCAGCTCAAGCGGCGGCACGACGAGGCGATGCGGCAGATGGGAGCGGGGCCGCACGTGCCCATCGAGGGCGTCGCCGCCTATCTGGAGGCTGAGCGGGCCGCCGGGCGTCTCCGCGCCGACGCGGACACCTTTGCCGCCGCCTCCCTCCTCCTCGGTGCCTGTGCGCAGCGCGCGTTCGCCTACGACGCGACGGCGACCGGCGCGCGGCCGCCGGTGGACGACTTCGCACGCCGCCTCGCCCGGACGCTGCTGAGCGGGATCTCCGGCTCGGAGCGCCCGGAGCGCCCCTCGGCCCCGGACGCCCCGGACCCTTCCTGATCGGCCCCGTCAGGCCCCCGGACCCGCCAGCCACGCGTCCACGCCCGCCAGCAGCCTCGCCTTCTCGTCCTCGGGTGCCGCGGACGCGCGCAGCGACTGCCGCGCCAGTTCCGCCAGTTCCGCGTCCGTGAAGCCGTGGTCGCAGCGGGCGATCTCGTACTGGGCCGCCAGGCGTGAGCCGAACAGCAGCGGGTCGTCCGCGCCCAGGGCCATCGGGACGCCCGCGTCGAACAGCTTTCGCAGGGGGACGTCCTTGGGCTTCTCGTAGACGCCGAGCGCGACGTTCGACGCCGGGCACACCTCGCAGGTCACCCCGCGGTCCGCCAGGCGCTTCAGCAGCCGCGGGTCCTCCGCCGCGCGCACCCCGTGGCCCACCCGGTCGGCGTGCAGGTCGTCCAGGCAGTCGCGTACCGAGGACGGCCCCGTCAGCTCGCCGCCGTGCGGGGCCGACAGCAGCCCGCCGTCGCGGGCGATGGCGAAGGCGCGGTCGAAGTCCCGGGCCATGCCCCGGCGTTCGTCGTTCGACAGCCCGAAGCCCACCACCCCGCGGTCCCGGTAGCGCACCGCCAGGCGCGCCAGGGTGCGGGCGTCCAGGGGATGCTTCATCCGGTTGGCGGCGACCAGGACGCGCATCCCGAGGCCGGTCTCCCGCACGGCCGAGTCCACCGCGTCCAGGATGATCTCCAGCGCCGGGATCAGACCGCCCAGGCGTGGTGCGTACGACGTCGGGTCGACCTGGATCTCCAGCCATCTCGACCCGTCGCTGATGTCCTCCTCGGCGGCCTCCCGCACCAGCCGCCGGATGTCCTCCGGCTCCCGCAGGCACGAGCGCGCCGCGTCGTACAGCCGCTGGAAGCGGAACCAGCCCCGCTCGTCCGTCGCCCGCAGCCGGGGCGGCTCCCCGCTGACCAGCGCCTCGATCAGGGCCTCGGGCAGCCGTACGCCGTACTTGTCGGCCAGTTCCAGGAGGGTGGCGGGCCGCATCGACCCGGTGAAGTGCAGATGGAGGTGGGCCTTCGGCAGCTCAGAGACATCACGTACGTGCTCCATCCCAGGATCCTGCCGCACGTCCGGGGCGTCCCGGTAGCGGTTTCCCCGGACGTGGTCTTGCTCGCACAAACGAAGGGGGCCCCGTGCGAATCCGCACGGGGCCCCCTCGGGAGACGTCAGTCCCTGGCCTCGGCCAGCAGCTTCTGGATCCGGCTCACGCCTTCGACCAGGTCCTTGTCACCCAGGGCGTAGGACAGCCGCAGATAGCCGGGGGTGCCGAAGGCCTCGCCCGGGACGACCGCGACCTCGGCCTCCTCCAGGATCAGCGCGGCCAGCTCCACCGAGTCCTGCGGGCGCTTGCCGCGGATCTCCTTGCCGAGCAGCGCCTTCACCGACGGGTACGCGTAGAACGCGCCCTCCGGCTCGGGGCAGACCACGCCGTCGATCTCGTTCAGCATCCGCACGATGGTCTTGCGGCGCCGGTCGAAGGCCTCGCGCATCTTCGCGACCGCCTCCAGGTCGCCCGACACGGCCGTCAGGGCCGCCACCTGTGCGACGTTCGACACATTGGACGTGGCGTGCGACTGCAGGTTCGTGGCCGCCTTCACCACGTCCTTGGGGCCGACGATCCAGCCCACACGCCAGCCCGTCATGGCGTACGTCTTGGCGACGCCGTTGACCACGATGCACTTGTCGCGCAGCTCGGGCAGGAGGGCCGGCAGGGACACTGAGGTCGCGTCGCCGTAGACCAGGTGCTCGTAGATCTCGTCGGTCAGCACCCACAGGCCGTGCTCCACGGCCCAGCGGCCGATGGCCTCGGTCTCGGCCTCGGTGTAGACCGCGCCGGTCGGGTTGGACGGGGACACGAAGAGCACGACCTTCGTCTTCTCCGTGCGCGCCGCCTCCAGCTGCTCGACGGAGACGCGGTAGCCGGTCGTCTCGTCCGCCACGACCTCCACCGGGACACCGCCGGCCAGCCGGATCGACTCGGGGTACGTCGTCCAGTACGGCGCGGGGACGATCACCTCGTCGCCCGGGTCGAGGATCGCGGCGAAGGCCTCGTAGATGGCCTGCTTGCCGCCGTTGGTGACTAGGACCTGCGAGGCGTCCACCTCGTAGCCGGAGTCGCGCAGCGTCTTCGCGGCGATCGCGTTCTTCAGCTCGGGCAGGCCGCCGGCCGGCGTGTAGCGGTGGTACTTCGGGTTCTTGCAGGCCTCGACGGCCGCCTCGACGATGTAGTCCGGAGTCGGGAAGTCGGGCTCACCGGCGCCGAAGCCGATCACCGGACGCCCGGCGGCCTTGAGGGCCTTGGCCTTGGCGTCCACGGCGAGGGTGGCCGACTCGGAGATCGCGCCGATCCGGGCGGAGACCCGACGCTCGGTGGGAGGGATTGCAGGGCTCATGGAACCCATCGTTTCAGACCGGAAACGCCCGCGGCACGGGTGTTCCACAGACTGAACCGATGCGGGCCGACGATCGGACACCAGTCCGGATCTTGCGCAGTGGCCTGGCCGATCTTTGACGGACAAAGACCGTACGGGCACTTTCTGTTCGACGCCCGGCCGCGGACCACGTACACTCTCACCTCGTTGGCCTCCAGCGGCGGCGATCGTGCCGGTGCACACCGAGCACCCGGCCGGATGCGGTACGTTGGGGTACAGCCAAAGGGTCGTAGCTCAATTGGTAGAGCACTGGTCTCCAAAACCAGCGGTTGGGGGTTCAAGTCCCTCCGGCCCTGCTACACACTCCCCGACCAGGAAGTGTGCGCACAGTACGTATGTATTGCACTCGCCGTGCGGCTCCACCGGGCGCGGCACGGCCACGACCCGGGATTCAGGTGAGGACGAGTGACGGACGCCGTGGGCTCCATCGACATGCCTGACGCCCAAGACGAGCTGCAGGAGTCGAAGAAGAAGTCCCGCAAGGGTGGTAAGCGAGCCAAGAAGGGCCCGCTGAAGCGCCTTGCCCTCTTCTACCGCCAAATCGTCGCGGAGCTCCGCAAGGTCGTCTGGCCGAGCAGGAACCAGCTGACGTCGTACACCACAGTGGTGATCTTCTTCGTCGCGATCATGATCGCCCTGGTGACTCTGATTGACTATGGGCTCAACCACGCCGCCAAGTACGTCTTCGGCTGAGCCCAGAGCGAAGGACGCCGAGGTACCCCGGCGTCCCTTTCGCGCGTTCCACCCCTATGTATCCAGGAAGAAGCAGCCACCGTGTCTGACCCGAACCTGAACGACGCCGTTGAGTCACGCGGCGAGTCCGCCGAGTCCGTGGACGACGAGCTCGACATCGTCGAGGGCGCGGACGAGCAGGACGAGTTCGAGGCTGCCGAAGCTGAGGCGGGCGACGCGGCCGAGGAGGCCGCCGTGCGCGTCGTGGACGAGGACGAGGTCGCCGACCAGGACGAGACCGACGAGGCCGCCGAGGTGGAGGAGACCGCTCCGGTCGACCCCGTCGAGGCTCTCCGCGAGGAACTGCGCTCGCTGCCCGGCGAGTGGTATGTGATCCACACGTACGCCGGCTACGAGAACCGCGTGAAGACCAACCTCGAGCAGCGCGCCGTCTCGCTGAACGTCGAGGACTTCATCTTCCAGGCCGAAGTGCCGCAGGAAGAGGTCGCGCAGATCAAGAACGGCGAGCGCAAGACCATCCGCCAGAACAAGCTGCCCGGCTATGTCCTGGTGCGCATGGACCTGACGAACGAGTCCTGGGGCGTCGTGCGCAACACGCCCGGCGTCACCGGCTTCGTGGGCAACGCCTACGACCCGTACCCGCTGACCCTGGACGAGATCGTCAAGATGCTCGCCCCGGAGGCCGAGGAGAAGGCCGCCCGCGAGGCCGCCGAGGCCGAGGGCAAGCCCGCTCCGCAGCGCAAGGTCGAGGTCCAGGTGCTGGACTTCGAGGTCGGCGACTCGGTCACCGTCACCGACGGCCCGTTCGCCACGCTTCAGGCGACCATCAACGAGATCAACGCCGACTCCAAGAAGGTCAAGGGCCTCGTGGAGATCTTCGGCCGCGAGACGCCGGTCGAGCTGAGCTTCGACCAGATCCAGAAGAACTGAGCGCTTCTGGTACGAGCACTTCCGAACAGGTCAGACAGGCTGCGAAAGCCGGTCTGACCTGCTCGGTTTTCGGCCCCGCAGCGATACCCGTTATCGTTGTGCGGTATGCCTCCATCCGGATGATCCGGATTGGATGGCGCAAACTCTCACTAAGGACCCGGAGAGAGCAATGCCTCCCAAGAAGAAGAAGGTCACGGGGCTCATCAAGCTCCAGATCAACGCCGGTGCGGCCAACCCGGCCCCGCCGGTCGGCCCCGCGCTGGGTCAGCACGGCGTCAACATCATGGAGTTCTGCAAGGCTTACAACGCCGCGACCGAGTCGCAGCGTGGCTGGGTCATCCCGGTGGAGATCACGGTCTACGAGGACCGTTCCTTCACCTTCGTGACCAAGACCCCGCCGGCCGCCAAGATGATCCTGAAGGCCGCGGGCGTCGAGAAGGGCTCCGGCGAGCCGCACAAGACCAAGGTCGCCAAGATCACCGAGGCGCAGGTCCGCGAGATCGCCCAGACCAAGCTGCCCGACCTCAACGCCAACGACCTGGACGCCGCCGCGAAGATCATCGCCGGTACCGCGCGTTCCATGGGCGTCACGGTCGAGGGCTGAACCCACCTTCGTAGATCATGCGGCCGTAGAAAGCCGCACGTGGCAGGGCCTGCTCGGCCCGTACCACGACTCCTTTCAGAACACACAGGAGCAGTTGTGAGCAAGCGCAGCAAGGCCCTCCGCGCTGCGGACGCCAAGGTCGACCGGGAGAAGCTGTACGCCCCGCTCGAGGCCGTCCGTCTCGCCAAGGAGACCTCCACGACCAAGTTCGACGGCACCGTCGAGGTCGCCTTCCGTCTGGGTGTCGACCCGCGCAAGGCCGACCAGATGGTCCGTGGCACCGTGAACCTGCCGCACGGCACCGGCAAGACCGCCCGGGTCCTGGTCTTCGCGACCGGTGACCGTGCTGCGGCCGCAGAGGCCGCGGGCGCCGACATCGTCGGCTCCGACGAACTGATCGACGAGGTTGCGAAGGGCCGTCTGGACTTCGACGCCGTCGTCGCCACCCCGGACCTCATGGGCAAGGTCGGCCGCCTCGGCCGTGTCCTCGGCCCCCGTGGTCTCATGCCGAACCCCAAGACCGGCACCGTCACCCCGGACGTCGTCAAGGCTGTCAACGACATCAAGGGCGGCAAGATCGAGTTCCGCGTCGACAAGCACTCGAACCTGCACTTCATCATCGGCAAGGCGTCCTTCGACGACGAGAAGCTGGTGGAGAACTACGGCGCCGCGCTGGAGGAGATCCTCCGTCTGAAGCCGTCCGCCGCCAAGGGTCGCTACATCAAGAAGGCCGCGGTCAGCACCACGATGGGCCCCGGCATCCCGGTCGACCCGAACCGCACCCGCAACCTCCTCGTCGAGGAGGACCCGGCCGCCGTCTGATCCTGACGGCAGCCGCGGGCACACGCAGCTGACGCCGGGCCCCGCACCTTTCCCAAGGTGCGGGGCCCGGCGTTTTTCGTGCCCTTCGCCCCGCGGGGCCCACGGCAAGGGGCACATGCCGTTTCACGGGAGGTGCGTGCCGTTTTCCCCGGGTCGGGGTTAGCGTGAAGATCACGGAGCGCACGAGAGGGGAACGGATGAGGGACAGGATCGTCAGGCGCGGGCTCCTGCCGGTCGCCGCGCTCGCCGCGCTGTCCGTCCTGGCGGGGTGCAGCTTCTCCGGCGACAGCGGCTCCGACAAGGGTCCCGGGGGGCCCCCCGGGCCCCCCGGGGCGGGGGGGCCCCCCGGGGGGGGGGGGGGGGGGGGGGGGGGGGGGGGGCCCCCCCGGGGGGGGGGGGGGGGCCCCCCCCCCGCCCCCGCCCCGCCGCCCCCCCCGCCCCCCCCCCCCCCCCCCCCCCCCCCCGGCACGGGTCGACCCCCGGTCGGCCGCCGCTCTGCGCGGCGTGGAGAAGGCCACCGTGCGGGCCGGTTCGGCCCGCATCGAGTCCGCGACCGTCATGGGCGACATGCTCTCCCTCAGGACGGACGGCACGCTCGGCTGGTCCGGCGAGCCGGTCGGCACGCTCCGCATCACGTACACCGGCGGGCAGCTCGCCGCCACCATGCGTGCCCTCAGCAGCACCTCCATGGAGGCGCGGCTGCTGCCCGACGCGTACTACGCCGAGGTCGGCGAGACGTTCGCCCGCCGCCTCCGGGGCCGGCACTGGATCCGCTACGGCTACGGCGACCTGACAGCCCTGCCCGGCGGCTCGGGCGCGTATCTCACGGACCAGCTCCGCAACACCGCGCCGCTCCAGCCGGTCCGGTTGCTGCGTGCCTCCGGGGACGTGCACAGGGTGGGCGAGGAGACGGTGCGCGGCCGGCGTACCACGCACTACTCGGGCACGGTCACCCCGGCGAACCTCACAGGAGAGGACGCGGCCGCGCTGCGGGAGCGGCTGGAGCAGGCCGGGGTGACCAGGGAGACCGTCGACATCTGGGTCGACGACCACGCCCTGCTGGTCAAGAAGGTCGAGAAGGGCGACCTGGCCGGCGGCCGGATGTCCGCCACGGCCTACTACCGCGACTACGGCGTGAAGGTCGCGGCCGGCCGGCCCCCGGCGGCGGACACCGCGGACTTCAAGGAACTGATGAGCACCCGGGGTTCATAGCACATCCCCGTTCACTGCTTGACGCCGGAATTGACGCGCCTTTGTCAGTCCTTGGGTATAGGCTCGCGGTCTTGTTATGGATCAACCATGTGTTCTCTGGGGGGAATCATGACCTTTGCTGTGCGCAACCGGGTGGAGCGCGGTGCGGCCGGCGCGGTGCTCGCGGCCCTGGTTCTGGGCGGCGGAGCGGTCGGCTGCTCGAAGGGCAACAGCGCGGAGGAGTCGCCGCGGATGTCGCCCGCCGCGGCCGTCGCCGCGGCCGCGAAGAACTCCGAGGGCATCACGTCCCTGCACTACCGGATGACCGGGACGATGCCGGGCGCGGGCCAGGTCAAGGCCGAGGCCCAGATGGCCATGAAGCCGCTCGCCATGAGCATGAAGATGACGTCGTCGGAGCAGAAGACCGGGGGCCCGGTCGAGATCCGCTTCGTCGACAAGGTGATGTACATCGGCGCGGGTGGCGAGGCTGCCAAGGAGCTGGGCGGCAAGCACTGGATGAAGCTCGACCTGGGCGCGCTGGGCGGCGACATGCAGAAGAACCTGGACCAGATGGGGGCGGCCGGCCAGGCGAACCAGAACCCTGCCCAGGACTCCACGTTCCTGACCAGCTCCAAGCATGTGACGAAGGTCGGCACCGAGACCGTCGACGGCGTGCAGACGACCCACTACAAGGGCGACATCACCGTCGCGGAGATGCGCGCCTCCCTCAAGGCCCAGAAGCTGGACAAGGCCACCCTCGAGCAGCGCGAGAAGGGCCTCGACCAGTACGCCAAGATGGGCGCGGACAAGATGTCCATGGACATGTGGATCGACGGCAGCAACCACACCAAGCAGTTCCGGATGCGCGGTGACGCCGACAAGGGACCGCTGGACATGACCATCACCTTCGTCGACTACAACAAGCCGGTGACGGTGACGGCCCCGTCCGCCAAGGACACGGCCGACCTCGCCGAGATGATGAAGGGCGCCCAGCAGGGCTGACCCCGGCGGGCCGAGCCCCGTACGACAAGTCCCCGGGGCCGGGCCCGGCCGGGCGCGGGAACGGATTTGCCCGACGGCGATCCGTTCCCGTACTCTCCTACAGAAGCCAAAGACCGCTGGTCGTTGCCGTTCTCTCGATTGAGGGTGCGGCGGCCGAAGGATCCGCTGTACTGCGGACGACCCGCGCAGGTGAATGTGGAAGAACTCCCGGAGTACACGCGTGAGCCGCGTGTGCACCCGGTCGAGTCCGCCCCGTGCGCCTGCGCCGGGGCGTTTCGTTTTAGCCCAGCCCCTTCCGAGCGGTCCCATCACCCGGAAGGAGGCCGACGCTCTATGGCAAGGCCCGACAAGGCTGCCGCGGTGGCCGAGCTCGCGGAGCAGTTCCGCAGCTCGAACGCCGCCGTGCTGACCGAGTACCGGGGTCTCACCGTGGCGCAGCTCAAGACGCTGCGCCGTTCGCTCGGTGAGAACGCCCAGTACGCCGTGGTGAAGAACACGCTGACCAAGATTGCGGCCAACGAGGCCGGGATCACGACGCTCGACGACCTGTTCAACGGTCCGACGGCGGTCGCCTTCGTCACCGGTGACCCGGTGGAGTCGGCGAAGGGTCTTCGTGACTTCGCCAAGGACAACCCGAACCTCGTCATCAAGGGCGGTGTCCTTGACGGCAAGGCGCTGTCCGCCGACGAGATCAAGAAGCTTGCGGACCTCGAGTCCCGCGAGGTTCTGCTCGCCAAGCTGGCGGGCGCCTTCAAGGGCAAGCAGACCCAGGCTGCTCAGGTCTTCCAGGCGCTCCCGTCGAAGCTCGTCCGCACCGTGGACGCTCTTCGCGCCAAGCAGGCCGAGCAGGGCGGTGCCGAGTAATTCGGCTCGCGAAATGACCGCCGCCTGAGGCGGTGGTCGTAGCGGGCCGAACGTACGCCCGCCAGACATGTACATCCGGCACCAGCCGAATCAATGGAAGGATCGCCCATCATGGCGAAGCTCACCCAGGAAGACCTGCTCGCGCAGTTCGAGGAGATGACCCTCATCGAGCTCTCCGAGTTCGTGAAGGCGTTCGAGGAGAAGTTCGACGTCACCGCCGCCGCCGCGGTCGCCGTCGCGGGCCCGGCCGGTCCGGCCGCCGCCGTCGAGGCCGAGGAGGAGAAGGACGAGTTCGACGTCATCCTCACCGGTGCCGGCGACAAGAAGATCCAGGTCATCAAGGTCGTGCGCGAGCTGACCTCCCTGGGCCTCAAGGAGGCCAAGGACCTCGTGGACGGCGCCCCGAAGCCCGTCCTGGAGAAGGTCGCCAAGGACGCCGCCGAGAAGGCCGCCGAGTCCCTCAAGGGTGCCGGCGCCTCCGTCGAGGTCAAGTAACACCTCCTGGGTCCCCACAGGGACCCACGGGCCGCACCAGGGCCCACCGGGCCTGGTGCAGGGCTCACCGGGCCGTACGGAGCCTCGCTCCGTGCGGCCCTTTCGCATGTGCGGGTCCGGTTCACTCGAACGCCGCAGCCGGTGCCCACGGGATTCCGGTCGAGGCTCACTCGTAGGGCTGTAACGCGAACGCACCGAAGGGCGATCATCCATCCGGGTGGTCGCTCTTCGGCGTTCCGGGGGGTCCGGTGGCGGCTGCCTTGCGGCCGTCGCCGCGGGGAGTATGGTGATCTTCGTCGTGCGTCCCGAGGGCCCCGGTGACAGTTGCAAGTGACGATGGCAGCACCCGGTTCGGCCATGGGGGGCCTTGACGAACTGCACGCAGCGCGCAATTCTCAGGACGCGTCGTCACAACGATCCGGATCCGAGGCATGGATCGACGACGAAGAGGGCAGTATCGATGTGCATCGAGGGCGTGGCTTGCCGCAGCTGTTGAGGGACAACGAGGGCTTCTGTCGTGGGCCTGCAAACCCGCACTGGACATCAGTGTGCCAAGTGGCTACACTGACCCTTTGCGCTGCCTGTTAGCTGCCTCCTGCCCGTCACCAGGAGCAGGCCCCTCGCTTGAGCACCGACGATAAAGAGTCTCTGACCTGAGGCTTTCCATCTCTGTGCCTGGTGGGGACCGGTACGCGCGTAGTGAGTCCGAGCCCTCGGAAGGACCCCCTCTTGGCCGCCTCGCGCACTGCCTCGACCGCGAATACGAACAACGGCGCCAGCACCGCCCCGCTGCGCATTTCCTTTGCAAAGATCAAGGAGCCTCTCGAGGTTCCCAACCTGCTCGCGCTGCAGACCGAGAGCTTTGACTGGCTGCTCGGGAACACCGCCTGGCAGAGTCGGGTCGAGGAGGCTCTGGAGTCCGGTCAGGACGTCCCCACCAAGTCCGGTCTCGAGGAGATCTTCGAGGAGATCTCCCCGATCGAGGACTTCTCCGGGTCGATGTCGCTGACGTTCCGCGACCACCGCTTCGAGCCGCCGAAGAACTCGATCGACGAGTGCAAGGAGCGCGACTTCACGTACGCCGCGCCTCTCTTCGTCACGGCCGAGTTCACCAACAACGAGACCGGCGAGATCAAGTCCCAGACCGTCTTCATGGGCGACTTCCCGCTCATGACGAACAAGGGCACGTTCGTCATCAACGGCACCGAGCGTGTCGTCGTGTCGCAGCTGGTCCGTTCGCCGGGTGTCTACTTCGACTCCTCCATCGACAAGACGTCCGACAAGGACATCTTCTCGGCCAAGATCATCCCGTCCCGGGGTGCCTGGCTGGAGATGGAGATCGACAAGCGCGACATGGTCGGTGTCCGTATCGACCGTAAGCGCAAGCAGTCCGTGACCGTTCTCCTGAAGGCGCTCGGCTGGACGACCGAGCAGATTCTCGAGGAGTTCGGCGAGTACGAGTCCATGCGCGCCACCCTGGAGAAGGACCACACCCAGGGCCAGGACGACGCGCTGCTCGACATCTACCGCAAGCTGCGTCCGGGCGAGCCCCCCACGCGTGAGGCCGCGCAGACGCTGCTGGAGAACCTGTACTTCAACCCGAAGCGCTACGACCTCGCGAAGGTCGGCCGCTACAAGGTCAACAAGAAGCTGGGTGCGGACGCTCCGCTGGACGCGGGCATCCTGACCGTCGAGGACGTCATCTCGACGATCAAGTACCTGGTGAAGCTGCACGCAGGCGAGACCGAGACGGTCGGCGACAGCGGTCAGGCGATCGTCGTCGAGACCGACGACATCGACCACTTCGGCAACCGTCGTCTGCGCAGCGTCGGTGAGCTCATCCAGAACCAGGTCCGCACCGGTCTGGCCCGTATGGAGCGCGTCGTCCGCGAGCGCATGACGACCCAGGACGTCGAGGCGATCACGCCGCAGACCCTGATCAACATCCGGCCGGTCGTCGCCTCCATCAAGGAGTTCTTCGGCACCAGCCAGCTGTCCCAGTTCATGGACCAGAACAACCCGCTGTCCGGGCTGACGCACAAGCGTCGTCTGTCCGCGCTCGGCCCGGGTGGTCTCTCCCGTGAGCGGGCCGGCTTCGAGGTCCGTGACGTGCACCCGTCGCACTACGGCCGTATGTGCCCGATCGAGACCCCTGAAGGCCCGAACATCGGTCTGATCGGCTCGCTCGCCTCCTACGGCCGGGTCAACGCGTTCGGTTTCGTCGAGACCCCGTACCGCAAGGTCGTCGACGGCCAGGTCACCGACGAGGTGGACTACCTGACCGCCGACGAGGAGGACCGCTTCGTCATCGCGCAGGCCAACGCCGGTCTCACCGACGAACTGCGCTTCGCCGAGGCCCGCGTCCTGGTCCGCCGCCGTGGCGGCGAGGTCGACTACGTCGCCGGTGACGACGTGGACTACATGGACGTCTCGCCGCGCCAGATGGTGTCGGTCGCGACCGCCATGATCCCGTTCCTCGAGCACGACGACGCCAACCGTGCCCTCATGGGCGCGAACATGATGCGCCAGGCCGTTCCGCTGATCAAGTCGGAGGCCCCGCTCGTCGGTACCGGCATGGAGTACCGCTCCGCCGTCGACGCCGGCGACGTCGTCAAGGCCGAGAAGGCGGGTGTGGTCCAGGAGGTCTCCGCGGACTACATCACCACGGCCAACGACGACGGCACGTACATCACGTACCGCCTGGCCAAGTTCGCCCGCTCCAACCAGGGCACCTCGGTCAACCAGAAGGTCATCGTCAACGAGGGCGACCGCCTCATCGAGGGCCAGGTCCTCGCCGACGGTCCCGCCACGCAGAACGGCGAGATGGCGCTCGGCAAGAACCTGCTCGTGGCGTTCATGCCGTGGGAGGGTCACAACTACGAGGACGCGATCATCCTGTCGCAGCGCCTCGTGCAGGACGACGTACTCTCCTCGATCCACATCGAGGAGCACGAGGTCGACGCCCGTGACACCAAGCTCGGGCCCGAGGAGATCACCCGGGACATCCCGAACGTCTCCGAGGAGGTCCTCGCCGACCTCGACGAGCGCGGCATCATCCGTATCGGTGCCGAGGTCATCGCCGGTGACATCCTCGTCGGCAAGGTCACCCCGAAGGGTGAGACCGAGCTGACCCCCGAGGAGCGTCTGCTCCGCGCGATCTTCGGTGAGAAGGCCCGTGAGGTCCGTGACACCTCGCTGAAGGTGCCGCACGGCGAGACCGGCAAGGTCATCGGTGTGCGCGTCTTCGACCGCGAGGAGGGCGACGAGCTGCCGCCGGGCGTGAACCAGCTGGTCCGCGTCTACGTCGCGCAGAAGCGCAAGATCACCGACGGTGACAAGCTCGCCGGCCGTCACGGCAACAAGGGTGTCATCTCCAAGATCCTGCCGATCGAGGACATGCCGTTCCTGGAGGACGGCACCCCGGTCGACATCATCCTCAACCCGCTGGGTGTGCCGTCCCGAATGAACCCGGGACAGGTCCTGGAGATCCACCTCGGCTGGCTCGCCAGCCGCGGCTGGGACGTCTCCGGCCTCGCGGACGAGTGGGCGCAGCGCCTGCAGGCGATCGGCGCCGACCAGGTCGACCCGCGGACCAACGTCGCGACCCCGGTCTTCGACGGTGCCCGTGAGGACGAGCTGGCGGGTCTGCTCCAGCACACCATCCCGAACCGCGACGGCGACCGTCTGGTCCTCCCGTCCGGCAAGGCGCGGCTGTTCGACGGCCGCTCGGGTGAGCCGTTCCCGGACCCGATCTCCGTCGGCTACATGTACATCCTGAAGCTGCACCACCTGGTCGACGACAAGCTGCACGCTCGGTCGACCGGTCCGTACTCGATGATCACCCAGCAGCCGCTGGGTGGTAAGGCCCAGTTCGGTGGCCAGCGGTTCGGCGAGATGGAGGTGTGGGCCCTCGAGGCCTACGGCGCCGCGTACGCCCTCCAGGAGCTGCTGACCATCAAGTCCGACGACGTCACCGGCCGCGTGAAGGTCTACGAGGCCATCGTCAAGGGCGAGAACATCCCCGAGCCCGGCATCCCCGAGTCCTTCAAGGTGCTCATCAAGGAGATGCAGTCCCTGTGCCTGAACGTGGAGGTGCTGTCCAGCGACGGTATGTCCATCGAGATGCGCGACACCGACGAGGACGTCTTCCGCGCTGCGGAGGAGCTCGGCATCGACCTGTCCCGGCGCGAGCCGAGCAGCGTCGAAGAGGTCTGACGGGAGTCCGGCGGGCCTGACTCCAAGGCCCGCCGACCCCGGGACCCCCGTACAGACCGAAAGACTTACGACCCTGAGAGGGATTGACGCATAGTGCTCGACGTCAACTTCTTCGACGAGCTCCGGATCGGCCTGGCCACCGCGGACGACATCCGTCAGTGGAGCCACGGCGAGGTCAAGAAGCCCGAGACCATCAACTACCGCACCCTCAAGCCCGAGAAGGACGGCCTCTTCTGCGAGAAGATCTTCGGCCCCACCCGGGACTGGGAGTGCTACTGCGGCAAGTACAAGCGCGTCCGCTTCAAGGGCATCATCTGTGAGCGCTGTGGCGTAGAGGTCACGCGCGCCAAGGTGCGCCGTGAGCGGATGGGCCACATCGAGCTGGCCGCCCCGGTCACGCACATCTGGTACTTCAAGGGCGTTCCGTCGCGGCTGGGCTACCTGCTCGACCTCGCCCCGAAGGACCTGGAGAAGGTCATCTACTTCGCGGCGTACATGATCACGTACGTCGACGAGGAGCGCCGTACGCGTGACCTGCCCTCCCTGGAGGCGCACGTCTCCGTCGAGCGGCAGCAGATCGAGAACCGTCGCGACGCCGACCTGGAGGCCCGCGCCAAGAAGCTCGAGGCCGACCTGGCCGAGCTGGAGGCCGAGGGTGCCAAGGCCGACGTGCGCCGCAAGGTGCGCGAGGGTGCCGAGCGCGAGATGAAGCAGCTGCGCGACCGTGCGCAGCGCGAGATCGACCGTCTCGACGAGGTGTGGACCCGGTTCAAGAACCTCAAGGTCCAGGACCTCGAGGGCGACGAGCTGCTCTACCGCGAGCTGCGGGACCGCTTCGGCACGTACTTCGACGGTTCGATGGGTGCCGCGGCGCTGCAGAAGCGCCTGGAGTCCTTCGACCTCGAGGAGGAGGCCGAGAAGCTCCGCGAGATCATCCGCACCGGCAAGGGCCAGAAGAAGACCCGTGCCCTCAAGCGGCTGAAGGTCGTCTCCGCGTTCCTGCAGACCTCCAACAGCCCCAAGGGCATGGTCCTGGACTGCGTCCCGGTCATCCCGCCGGACCTGCGTCCGATGGTGCAGCTGGACGGTGGCCGCTTCGCGACCTCGGACCTGAACGACCTGTACCGCCGTGTGATCAACCGCAACAACCGCCTGAAGCGGCTTCTCGACCTCGGTGCGCCCGAGATCATCGTGAACAACGAGAAGCGCATGCTCCAGGAGGCCGTCGACGCCCTGTTCGACAACGGCCGTCGTGGTCGCCCGGTCACGGGCCCCGGCAACCGCCCGCTGAAGTCCCTCAGCGACATGCTGAAGGGTAAGCAGGGTCGCTTCCGTCAGAACCTGCTCGGCAAGCGTGTCGACTACTCGGCGCGTTCCGTGATCGTCGTCGGTCCGCAGCTGAAGCTGCACCAGTGCGGTCTGCCCAAGGCGATGGCGCTGGAGCTCTTCAAGCCGTTCGTGATGAAGCGCCTGGTCGACCTGAACCACGCGCAGAACATCAAGTCGGCCAAGCGCATGGTGGAGCGCGGCCGCACCGTCGTGTACGACGTCCTCGAAGAGGTCATCGCCGAGCACCCGGTGCTGCTGAACCGTGCGCCCACCCTGCACCGCCTCGGCATCCAGGCCTTCGAGCCGCAGCTGGTCGAGGGCAAGGCCATCCAGATCCACCCGCTCGTCTGCACCGCGTTCAACGCGGACTTCGACGGTGACCAGATGGCCGTGCACCTGCCGCTGTCCGCGGAGGCGCAGGCCGAGGCCCGCATCCTGATGCTGTCCTCGAACAACATCCTCAAGCCCGCCGACGGCCGCCCGGTCACGATGCCGACCCAGGACATGGTCCTCGGTCTGTTCTTCCTGACCACGGACGGCGAGCTGCGTGACGTCAAGGGCGAGGGCCGGTCCTTCGGCTCCACCGCCGAGGCGATCATGGCGTTCGACGCCGGTGAGCTCTCGCTGCAGGCGGCCGTGGACATCCGCTTCCCGGTGGGCACCATCCCGCCGCGCGGCTGGACCCCGCCGGCGCAGGAAGAGGGCGAGCCGGAGTGGCAGCTGGGTGACAGCTTCCGTCTGAAGACCACGCTGGGCCGTGCGCTCTTCAACGAGCTGCTGCCCGAGGACTACCCGTTCGTCGACTACTCGGTCGGCAAGAAGCAGCTCTCCGAGATCGTCAACGACCTCGCCGAGCGCTACCCCAAGGTCATCGTGGCGGCGACGCTCGACAACCTGAAGGCGGCCGGCTTCTACTGGGCGACCCGTTCCGGTGTCACCGTCGCCATCTCCGACGTCGTCGTTCCCGAGGCGAAGAAGGAGATCGTCAAGGGCTACGAGGCGCAGGACGAGAAGGTCCAGAAGCAGTACGAGCGCGGTCTGATCACCAAGGAAGAGCGCACTCAGGAGCTCATCAACATCTGGACCAAGGCGACCAACGAGGTCGCCGAGGCGATGAACGCGAACTTCCCCAAGACGAACCCCATCTTCATGATGGTTGACTCGGGTGCCCGAGGAAACATGATGCAGATGCGGCAGATCGCCGGTATGCGTGGTCTGGTGTCGAACGCGAAGAACGAGACCATCCCGCGTCCGATCAAGGCGTCGTTCCGTGAGGGCCTGTCCGTGCTGGAGTACTTCATCTCCACGCACGGTGCCCGTAAGGGTCTCGCGGACACCGCCCTGCGTACCGCCGACTCGGGTTACCTGACCCGTCGTCTGGTCGACGTCTCCCAGGACGTCATCATCCGCGAGGAGGACTGCGGCACCGAGCGCGGTCTCAAGCTCCACATCGCGGAGGTCGGGGCGGACGGCGTGCTGCGCAAGGCGGAGAACGTCGAGACGTCCGTGTACGCGCGCTGCCTCGCCGAGGACATCGTCGTCGACGGTCAGGTGCTGGCCCCGGCCGGTACCGACCTGGGGGACGTCCTCATCGAGGAGCTCGTCGCCCGTGGCATCTCGGAGGTCAAGACCCGCTCGGTCCTGACCTGTGAGTCCGCCGTCGGCACCTGCGCCATGTGCTACGGCCGCTCGCTGGCCACCGGCAAGCTGGTCGACATCGGTGAGGCGGTCGGCATCATCGCCGCCCAGTCCATCGGTGAGCCCGGTACCCAGCTGACGATGCGTACCTTCCACACCGGTGGTGTGGCCGGTGACGACATCACCCAGGGTCTGCCGCGTGTCGTCGAGCTCTTCGAGGCCCGTACCCCGAAGGGTGTCGCCCCGATCTCCGAGGCCCAGGGCCGCGTGCGGATCGAGGAGACCGAGAAGACCAAGAAGATCGTCATCACGCCGGACGACGGCAGCGACGAGACGGCGTACCCGATCTCGAAGCGCGCCCGACTCCTGGTCAGCGAGGGCGAGCACGTCGAGGTGGGCCAGAAGCTCACCGTGGGTGCCACCAACCCGCACGACGTGCTGCGCATCCTGGGCCAGCGTGCCGTCCAGGTCCACCTGGTCGGCGAGGTCCAGAAGGTGTACAACTCGCAGGGTGTGTCGATCCACGACAAGCACATCGAGATCATCATCCGGCAGATGCTCCGCCGTGTGACGATCATCGAGTCCGGCGACGCCGAGCTGCTGCCCGGCGAGCTGGTCGAGCGCTCGAAGTTCGAGACCGAGAACCGTCGTGTGGTCCAGGAGGGCGGTCACCCGGCCTCCGGTCGTCCGCAGCTCATGGGTATCACCAAGGCCTCGCTGGCGACGGAGTCCTGGCTGTCGGCCGCCTCCTTCCAGGAGACGACCCGAGTCCTGACGGACGCGGCGATCAACGCCAAGTCCGACAGCCTCATCGGCCTCAAGGAGAACGTCATCATCGGTAAGCTCATCCCGGCCGGTACGGGTCTGTCCCGCTACCGCAACATCCGGGTGGAGCCGACCGAGGAGGCCAAGGCCGCGATGTACTCGGCCGTCGGCTACGACGACATCGACTACTCGCCGTTCGGCGCCGGCTCCGGCCAGGCGGTGCCGCTGGAGGACTACGACTACGGTCCGTACAACCAGTAAGCGAGCAGCCTGAACCGAAGGGCGGTCACCTCTTGTGAGGTGGCCGCCCTTCGGCGTGTCCGGGGTCGGCCCGCCGCCGGGCTCAGTGCCCCGGCTGGAGGTAGGGCTGAAGGTGGTGCAGCCGGGTGTGGTAGTCCGGGTGCGAGGAGAGCAGCCTGCCGAGAGTGCCCTCTTCCACGGGGACGCCCCCGTTGCGAGCGGCCAGCTCGGCCGTTGTCCGCTGCTCCTGCTGGTGCAGCTTGTGCAGAACGGCGGCCAGCATCGGGGCGAAGCCGAGGGCGGCCGCGTGCTCGTCGGCGCGCAGCTCGGAGCGGCGGCCGACGGCGGCGAGCGCGTAGGGGACGCCGAGCAGCAGCAGCGGCAGCCCGTAGAGCGTGCTGATCGTCGCCAGCGCGAGGCCGCCCATGAACAGCACCACGAAGGCGACGCCGAAGCAGCCGAACGCCCGCGACACCTTGAACGCGAAGCCGGAGAACGCCTTGAGAAGGCGCCAGGCCACCCGGCCGGGCAGCGCGTACCAGTAGCCGAGCAGGGAGGACCATGCGTGGCCGCCGACGTGGTGGCCCAGCTCGTGCGCCAGTACGGCGGCCAGTTCGCCGTTGGGCAGCTGGTTCATGGCGAAGCGGGTGACACCGACGATATGGCCGGCCGCGGCGACCGCGTTGAGCCCGTCGCTGTCCTCCACCCACAGCTCATAGCTGCGGCCCTCGATCCCGGCGCGGGCCGTGACCGTACGCCACACCGGTTCGAGTTTGGCTCGTTCTTGTGGAGTGGGGTAGCGCAGACGAAGCAGATGGCGCGCGAGGGCGCTTTCGGTGGGGCGGTGGAACACGAGTGCGCCGCTGGCGATCCAGGAGAGGATCAGCACGACGGCGAACTTGCCGAAGAAGGCCGAGACCAGGCCGACCACGAAGAGGCTGCACAGGAAGTTCGGCAGATGCAGCAGGAGGTTGCCGACGGCGGTGGCGTCGGTGCGGCGCTGGTCCTTCGACAGATGGACGCGGCCGTGGTCGGTGCTGATGTGGTGCGGGTGCGGGTGCGGGTGCGCGGGGTCGTCGGGGGACAGGGGCGGTGCCTCGGGCGTCGCGGGCGGGGGAGTCGGACCGGCCTGCGCAGGGTGGGGCGGTGGGGCCGACTGGGGAGACGGGGGAGGGGCCGGCTGCGGATAGGCGGGCGGGGCCGGGTACGGGGGTGGGGGTGCCGCCTGGGGGTACTGCGGGGGCGGGCCCGCCTGGGGGTACTGCGGGGCTGGGCCCGCCTGGGGGCGCTGCGGGGCGGCAGGGCCGGGCTGCGGGTAGGCGGGAGGCTGTTGCGGGTACTGCGGCGCTATCGGCTGCTGTGCGCCGGTGTGGGCCGGTGAGCCGGGGTACTCCGGCGGGACCGGTTGCGGTGGTTGGGACATGGTCGTTCTTTCCTTCGTCTGCGGGTGCGGGGACGACCGCGCTACGGCGGGTCGGCGGATCAGCGGATCAGCAGGGAGGCGGGCAGCAGGACCGTGCCGGAGCCGAAGGCGACGAGTCCCGCCCGGATCCACTGGTGCTTGCGCGCGGCGATCCGGCTCGTCTCGGCGAGCGCCCCGGTCAGGCCGGCCGTGGGCAGGCGCTCGGTGTCGGCGAGCGCGCTCTCCAAGTGGCCGTGCTTGACGGCCTGCTGGATGTCGCCGAAATAGGACAGCGGAAGGCCCGGCGTCCAGGTCCCGGAGCGGTAGCGGGGGAGGACGGCGAACAGCAGGGCGAACAGCGAGAGGGCGAGGCAGACGGCTCCGGCCCACCACAGCACGGTGCCCGCTCCGGAGAGCGCGGCCGGGGTCCACTGCCGCCCGGCGAGGAGCCCGCTGAAGACACCCGCGGTCATGCCGAGGGCGGCGACCAGGACCGACGCCTTGCTGTCGGCCCGGGAGATCTCGGCCCGCAGCTCGGTCAGGAGCCGCTCACAGAGCTGGGCGCGTGCCGCGGGGTCGGCGGCGCTGCCGGTGGGCGGGGCGGGCGCCGCGCCGGGGGCGGTCATGTGCCGTCCTTTTCGGTGCCGCTTCCGGTCCCCCCGGGGCCCATGGACGTGCCGGTGTCCTCGCCGTCCTCGGTGTCCGCGGCGACCCTGGGGTCCTTGCCGGCGGCCGGGGCCGGGGCCCCGGCGGGCACGGTGGGCGTGGTGCCGTAGCCGGGCGGGGGCTGCCAGGCCGGGGCCTGACCGGCGCCGTACGCGACGTGCTGCGGATCCTGCGGTACGCCACCGGCGCCGTTCGGCATGGCCGTCTGCCAGGGCTGCTGCGTGCCCGGAGCCGGCGGAACGAAGGGCGGGACGCCCGGGGGCGGCGGTGTGAACGGGGGCGCGCCCGGCACCGGTGGTGTGAACGGCGGGGCGCCCGGCACCAGCGGTGGGAAGGGTGCTGCGCCCGGCACCGGCGGTGGGAAGGGGGGCCCGCCCGGGGCAGCCCCCGGCTGGGGCCCCGGGAACCCGAACGGGCCGCCGGGTCCCGGGGCCGCCGCGGCCGACGGCGCCTGGCCCGGCACGGCGTCGTCCGGCCGGACCGCCGACGGGTTCACCGGGGGCTCGGGCGCGCCCGGATAGACCGGTCCCGTGCCCTCGGGCAGCGGGGGCGGGGTCTGGGGGACGCCGGGCAGCCGCTGGGTGAGGATGTCGTTGACCGTGCGGAGGGCCAGTTGCTTGGGCCCCTCCAACTCGTAGCCCTCCGCCGCGTCACCGTTCAGGAGCTGCCGCACGAGTTCCATCTGTGACTGGATCATGCGGAGTTGGTCCTCGCGCATGCTGGCCATGACGAGCCGTGAGTCCTCCGGGTGCTGGGCGAGATGAAGTGCCCAGGCGTGGACGCCGCCCTGCTGGAGATGCCACTCGTAGAAGGCGACCTTCTGGGCCTCGAGCTGCTGAAGTTCCAGCTGCTGCTGCCCCTGTTGCAGCGCGAGCTGGTGCTGCTGTCCGCTGTGCAGCATGGCCTGCTCGTACTGCCACCGCTGCTGCTGGATCATCAGTTCCTGCTGCTGGGTGCCGTAGGCCATCATCCGTTCGATCTGCAGGGAGTCCTGTTGCCGCTGTCGGCGGTCGGTCTCGACGTCGACCTCCATGCTCCGCTGGGTGACACGGACCTGTTCGGTGGCGTTGTGGTCGATGGCCTGCAACCGCTGCTGGTGCTCGATGTTGGCCCTGTCGCGCTTGATGCGCAGGGTCCAGGTGACCTGCAGTCCCGCGGGTGCCCCGAGCGGACCCAGCACGGTGACCGCCTGGAGCAGCTCCTGTTCGGCCGCCGCGCTGTCGGCGATGGCGAAGCGGCGGGTCACCGGCCGGGCGGCCTGCTGTAGTTCGCTGAGCACCAGCCCGGGCACGTCCCGGTGACCGCTCGCCACGAACCGGGCCGGGTCCAGGACCTGCCAGGAGATGTCGACCTCGGCCGTGAACTCGAAGGCGTCGTTGTCGCTGGGCAGCGCGAGTTCCGAGGTCCAGGGATGCACGCCCATGTCCACCTCGTACACGGCGGTGTACCGGTTCGCGGCGACCTCGGCGCGCGTCGGGCGCCGCGGCGGCAGATACGCCTCGTAGGAGCCCTTCGGGGTGGAGAAGACGAGTGCGTGGTCGATGCGGACGAGCTGCCTCAGGTTGAACTCGAAACGCGACAGCTGACGCACGGTGAGCACCGGGTCGACCAGCTGCGTGTGCCGGTCCGCCGACTGCTGCCACTCGGGCTGGCGGTGGAAAGTGGGCATGGTGCGTGTGGCTCCTCGGGACGTACGACGGACGTGCGGGCGTATGCGCGGCTCGCGCGCGGAGATGAGGTCAGCGGGTGGGCAGGGTGGTGAGCAGACGGGACGCGACCAGCGGCGGGGGATCACCGTCCTCGCCGGGCATGGTGCGCAGCAGATGGCTCAGCCGCTGGTCCTCGGCGGCCGTGGTGACGAGCGTGGGCAGCAGCGCGGCCAGCGCCCACTCGACCGCCGTGGACCGGTCGGCGATCAGCACCCACTCGCGCAGCACGTCCAGCGCGTGCCGGGTGGTGCGCGGGTCGGCCAGAGCGGCGCGCCACAGATACGGGACGCCCTGCGCGGCCGGCCCGCCCTCGGCCGCCGAACGGGCGAACCAGCCGAGGACCAGCGGAGTGCCGTAGCGCTGGTCGTCGCTCTCGGTGCGCCTGCACGCGTTGACGAACCCGCCCAGCGTGAGGTCGTGCACGGCCCGGTCGTCGTCCAGATGGGTGCGCAGCTCGGCGAGGACCGTCTCGCTCGCCGCCGACAGCAGCAGCAGCTCCACCGCCTCGGCGAGCTCCCGCGCCAGCTCGCCGTCGATGTCGTCGGGCGCGTCCGCGTACAGCCGCCGTACGGCGCCGCGCAGCGCGGCCAGGGCCTGTTCCGGGCGCTCCGGGCCGAGCAGCCCGTACGCCCGCACGGCCACCCAGCGCAGTCGTGGATCGTCGCCCGCGCACCAGGCGTCGAGGATGCGCGGGATGTTGGGCGTGTCGATGAGATGGGCGAGGGTGAGGGAGTTGACGGCGACGAGCCGGTGCCGGAACAGCTTGGAGGTTCCCCACGGCTCGATGACCAGGGCCATCGCCGACGGCAGATCGGTGCGGGTGAGGACGGCGACGGTTGCGGCGGCGCGGGTGCGGACCAGGGGGCGGCCGTCGTCCGCGAGCCGGCGCAGCCAGCGGATCAGGGCGGGGCGGGCGGAGGGATGCCCGGTCCACACCTCGCGCAGCAGCACCAGGGAGGCCCGCTCGTCGCGGAATCTGGCCTTCTGCTGGGTGACCGGGCCCCACTCGGTCTGTTCGTCCTCCGAGTACCGCTCGGCACGCGCCCGTTGGAGCCGTTTGCCGACATGGGTGCCGAAGACGGGGACCTCGGGGACGTGGGCCGGGTTCTCGGTCTCCTGAAGGAAGCGGTAGAGCAGGTCGCTGAGTTCGGCGGTCAGCGCGTACGGGCCGCCGTCGAAGGCGGCGAGCGCGACGAGGAACGCCTTGTCGCGCAGATGCAGGGAGGTGTCGTCCTCCTCGAACCACTCCTGGACCTGGGACTCCAGTGAGACCAGGGAGAACTGGCCGACCGCGTCCTCGGCGACCTCCCCGGCGGCGTACCGGCCGAGCAGCTGGGCGAACGCGGCGGCCTCGCGCGGCTGGTGGCTGCGCTCCAGGAAGTCGGCCACCTGCGGCAGGTCGAGCAGCTTGGCGGCGGTCTCCTCGTCGGTGCGGGCGCGCAACTGCACGGCGAGCACGTCCGCGGCGGCCGGTGCGCGCCACTCCTCGGCGGTCACGTCGTCCAGGGCGGCGCCGGGGTCGAGGGTGACGACCAGATAGGCGTCCCGTTCGGCGAGGCGGTCCCGGGCGGCCAGCAGATGGGTCCAGCGCAGCGGGTCGTCGCGGCGCGGGGCGAGGTCGCACAGGACATGACCGCGGGCCTGGTGCTCGCCGGTGACCAGGTCGGCCAGACCGCTCGGGCCGGTGGTGTCGTGCACCAGGGTGCGCACCGGAAGGGCGCCGAGGCGGTGCAGCAGCATCAGCGCGGCGGTGCGCCGGCCGGTGAACCGGCCGCCGGACAGCACCAGGACGCGGTCGTCGCGCAGCCGGCCGAGCAGCCGGGACATGAGTCTCTCGTCGGCGACGAACCGGCTCGACAGCTCCTCGAGGGTGGCCGCCGGTATCTCGCCGGACGCCGAGGCGGAGGTGCCGAAGCCGGGGGCCGTGAGCTGGTAGATCTCCGTCTTGCTGCCGAGGAAGACATCGCCGGAGAACTGGCCGCCGCTGATGCCGCCGTGCTGGTCGCCGCCGAGCAGCCCGCCGCTGAAGCGGGCCCGGGCGCCGACGTTCATGGACCGCGGGCTGTGGTCGACCAGGTCACGCCGGGCCGACCAGGCGTTCTGCGGCTGGTCGCGCTCCTCGGGCTCCGGCTGGTCGCCGTGCCCGGTGTCGTCGGAGGGTGCCGGGTCGGCCGGTGGCTGGTCCTTCGCCGGGCTCCCGGCGTCGGGCACCGGGTGCGGGGGAGCCCCCGCCTCGGGGGTGCTCATGGGCGCTCGCCCCGCTCACGTCCGCCGCCCTCGCCGAGGACGACGTCACCGGAGAAGTGGCCGCCGCTGATGCCGCCGTACTGGGCACCGCCGATCACGCCCCCGCTGAAGGTGCCGCCCTGGATCGTGACGACAGGGCCCGGCGCCGGGGCTCCCCCTGATCCGCCCGGCGCCGGGCGGTCCTCGGGGGCGGGCGTGCCGCGCGGGGGCACCCGCGGCGCCGGGCGGTCCCCCGATCCGCCCGGCGCCTCCCCCGCCCCCGTGTCACCGTGGTCCTCGGGGCCGCCCGCGGCCGTGGCGCCGGGGACCGGTCCGTGCAGCCACGCCCTGAGGGGGCCGTTCTTGCTCTCCACCGTCACCGGGTGGAAGTCGGCGGCCGGGACGCCGACGTGGTCATGGCGCACCACCCCGGCGTAGAGGGCGTCCGAGACGCACAGCGCGAAGTCGTTCGTCCGCTCACGCAGCGCCTCGCGCAGCATCCCGGCGTCCAGCAGCCGGCATGCGTGGTTCAGATCGGAGCCGACCCAGCCGTCGTGCTCGTCCACCGCGACATAGCCGATGGCGACGACGCCGCGCAGCCGGATCTGGGCGGAGCGGGAGGCCATGCGGTTGACCGTCCGCAGATGCGCCGGGACATCCGTGAGCAGGGCCCGCAGCAACGCCGTGACCGAGGCGTTCGCGTCGATGAGAGCCATCACCGAGTCGCCGCGGTCGGCCCGCAGCCGCCGGGTCTCGTCGATGCCGGCGCCTTCCAGCGTGCGGTCGGTGATGTCGTAGAGCATGCGCCTCAGATACGCCTGCTCCACGTCGTCCCGGTCGCTGAACCTCTCGATGTCCAGCAGCAGGATCGTGCGGCTCACGGGATCGGTCATGGTCGCCTCTCGAGGGGGAACGCCGTGCAGGGCAGCAGACTGGCCGCGTGGCTTCCCGAGTGGTGAGGGCGGATGACGCACTCGGAGTGTGACCGTGTGCACAGAGCGTCGGACGGGACGACCGGGGCCCCACCTCGTCGAGGAAGGGAGGGCCCCCGTCAGCCCTCCAGGGGCTCCGACGGGGCGGGAACGCCCGGCGCGGGCCCCGCGGCGGCGATCCGGCGCAGAAGGTCGGGGCGCAGGATCAGCAGGGTGCGGCGGCCCGTCACGACGGCTTCCCTGTCGCGCAGTTCGCGCAGCAGCCGCTGCACCATCTCCCGTGAGGCGCCCACCGAGCCGGCCAGCTCCTGCTTGCTCAGCGGCACCGCCAGCTCGATGCCGTCGGCGGTGCGCCGGCCGTGGGTGCGGGCGAGGTCCAGCAGCAGGACCGCGAAGCGCTCGCGCACGCTCATGGACGCGAACTCCAGCCGGCGCCGGTCGGCCGCGCGGGTGCGGTCCGCGGTCAGCCCCAGCAGGGCGAACGAGACGGCGGGGGAGCGGTTCAGGAAGTCCTTGAACCGCTCGTGCTCCACGGCCGTCGCCCGCACCGCCTCCAGCGCGGACACCGTGGCCGACCGCGGCCGGCCGGTGAGCGCGGCCGACTCGCCCACGATGTCGCCGGGCCCGCGCAGCGCGAGGAGCGCCTCGTAGCCGTTGGCCGCGGAGGCGGTGACCTTCGTCCAGCCGTGTACGAGGAAGAGGACATGGGACGAGGGCTCGTGCTGGTGCACGAGCACCATGCGCGGGCTGAAGGTCAGCTCACGGCCGAGCGCCAGCAGGGCCGAGCGGTCCTCTGCCTCCAGACGCGCCAGGAAGGGCACCCGGTCGTCCAGGCCGCCGTCGTCCGGTGAGTACGCCGTCGGCGGCCTCGGTGTCGTCGCCATTCCATCCCCCGATTTCTCGCGCCCGAGCGGACGGATCAACGTACTCAAAGCGCAAGACCGCGTGGCGGGGAAGCACGGGTTTCGGCCAAGCGTGGCCGAAGGGCTCGGGGCACCGGGCGACCTGCGGCACGGCAGGGCGCGCCGTCCCCGGGGGAGCGCCGGGACAAGTGGGACGAATCCCAGGTGGCGAGGTGGAAAGTCCGGCGTGTCGCGGGGGACTCCATTTGTTTTGACCGAAGTCCGTGCGGTAGGTACGCTCAGACCTTGTGCCTGGGGTGTGCCCTGGCTCTCGTGCGTGCCTCCACACCGCACCGGGAGTTCTGACCGGCCACCGCAATCTGCGCCCTTTTCGCCTCGCGGCGGGAGTTTGCGGGATTCGACACACCCGACCGCGTGGGTCGGAGACGTTCCAGGTTAGCTGTACCCATCGGCACACAGAAACCGGAGAAGTAGTGCCTACGATCCAGCAGCTGGTCCGCAAGGGCCGGCAGGACAAGGTCGAGAAGAACAAGACGCCCGCACTCGAGGGTTCCCCTCAGCGTCGTGGCGTCTGCACGCGTGTGTTCACGACCACCCCGAAGAAGCCGAACTCGGCCCTGCGTAAGGTCGCGCGTGTGCGCCTGACCAGCGGGATCGAGGTCACCGCTTACATTCCGGGTGAGGGACACAACCTGCAGGAGCACTCCATCGTGCTCGTGCGCGGCGGCCGTGTGAAGGACCTGCCGGGTGTTCGCTACAAGATCATCCGTGGTTCGCTCGACACCCAGGGTGTCAAGAACCGCAAGCAGGCCCGCAGCCGCTACGGCGCCAAGAAGGAGAAGTAAGAATGCCTCGTAAGGGCCCCGCCCCGAAGCGCCCGGTCATCATCGACCCGGTCTACGGTTCTCCTCTGGTGACCTCCCTGATCAACAAGGTGCTGCTGAACGGCAAGCGCTCCACCGCCGAGCGCATCGTCTACGGCGCCATGGAGGGTCTGCGTGAGAAGACGGGCAACGACCCGATCATCACGCTGAAGCGCGCGCTGGAGAACATCAAGCCGACCCTTGAGGTCAAGTCCCGCCGTGTCGGTGGTGCGACGTACCAGGTTCCGATCGAGGTCAAGCCCGGTCGCGCCAACACGCTCGCGCTGCGCTGGCTGGTCGGTTACTCCCGCGCCCGTCGCGAGAAGACCATGACCGAGCGTCTGCTCAACGAGCTTCTCGACGCTTCCAACGGCCTCGGTGCCGCTGTGAAGAAGCGCGAGGACACGCACAAGATGGCCGAGTCCAACAAGGCCTTCGCGCACTACCGCTGGTAGTCGCTACCCACATCGAGACCGAGAGAAGACTGAAGCCTTATGGCTACCACTTCACTTGACCTGGCCAAGGTCCGCAACATCGGGATCATGGCCCACATCGACGCGGGCAAGACGACCACCACCGAGCGGATCCTGTTCTACACCGGTGTGTCTTACAAGATCGGTGAGGTCCACGACGGCGCTGCCACCATGGACTGGATGGAGCAGGAGCAGGAGCGTGGCATCACGATCACCTCTGCTGCCACCACCTGCCACTGGCCGCTGGAAGACGTCGACCACACCATCAACATCATCGACACCCCGGGCCACGTCGACTTCACGGTCGAGGTGGAGCGTTCCCTGCGTGTGCTCGACGGTGCCGTGACGGTGTTCGACGGCGTCGCCGGCGTTGAGCCCCAGTCCGAGACGGTGTGGCGTCAGGCGGACCGCTACGGCGTTCCGCGTATCTGCTTCGTCAACAAGCTCGACCGCACCGGTGCCGAGTTCCACCGCTGCGTCGACATGATCTCCGACCGCCTGGGTGCGCAGCCGCTGGTCATGCAGCTGCCGATCGGCGCGGAGGCGGACTTCAAGGGCGTCATCGACCTCGTGACGATGAAGGCCCTCGTCTGGTCCGCCGAGGCGACCAAGGGCGAGATGTACGACACCGTCGACATCCCGGCCACGCACACCGAGGCCGCCGAGGAGTGGCGCGGCAAGCTGCTCGAGGCCGTCGCGGAGAACGACGAGGAGCTGATGGAGCTGTACCTGGAGGGTTCTGAGCCCTCCGTGGAGCAGCTCTACGCGGCGATCCGTCGTATCACCATCGCGTCCGGCAAGGGCACCGGCACCACCGTCACCCCGGTGTTCTGCGGCACCGCGTTCAAGAACAAGGGTGTTCAGCCCCTGCTCGACGCGGTCGTGCGCTACCTGCCTTCCCCGCTCGACGTCGAGGCCATCGAGGGCCACGCCGTCAACAACGCGGAGGAGGTCGTCAAGCGCAAGCCGTCGGACGAGGAGCCCCTCTCCGCGCTGGCGTTCAAGATCATGAGCGACCCGCATCTCGGCAAGCTCACCTTCGTCCGGGTGTACTCGGGCCGCCTGGAGTCCGGCTCTGCGGTGCTGAACTCCGTCAAGGGCAAGAAGGAGCGCATCGGCAAGATCTACCGTATGCACGCCAACAAGCGTGAGGAGATCGAGTCGGTGGGCGCCGGCGACATCGTCGCCGTCATGGGTCTGAAGCAGACCACGACGGGCGAGACGCTGTGCGACGACAAGGCGCCGGTGATCCTGGAGTCCATGGACTTCCCGGCGCCGGTGATCCAGGTCGCCATCGAGCCCAAGTCGAAGGGCGACCAGGAGAAGCTGGGCATCGCGATCCAGCGCCTGGCCGAGGAGGACCCGTCGTTCCAGGTCCACTCGGACCAGGAGACCGGCCAGACCATCATCGGTGGCATGGGCGAGCTGCACCTCGAGGTGCTGGTCGACCGTATGCGCCGTGAGTTCAAGGTCGAGGCCAACGTCGGCAAGCCCCAGGTCGCGTACCGCGAGACGATCCGCAAGGCCGTCGAGCGCATCGACTACACGCACAAGAAGCAGACCGGTGGTACCGGCCAGTTCGCCAAGGTCCAGATCGGCATCGAGCCGCTCGAGGCCGGCGACACCTCGTACGAGTTCGTGAACAAGGTGACCGGTGGCCGTATCCCGAAGGAGTACATCCCTTCGGTCGACGCCGGTGCGCAGGAGGCCATGCAGTTCGGCATCCTCGCCGGTTACGAGATGACCGGCGTGCGTGTGATCCTGCTCGACGGTGGCTACCACGAGGTCGACTCCTCCGAGCTGGCGTTCAAGATCGCTGGTTCGCAGGCCTTCAAGGAGGCCGCCCGCAAGGCCAGCCCCGTGCTGCTCGAGCCGATGATGGCCGTCGAGGTCACCACGCCCGAGGACTACATGGGTGAGGTCATCGGTGACATCAACTCCCGCCGTGGTCAGATCCAGGCCATGGAGGAGCGTGCCGGCGCCCGTGTCGTGAAGGGCCTGGTTCCGCTGTCGGAGATGTTCGGCTACGTCGGCGACCTCCGCAGCAAGACGTCGGGTCGCGCGAGCTACTCGATGCAGTTCGACTCCTACGCCGAGGTTCCGCGGAACGTCGCCGAGGAGATCATCGCGAAGGCCAAGGGCGAGTAACGCACCCCGTTTACACGCTTTAGGCTTGACACCGACCGCCGGGGGTTCTTCCTCCAGAGGAACCCCGGCGGGCGGCACCCCAGCAAAGATCACCTGGCGCCGATGAGTAAGGCGTACAGAACCACTCCACAGGAGGACCCCAGTGGCGAAGGCGAAGTTCGAGCGGACTAAGCCGCACGTCAACATCGGCACCATCGGTCACATCGACCACGGTAAGACGACCCTCACGGCCGCCATTACCAAGGTGCTGCACGACGCGTACCCGGACCTGAACGAGGCCACCCCGTTCGACAACATCGACAAGGCGCCCGAGGAGCGCCAGCGCGGTATCACCATCTCCATCGCGCACGTCGAGTACCAGACCGAGTCGCGTCACTACGCCCACGTCGACTGCCCGGGTCACGCGGACTACATCAAGAACATGATCACCGGTGCCGCCCAGATGGACGGCGCGATCCTGGTGGTCGCCGCGACCGACGGCCCGATGCCGCAGACCAAGGAGCACGTGCTCCTGGCCCGCCAGGTCGGCGTTCCGTACATCGTCGTCGCCCTGAACAAGGCCGACATGGTGGACGACGAGGAGATCCTGGAGCTCGTCGAGCTCGAGGTCCGTGAGCTCCTCACCGAGTACGAGTTCCCGGGCGACGACGTTCCGGTCGTCAAGGTCTCCGCTCTGAAGGCCCTCGAGGGCGAGAAGGAGTGGGTGGACTCCGTCCTCAACCTGATGGCCGCCGTCGACGAGTCGATCCCGCAGCCCGAGCGCGACGTCGACAAGCCGTTCCTGATGCCGATCGAGGACGTCTTCACGATCACCGGTCGTGGCACCGTCGTCACCGGTCGTATCGAGCGTGGCATCCTCAAGGTCAACGAGACCGTCGACATCATCGGCATCAAGACCGAGAAGACCACCACCACGGTCACCGGTATCGAGATGTTCCGCAAGCTGCTCGACGAGGGCCAGGCCGGTGAGAACGTCGGTCTGCTCCTCCGTGGCATCAAGCGCGAGGACGTCGAGCGCGGCCAGGTCATCATCAAGCCGGGCTCGGTCACCCCGCACACCGAGTTCGAGGCGCAGGCCTACATCCTGTCCAAGGACGAGGGTGGCCGCCACACGCCGTTCTTCAACAACTACCGTCCGCAGTTCTACTTCCGTACGACGGACGTGACCGGCGTCGTGACCCTCCCCGAGGGCACCGAGATGGTCATGCCGGGTGACAACACCGAGATGAAGGTGGACCTCATCCAGCCCGTCGCCATGGAAGAGGGCCTGAAGTTCGCCATCCGTGAGGGTGGCCGCACGGTGGGCGCCGGCCAGGTCACCAAGATCGTCAAGTAAGTACCCCTTGCTTGAGGGTCACCCGCTGACCTGAAGAGGCCCGTACGACTCCGGTCGTACGGGCCTCTTCGCGTGCCCGGCCGGGTCCGCACGCGCATGGTGGGGTTCGCTGGGCTTGCCTGACCCATGAGGGCGGCGCGAGGAGCGTCAGCGGCGCCGGGAACGCAGCGCGCCTCTCGTGGTCCTCAGCGAGCACTGCGGCCACGTCAGGGGGGTCGCCGAAGCGGCGGTGGCCGACGGCGAGCGGACCCTGGATCTCCTGCGGCGGCACCGACGGCGCGCGGTCGACTGGCCGGCCTCCGAGATCTACGACGCCTTCACCGAGCAGCTGTCGCTCGGGGCGGAGGGCCCGATGGCGTTCGCAAGCCAACTCCGGTACTACACCCCCGCAGTCCGCGACTTCGGCCTTGCGCTCCAGGTCCTCTGTCTCAAGATGGATCTCCTGCGCGAGCCGCCGGAGCCGGAGCAGGCCCGTAACCGGTCCTATGAGCTGAGGGCGCTGCGCGACAAAGAGGTGCGCGGTCTGCGAGACCGTCTGGGCAAGCTGGACGAGAAGTTCGGGGACCTGCAGGGCGACTGGCTCGCCAGGATGAGGCCCGTCGTGCCACCCGCCGCCCTGCGGTACTTCAGACGGCGGTGTCCGGACGCCGTTACGACCAGTTCGTGGACCGTGGCAGACGTACGGAGTTCGTTCAGCCGCGTGGGGCGGCGCCCCCGGATTCCACCCCGCGCGGCCCCCAGGACCACGACACCGGCGCCACGCCGCTGTGCGGCTACTGCATCTGGCGCTGCCCGCACGCGCCCTCCGGCGGCGGACTCGGGCCTCTGTCGCCGGGCTCCGGTCAGGCCCGGCGGGCGGTTCCGGGCGGCTGCCAGGGGGCAGGGGAGAGGCTTCGGGCGGTGCGCTTCCGGTCGGCGGAGCGTGACGCGCCGGGGTCAGGGTTTGACCCTTGTCACGCTCGGGGTAATGTCTACGGCTCGATTGGCCAGGCCCCCGCCTGGTATGGCAGACTAGCGGGGTTGCTCGGTCGAGTGTTGATGCTGCGCGCCTCCCGCCGGGAGGACCGGAAGCGAGTCCCACAGTACTCGTCGCCCTAACTGCCTCACGGCAGCGCTGGGGCGGACGTACGGGAATCTTCCGGGAAGTGTCGGCGCGGCACCGGCCAGGCACCCGGTGGGCTTTCCGCCCTCGGTCCCACGGTTCCGGCAGGGCCGTGCGCAATCCCCGTCAGGGATGTTCGAACAAGGGACATTCATGTCAGCGGGGGAGCGACACGCCCGACCGCGTGGGTCGGAGAAGAGGGCTGGAACACCGGGTTCCAGAGCGTAAGAAGAGACAGGACTACGAAGTAGCCATGGCGGGACAGAAGATCCGCATCCGGCTCAAGGCCTACGACCACGAGGTCATCGACTCCTCGGCGAAGAAGATCGTCGAGACGGTGACCCGCACTGGTGCGTCGGTCGCGGGCCCGGTGCCGCTGCCCACTGAGAAGAACGTGTACTGCGTCATCAAGTCGCCGCACAAGTACAAGGACTCGCGCGAGCACTTCGAGATGCGCACGCACAAGCGCCTGATCGACATCCTCGACCCGACCCCCAAGACCGTTGACTCTCTGATGCGACTCGACCTCCCGGCCGGTGTCGACATCGAGATCAAGCTCTGAGGCCGGTGATCTGAGAATGGCTAAGCAGATCAAGGGCATCCTGGGCGAGAAGCTCGGCATGACGCAGGTCTGGGACGAGAACAACCGCGTTGTTCCCGTGACCGTCGTCAAGGCCGGGCCGAATGTCGTGACCCAGGTTCGTACGAACGACGTCGACGGCTACGAGTCGGTCCAGATCGCCTTCGGCGAGATCGACCCGCGCAAGGTGAACAAGCCCCTCAAGGGCCACTTCGCCAAGGCGGACGTCACCCCGCGTCGTCACCTCGTCGAGCTCCGCACGTCGGATGCCTCCGAGTACACCCTCGGCCAGGAGATCACCGCTGAGGTGTTCGAGGCCGGTGTGAAGGTCGACGTCACCGGTAAGAGCAAGGGCAAGGGCTTCGCCGGTGTCATGAAGCGTCACAACTTCAAGGGCCTCGGCGCCGGACACGGCGTTCAGCGCAAGCACCGCTCCCCCGGTTCCATCGGTGGCTGCGCCACCCCGGGCCGTGTGTTCAAGGGCGTCCGCATGGCGGGCCGCATGGGCAACGAGCGTGTCACCACCCAGAACCTGACCGTCCACGCCGTTGACGCGGAGAAGGGTCTGCTGCTCATCAAGGGCGCGGTTCCCGGTCCGAACGGCGGCCTCGTCCTGGTCCGCACCGCGGCCAAGGGGGCCTGAGGTAACCGATGAGCACTGTTGACATCCTTTCGCCTGCCGGCGAGAAGACCGGTAGCGTCGAACTCCCCGCGGAGATCTTCGGCGTGGAGAAGGTCAGCATTCCGCTGATCCACCAGGTCGTCGTCGCGCAGAACGCGGCTGCCCGCCAGGGCACGCACAAGGCCAAGACCCGCGCCGAGGTCCGTGGTGGCGGCAAGAAGCCGTACCGCCAGAAGGGCACCGGCCGCGCCCGTCAGGGTTCGACCCGCGCGCCGCAGTTCGCCGGTGGTGGCGTCGTGCACGGTCCCGTGCCGCGTGACTACTCGCAGCGGACCCCGAAGAAGATGAAGGCTGCCGCTCTGCGTCACGCCCTCACCGACCGGGCCCGCCACAACCGCATCCACGTCGTCACCGGCGTGATCGAGGGCGAGACCCCCTCCACCAAGGCCGCCAGGACGCTGTTCGGCAAGATCTCGGAGCGCAAGAACCTGCTCCTGGTCGTCGAGCGTGCCGACGAGGCCGCGTGGCTGTCCGCCCGCAACCTGCCCCAGGTCCACATCCTGGAGCCGGGCCAGCTGAACACGTACGACGTGATCGTCTCCGACGACGTGGTCTTCACCCAGGCCGCTTTCGAGTCCTTCGTGTCCGGCCCGAAGGCCACTGACACCGAAGGGAGCGAGGCCTGATGGCTATCCGTCACCCCGCCATTGCCTCGAAGGCCGCCAAGGCCGCCAAGGTCGCGCGCGTCGCCAAGGCGAAGCGCCACGCCACCGAGGGCAAGAACACCGTCGTCACCCCGGCGAGCAAGTCGTACACGGACCCCCGTGACGTCCTGCTGAAGCCGGTCGTGTCGGAGAAGAGCTACGCGCTCCTGGACGAGAACAAGTACACGTTCATCGTCGACCCGAGTGCCAACAAGACCCAGATCAAGCAGGCCGTGCAGGCGGTCTTCTCGGTCAAGGTCACCGGGGTCAACACGATCAACCGCCAGGGCAAGCGCAAGCGGACCCGGACGGGCTTCGGCCAGCGTGCCGCCACCAAGCGCGCGATCGTGACCCTCGCCGAGGGCGACCGTATCGACATCTTCGGCGGTCCGACCGCGTAAGCGGGTCGGATCGTCCGATATCGGACGAGGACTGAGAAATGGGAATCCGCAAGTACAAGCCGACTACGCCGGGCCGTCGTGGCGCCAGCGTCGCCGACTTCGTCGAGGTCACGCGGTCCACGCCGGAGAAGTCGCTGGTCCGCCCCCTGCACAGCAAGGGCGGCCGTAACAACGCCGGTCGTGTGACCGTTCGCCACCAGGGTGGCGGACACAAGCGCGCCTACCGCGTGATCGACTTCCGTCGTCACGACAAGGACGGCGTGCCGGCGAAGGTCGCGCACATCGAGTACGACCCCAACCGCACCGCGCGTATCGCGCTGCTGCACTACGCCGACGGCGAGAAGCGCTACATCCTCGCCCCGCGCAACCTGTCGCAGGGCGACCGGGTCGAGAACGGCCCCGCGGCCGACATCAAGCCCGGCAACAACCTGGCGCTCCGCAACATCCCGGTCGGTACCACGATCCACGCGATCGAGCTCCGTCCGGGCGGCGGCGCCAAGCTCGCCCGCTCCGCAGGTGCCTCCGTGCAGCTGCTGGCGCGTGAGGGTGCCATGGCGACGCTCCGTATGCCGTCCGGCGAGATCCGCATGGTGGACGCGCGCTGCCGCGCCACCATCGGTGAGGTCGGCAACGCCGAGCAGTCGAACATCAACTGGGGCAAGGCCGGTCGCAAGCGGTGGCTGGGCGTTCGCCCGACCGTGCGTGGTGTGGTCATGAACCCTGTCGACCACCCGCACGGTGGTGGTGAGGGCCGTACCTCCGGTGGTCGCCACCCGGTGTCCCCGTGGGGTCAGAAGGAAGGCCGTACTCGTTCCGCCAAGAAGGCGAGCAACAAGTACATCGTCCGCCGCCGCAAGACGAACAAGAAGCGCTAAGGACGGGTTGAGATGCCTCGTAGCCTGAAGAAGGGGCCCTTCGTCGACGACCACCTCATGAAGAAGGTGGACGTCCAGAACGAAGCCGGCACCAAGAACGTCATCAAGACCTGGTCCCGCCGCTCGATGATCGTCCCGGCCATGCTGGGTCACACGCTGGCGGTGCACAACGGCAAGACCCACATCCCGGTGTTCGTCACCGAGTCGATGGTCGGCCACAAGCTCGGCGAGTTCTCGCCGACGCGCACCTTCCGGGGTCACGTCAAGGACGACAGGAAGTCGAAGCGCCGCTAACCGCGGATCGCATTCAGACACGTAAGTAACTCTGAAGGGACAACCATGGAAGCCAGGGCCCAGGCGCGGTACATCCGCGTCACGCCCATGAAGGCCCGCCGTGTGGTGGACCTCATCCGTGGCATGGACGCCACGGAGGCCCAGGCTGTTCTGCGATTCGCTCCGCAGGCAGCCTCGGTACCGGTCGGCAAGGTGCTGGACAGCGCCATTGCCAACGCCGCGCACAACTACGACCACACCGATGTCGACGGCCTCTTCATTTCCGAGGCCTACGTCGACGAGGGCCCGACCCTGAAGCGGTTCCGTCCGCGTGCCCAGGGCCGTGCCTACCGGATCCGCAAGCGGACCAGCCACATCACCGTGGTCGTCAGCAGCAAGGAAGGAACCCGGTAATGGGCCAGAAGGTAAACCCGCATGGGTTCCGGCTCGGTGTCACGACCGACTTCAAGTCGCGTTGGTACGCCGACAAGCTGTACAAGGACTACGTCAAGGAAGACGTCGCCATCCGTCGGATGATGACGTCCGGCATGGAGCGCGCCGGCATCTCGAAGGTTGAGATCGAGCGCACCCGTGACCGCGTGCGGGTGGACATCCACACCGCTCGTCCGGGCATCGTCATCGGCCGCCGTGGCGCCGAGGCCGACCGCATCCGCGGCGACCTCGAGAAGCTCACGGGCAAGCAGGTCCAGCTGAACATCCTCGAGGTCAAGAACCCCGAGACGGACGCTCAGCTGGTTGCTCAGGCCGTTGCCGAGCAGCTCTCCTCCCGCGTCTCCTTCCGTCGCGCCATGCGTAAGAGCATGCAGTCGGCGATGAAGGCGGGCGCCAAGGGCATCAAGATCCAGTGCGGTGGCCGCCTCGGCGGCGCCGAGATGTCCCGCTCGGAGTTCTACCGCG
The DNA here is from genome assembly GCF_042889625.1 of Streptomyces sp. NPDC002573. Lineage (NCBI taxonomy): Bacteria > Bacillati > Actinomycetota > Actinomycetes > Kitasatosporales > Streptomycetaceae > Streptomyces > Streptomyces sp. NPDC002573. The sequence goes on along the minus strand of NZ_JBIARC010000001.1, from coordinate 283,868 downwards.
AGGGCCGTGTGCCCCTGCACACGCTCCGTGCGAACGTGGACTACGGCTTCTTCGAGGCCAAGACGACCTTCGGCCGCATCGGTGTGAAGGTCTGGATCTACAAGGGCGACGTCAAGAACATCGCCGAGGTCCGCGCCGAGAACGCTGCGGCCCGTGCGGGTAACCGCCCGGCCCGTGGCGGTGCCGACCGCCCGGCCCGTGGTGGCCGCGGTGGCGAGCGGCGCGGTCGCAAGCCGCAGCAGGCTGCCGGCGCCGAGGCCCCCAAGGCCGAGGCTCCCGCGTCCGCTCCGGCTGAGAGCACCGGAACGGAGGCCTGACCGACATGCTGATCCCCCGTAGGGTCAAGCACCGCAAGCAGCACCACCCGAAGCGCGACGGCGCTGCCAAGGGTGGCACGACGATTGCGTTCGGCGAGTACGGCATCCAGGCGCTCACCCCGGCGTACGTGACGAACCGTCAGATCGAGGCCGCTCGTATCGCCATGACGCGTCACATCAAGCGTGGTGGCAAGGTCTGGATCAACATCTACCCGGACCGTCCGCTCACCAAGAAGCCCGCTGAGACCCGCATGGGTTCCGGTAAGGGTTCTCCTGAGTGGTGGATCGCCAACGTCAAGCCCGGACGCGTGATGTTCGAGCTGTCGTACCCCAACGAGAAGATCGCCCGTGAGGCGCTGACCCGTGCGGCCCACAAGCTGCCGATGAAGTGCCGGATCGTCAAGCGCGAGGCAGGTGAAGCGTGATGTCGGCCGGTACCAAGGCGTCCGAGCTGCGCGAGCTGGGCAACGAGGAGCTTCTGGGCAAGCTCCGCGAGGCCAAGGAAGAGCTGTTCAACCTCCGCTTCCAGGCGGCGACGGGCCAGCTCGAGAACCACGGCCGTCTGAAGGCGGTCCGCAAGGACATCGCGCGGATCTACACCCTGATGCGCGAGCGTGAGCTGGGCATCGAAACGGTGGAGAACGCCTGATGAGCGAGAACAACGTGACTGAGAACACTGAGGCGCGCGGCTTCCGCAAGACCCGTGAGGGTCTCGTCGTCAGCGACAAGATGGACAAGACCGTCGTCGTCGCCGTCGAGGACCGTGTCAAGCACGCGCTGTACGGCAAGGTCATCCGCCGTACGAACAAGCTCAAGGCGCACGACGAGCAGAACGCCGCGGGTGTCGGCGACCGCGTCCTCCTGATGGAGACCCGGCCGCTGTCCGCGAGCAAGCGCTGGCGCGTCGTCGAGATCCTCGAGAAGGCCAAGTAATTCTCCTGCGAGGCATCCCTCGCAGGACAGTTCCGCCAGGCTCCGGGGGCCGCTCGGCTGAGTGGCCCCCGGGGAACCGGCAGACAATCAGGAGATAGACGTGATCCAGCAGGAGTCGCGACTGCGTGTCGCCGACAACACTGGTGCGAAGGAGATCCTTTGCATCCGTGTGCTCGGTGGCTCCGGTCGCCGCTACGCGGGCATCGGTGACGTCATCGTCGCCACCGTCAAGGACGCGATCCCCGGTGGCAACGTGAAGAAGGGTGACGTCGTCAAGGCGGTCATCGTTCGCACCGTCAAGGAGCGCCGCCGTCCGGACGGCTCGTACATCCGCTTCGACGAGAACGCCGCCGTCATTCTGAAGAACGACGGCGACCCTCGCGGCACCCGTATCTTCGGCCCCGTCGGCCGTGAGCTGCGCGAGAAGAAGTTCATGAAGATCATCTCGCTCGCGCCGGAGGTGCTGTAAGCATGAAGATCAAGAAGGGTGACCTGGTCCAGGTCATCACCGGCAAGGACAAGGGCAAGCAGGGCAAGGTCATTGCCGCTTACCCGCGCGAGGAGCGTGTCCTGGTCGAGGGTGTCAACCGGGTCAAGAAGCACACCAAGGCCGGTCCGACGGCTGGGGGTTCCCAGGCCGGCGGCATCGTGACCACCGAGGCCCCGATCCACGTGTCCAACGTTCAGCTGGTCGTGGAGAAGGACGGCAACAAGGTCGTCACGCGTGTCGGCTACCGCTTCGACGAGAACGGCAACAAGATCCGCGTTGCCAAGCGGACGGGTGAGGACATCTGATGGCTACCACCACCACTCCGCGTCTGAAGCAGAAGTACCGCGAGGAGATCGCGGGCAAGCTGCGTGACGAGTTCAAGTACGAGAACGTCATGCAGATCCCCGGCCTCGTCAAGATCGTGGTCAACATGGGTGTGGGCGACGCCGCCCGCGACTCCAAGCTGATCGAGGGCGCCATCCGCGACCTCACCACGATCACCGGTCAGAAGCCGGCCGTCACCAAGGCCCGCAAGTCCATCGCGCAGTTCAAGCTGCGTGAGGGCCAGCCGATCGGTGCCCACGTCACGCTCCGTGGCGACCGCATGTGGGAGTTCCTGGACCGCACCCTGTCGCTCGCGCTGCCGCGCATTCGCGACTTCCGCGGCCTGTCCCCCAAGCAGTTCGACGGCCGTGGCAACTACACCTTCGGTCTCACGGAGCAGGTCATGTTCCACGAGATCGACCAGGACAAGATCGACCGTACCCGGGGCATGGACATCACCGTGGTCACCACGGCGACCAACGACGCTGAGGGCCGTGCGCTCCTTCGTCACCTCGGCTTCCCGTTCAAGGAGGCGTGAGCGAGATGGCGAAGAAGGCTCTGATTGCCAAGGCTGCTCGCAAGCCCAAGTTCGGTGTGCGTGGCTACACCCGCTGCCAGCGCTGCGGCCGTCCGCACTCCGTGTACCGCAAGTTCGGCCTGTGCCGCGTGTGCCTTCGTGAGATGGCTCACCGTGGCGAGCTGCCGGGCGTGACCAAGAGCTCCTGGTAACAGCCCAGTTGGGTTGATGCCGGGCTCTCGGTAAGCATCTGGGTCGGCAGGCGTCCCATCTCACATGCCTTAGGCTTGTGTGGTTGGGCGTCTGTCGCCCGTACGACTTACTACGCCGTAGGTCCACCGCGCCGCACCCGTCCCGTCTCGGATCGGGGAGAGGGATGGCGCACCAGGAAACCCCGGCGAGAGAGGCCGAAGGCCAATTCATGACCATGACTGATCCGATCGCAGACATGCTGACGCGTCTGCGGAACGCGAACTCGGCGTACCACGACTCCGTGACGATGCCGGCATCGAAGATCAAGTCTCACATCGCGGAGATCCTCCAGCAGGAGGGCTTCATCACGGGCTGGCGTGTCGAGGACGCCGAGGTCGGCAAGAACCTCGTCCTCGAGCTGAAGTTCGGCCCGAACCGTGAGCGCTCCATCGCGGGCATCAAGCGGATCTCCAAGCCCGGTCTCCGGGTCTACGCGAAGTCCACCAACCTGCCGAAGGTGCTCGGCGGCCTCGGCGTGGCGATCATCTCCACGTCGCACGGGCTCCTCACCGACAAGCAGGCCGGCAAGAAGGGCGTGGGTGGGGAAGTCCTCGCCTACGTCTGGTAACGGAAGGGAACGGAGGAAACAGCTATGTCGCGCATCGGCAAGCTCCCCATCGCGGTTCCCGCCGGCGTGGACGTCACCATCGACGGCAACGCGGTTTCGGTCAAGGGCCCCAAGGGCGAGCTGACCCACAACCTCGTCGCGCCGATCGAGATCGTCAAGAACGAGGACGGCACCCTCCAGGTGACCCGCCCCAACGACGAGCGTCAGAACAAGGCCCTCCACGGCCTGTCCCGCACGCTGGTGGCGAACATGATCACCGGCGTGACCCAGGGTTACGTGAAGAAGCTCGAGATCAGTGGTGTCGGTTACCGCGTGACCGCCAAGGGTTCGAACCTCGAGTTCGCTCTCGGCTACAGCCACCCGATCCTGATCGAGGCCCCCGAGGGCATCACCTTCAAGGTGGAGACCCCGACTCGTTTCCAGGTCGAGGGCATCGACAAGCAGAAGGTCGGCGAGGTTGCGGCCAACATCCGCAAGCTGCGCAAGCCCGACCCGTACAAGGCCAAGGGCGTCAAGTACGAGGGCGAAGTCATCCGCCGCAAGGTCGGAAAGGCGGGTAAGTAAGCCATGGCATACGGGCAGAAGATCCTCAAGGGCGACGCCTACAAGCGCGCCGCGATCAAGCGCCGTCACATTCGGATCCGCAAGCGGGTCTCGGGTACGGCGGAGCGCCCCCGTCTGGTCGTGACCCGCTCCAACCGCCACATCGTGGCGCAGGTGATCGACGACCTGAAGGGGCACACCCTGGCTTCGGCGTCCACCCTGGACAGCTCGATCCGTGGTGGCGAGGCCGACAAGTCCGCGCAGGCCAAGCAGGTCGGCGCCCTGGTCGCCGAGCGTGCCAAGGCCGCCGGTGTCGAGGCCGTCGTGTTCGACCGTGGTGGCAACCAGTACGCCGGGCGCATCGCCGCCCTGGCGGACGCCGCCCGCGAAGCCGGGCTCAGGTTCTGAGCCGCCGTAGCTAGCGGAAAAGAGAGAGGTAGATCCAATGGCTGGACCCCAGCGCCGCGGTGGCGGTGCCGGTGGCGGCGAGCGGCGGGACCGGAAGGGCCGTGACGGCGGCGCTGCTGCCGCCGAGAAGACCGCGTACGTTGAGCGCGTCGTCGCGATCAACCGCGTCGCCAAGGTTGTGAAGGGTGGTCGTCGCTTCAGCTTCACCGCGCTGGTCGTGGTGGGCGACGGTGACGGCACCGTGGGTGTCGGATACGGCAAGGCCAAGGAGGTGCCGGCCGCCATCGCCAAGGGCGTTGAGGAGGCCAAGAAGCACTTCTTCAAGGTCCCCCGGATCCAGGGCACCATCCCGCACCCGATCCAGGGTGAGAAGGCTGCCGGCGTTGTGCTCCTGAAGCCCGCGTCGCCCGGTACCGGTGTTATCGCCGGTGGCCCGGTGCGTGCCGTGCTCGAGTGCGCCGGTATCCACGACGTGCTGTCGAAGTCGCTCGGCTCCGACAACGCGATCAACATCGTGCACGCGACCGTGGAGGCCCTGAAGGGCCTGCAGCGTCCCGAGGAGATCGCGGCTCGCCGTGGTCTGCCGCTTGAGGACATCGCTCCCGCGGCCCTGCTGCGTGCGCGTGCCGGGGCGGGTGCGTGACGATGGCGCAGCTCAAGATCACGCAGGTCAAGTCCTACATCGGCAGCAAGCAGAACCACCGTGACACGCTGCGGTCGCTTGGTCTCAAGGGGATCAACACCGTGGTCGTCAAGGAGGACCGCCCCGAGTTCCGCGGCATGGTGCACACCGTCCGCCACCTCGTGTCGGTCGAGGAGGTCGACTGATCATGGCGGAGCAGAACCCGCTCAAGATCCACAACCTCCGTCCCGCCCCCGGCGCCAAGACCGCCAAGACCCGTGTCGGTCGTGGTGAGGCGTCGAAGGGTAAGACGGCCGGTCGTGGTACCAAGGGCACCAAGGCCCGCTACCAGGTTCCGGAGCGCTTCGAGGGTGGCCAGATGCCGCTGCACATGCGCCTCCCGAAGCTGAAGGGCTTCAAGAACCCGTTCAAGACCGAGTTCCAGGTCGTGAACCTCGACAAGCTGGCCGCGCTCTACCCCGAGGGTGGCGAGGTCACGGTCGAGGGTCTGGTGGCCAAGGGTGCCGTTCGCAAGAACAGCCTCGTCAAGGTCCTCGGCCAGGGCGAGATCTCCGTGGCGCTGCAGGTGACGGTCGACGCCGTCTCCGGCTCCGCCAAGGAGAAGATCACCGCTGCCGGCGGTACCGTCACCGAGCTCGTCTGAGTCTTTCGGACATCTCGATGACCTGAACGGTCGCAACCGGGGATATCCCACATAAGGGGTATCCCCGGTTGGTCGTTCCAAGGGGGGCAGTCTCGCCGGTAAGGTGGCCTGCACTGCCAACTTTCACAGGGTGCCGCGGTTCGGGCACTCGAGGCGGCAGTCGTCCGTTACCTATGTCGTTGTTCGTTCAGTCGGAATCTCAAGACCGTCACCCTTGACGCAGTTGCGCGGGGGTCGCAGGAGGCACCGTGCTCACCGCGTTCGCCCGGGCGTTCAGGACGCCCGACCTGCGCAAGAAGCTGCTCTTCACGCTCGCGATCATCGTGGTGTACCGAATCGGTACGCACATCCCGATCCCCGGCGTCGACTACAAGAGCGTCCAGACCTGCATGCAGGTGGCCAGCTCGAACCGCGGGCTGTTCAGCCTGATCAACATGTTCAGCGGCGGAGCGCTGCTGCAGATCACGGTCTTCGCGCTGGGCATCATGCCGTACATCACGGCGAGCATCATTCTCCAGCTGCTGACCGTTGTCATCCCGCGCCTCGAAGCCCTCAAGAAGGAGGGCCAGGCCGGTACGGCGAAGATCACGCAGTACACCCGCTACCTGACGTTGGCGCTCGCCATCCTCCAGGGCACCGGCCTGGTGGCGACCGCCCGCAGCGGCGCGCTGTTCAACGGCTGCCCGGTGGCGACCCAGATCGTCCCGGACCAGTCGATCTTCACCACCATCACCATGGTCGTCACGATGACCGCGGGCACCTGTGTCGTCATGTGGCTCGGTGAGCTCATCACCGACCGCGGCATCGGCAACGGCATGTCGATCCTGATGTTCATCTCGATCGCCGCGACCTTCCCGAGCGCCCTGTGGACGATCAAGATCCAGGGCAAGCTGGCCGGTGGCTGGATCGAGTTCTCCACCGTGATCCTCGTGGGTCTCGTCATGGTCGGTCTGGTCGTGTTCGTCGAGCAGGCCCAGCGACGGATCCCCGTGCAGTACGCGAAGCGCATGATCGGACGCCGGTCGTACGGAGGCACGTCCACGTACATCCCGCTGAAGGTCAACCAGGCGGGTGTGATCCCTGTGATCTTCGCCTCGTCGCTGCTCTACATCCCGAGCCTGGTGGCCCAGTTCGCGGGCGGCAACTCCAGCTGGAAGACCTGGGTCCAGAACAACCTCACCAAGGGTGACCACCCGATCTACATCACCGTGTACTTCCTCCTGATCGTTTTCTTCGCGTTCTTCTACGTGGCGATCTCATTCAACCCCGAGGAAGTCGCGGACAACATGAAGAAGTATGGTGGCTTCATCCCGGGCATCCGGGCCGGTCGGCCCACCGCTGAGTACCTGTCGTATGTGCTCAACCGGATCACCTGGCCGGGTTCGCTGTACCTGGGTCTGATCGCTCTCGTACCGACAATGGCGTTGGTTGGCTTCGGGGCGAGCCAGAACTTCCCGTTCGGCGGGACCAGCATCCTGATCATCGTGGGTGTCGGTCTCGAGACGGTGAAGCAGATCGAGAGCCAGCTCCAGCAGCGCAATTACGAAGGGTTCCTCCGCTGATGCGAATCGTCCTCGTCGGGCCGCCCGGTGCCGGCAAGGGAACGCAGGCTGCGTTCCTCGCCAAGAACCTGTCGATCCCGCACATCTCCACGGGCGACCTGTTCCGCGCCAACATCAGCCGCCAGACGGAGCTCGGGAAGCTCGCGAAGTCCTACATGGACGCGGGCAACCTGGTCCCGGACGAGGTCACCATCGCGATGGCCAAGGACCGCATGGAGCAGTCGGATGCGCGAGGCGGCTTCCTGCTCGACGGCTTCCCGCGCAACGTCTCGCAGGCCGAGGCGCTGGACGAGATGCTCAAGGCCGAGGGCATGAAGCTCGACGCGGTGCTCGACCTGGAGGTCCCCGAGGACGAGGTCGTCAAGCGCATCGCGGGCCGCCGCGTGTGCCGCAACGACTCGTCGCACGTGTTCCACGTGTCGTACAAGCCCGCGAAGCAGGAGGGCGTCTGCGACATCTGCGGCGGCGAGCTGTACCAGCGCGACGACGACTCCGAGGAGACCGTCCGCAAGCGGCTGGAGGTCTACCACACGCAGACCGAGCCGATCATCGACTACTACAAGGCCCAGGGCCTGGTGGTCACCATCTCGGCGCTCGGCAAGGTGGAAGAGGTCACCCGGCGCGCGATGGAGGCGCTCAAGCAGAAGGACGGCGACAAGTAGTCGTCGCCGCCACGGCCGCGGTTCCCCTGCCGGGGGCCGCGGCCGAGCTGTGGGCGGTGCCGGTGGCGCCGGATCTCCGGAAGCCCTGCTCCCGGGCCTCCGCCGGGATGCCCTCCCCGCACGCGAACCCGGCCGGATGACGCGTCCCCGTATCGTTGAAGGTATTCGTAGCCCCGGTCAGAAAGGCCGCAGCCCTCATGGTGCAGATCAAGACCCCCGAGCAGATCGCCAAGATGCGTGAGGCGGGGCTGGTCGTCGCCGCCGTGCACGCGGCCACCCGTGAGGCGGCGGTGCCGGGCGCCACGACGAAGGACCTGGACGAGGTGGCGCGCAAGGTCCTCGCCGAGCACGGGGCGAAGTCGAACTTCCTGGGCTACGGCGGCTTCCCCGCGACCATCTGCACCTCCGTGAACGAGGTGGTCGTCCATGGCATCCCCTCCGACGAGGTGGTCCTGAAGGACGGCGACATCATCTCCATCGACGCCGGCGCCATCGTGGACGGCTGGCACGGGGACGCGGCGTTCACCGCCTTCGTGGGATCCGGTCACGCCCCGGAGCTGATCGAGCTGTCCCGGGTGACCGAGGAGTCCATGTGGGCCGGGATCGCGGCCGTGAAGCAGGGACACCGGCTCGTGGACGTCTCCCGGGCGATCGAGACGTACATTCGCCGGCAGCCCAAGCCGGGCGGCGGGCGCTACGGGATCATCGAGGACTACGGCGGCCACGGCATCGGCACCGAGATGCACATGGACCCGCACCTGCTGAACTACGTCGACCGGCGGCGCGGCAAGGGCCCGAAGCTGGTGCCCGGCTTCTGTCTGGCGATCGAGCCGATGGTCTCGCTGGGCACGCCGCGGACCGAGGTCCTCAAGGACGACTGGACCGTCATCACCACCGACGGCACCTGGTCCTCGCACTGGGAGCACTCCGTCGCCCTGACCGAGCAGGGCCCGCTGGTGCTCACGGCTCCCGACGGCGGCAAGGCGAAGCTCGCGGAGTACGGCGTCACCGTCGCTCCCGACCCTCTCGCATAATGATCTTCGGTGTGGGGCAGACTCCCCCGATTCGTGTTTCCTGGTGCGCTGACGTAGACTGACTCGTCGGCTCTCGTGCATCCGCATGTCCGCATGCGCTCGTACGGGGTCGATCAAGGTAGTCGATTCGAAGGGCGAAGCGTGGCCAAGAAGCAAGGTGCCATCGAGATCGAGGGCACTGTCGTCGAGTCTCTGCCGAACGCCATGTTCAAGGTCGAGCTCCAGAACGGCCACCAGGTCCTGGCACACATCAGCGGCAAGATGCGTATGCACTACATCCGCATCCTCCCTGACGACCGGGTCGTGGTGGAGCTTTCTCCGTACGACCTGACGCGTGGCCGGATCGTCTACCGCTACAAGTAGATCTTGCCCGCACCCCCCGTGTTCGTGGGGTGTGCATCCCGCTTCAGCGGGGTGGTGGCACTGACCCGGAGAACCTCAATCCCATGAAGGTCAAGCCGAGCGTCAAGAAGATCTGCGACAAGTGCAGGGTGATCCGCCGTCACGGCCGGGTCATGGTCATCTGCGACAACCCGCGCCACAAGCAGCGCCAGGGCTGACGCAGGACCGCACCCTCTGCACCTTCGCAGAGATTCGCGCGACGCAAGCTGAATAGTTCATACGCAGGGCCCGAGCCGTATGGCTCGACACCCCCGGTTCGGAGGCCGGGGACCCAGTTCGTACCTCGTACGGCGGCTGGGAGTCGGTTCTGTGGAAGACCTCCGAGTATTTAACTGGAGCCATTGAATGGCACGCGTTTCCGGTGTTGACATCCCGCGCGAAAAGCGCGTGGAGGTCGCCCTCACCTACGTGTTCGGCATCGGCCGGACCCTCTCGAAGGAGACGCTGGCTGCGACCGGCGTCGACCCGAACACCCGCGTTCGCGACCTGACCGAAGAGCAGCTCGTCGCGATCCGCGAGTACGTCGACAACAACATCAGGACCGAGGGTGACCTCCGTCGTGAGATCCAGGCCGACATCCGCCGCAAGGTGGAGATCGGCTGCTACCAGGGTCTGCGGCACCGCCGCGGTCTGCCCGTCCGCGGTCAGCGCACCAGCACCAACGCCCGTACCCGCAAGGGCCCGCGTCGCGCCATCGCCGGCAAGAAGAAGCCGGGCAAGAAGTAGTCCGCAGCGGACACCTGTCCACGGTCTTCGCTGTAGGACCGACCACCTCCCGTAGGAGTTAGTAGATGCCCCCCAAGGGACGTCAGGGCGCTGCCAAGAAGGTGCGCCGCAAGGAAAAGAAGAACGTCGCTCACGGCCACGCGCACATCAAGAGCACGTTCAACAACACGATCGTCTCGATCACGGACCCGTCCGGCAACGTGATCTCCTGGGCCTCCGCCGGCCACGTCGGCTTCAAGGGCTCCCGGAAGTCCACGCCGTTCGCCGCGCAGATGGCCGCCGAGTCGGCTGCCCGCCGCGCCCAGGAGCACGGCATGCGCAAGGTCGACGTGTTCGTCAAGGGCCCGGGCTCCGGTCGTGAGACCGCGATCCGTTCCCTGCAGGCCACGGGCCTCGAGGTCGGCTCCATCCAGGACGTCACCCCGACCCCGCACAACGGCTGCCGTCCGCCGAAGCGCCGCCGCGTCTGACGCACGGCTGCTTCGTCCGGCAACCGTCGGGCAGTGGTTTCCGGGCGGTACGGCCTCTTCGGGCCGTGCCGCCCGTACCCTTGCAGTACCCGCACCTTTCGCGGGTGCGGTCTCCGTCGGACGTCAAATAGCGGGCGTCCACGAATGAAGGATCTGATCCACACATGCTGATCGCTCAGCGTCCCTCGTTGACCGAAGAGGTCGTCGACGAGTTCCGCTCCCGGTTCGTGATCGAGCCGCTGGAGCCGGGCTTCGGCTACACCCTCGGCAACTCCCTGCGTCGTACGCTCCTCTCCTCGATCCCGGGTGCGGCGGTCACGTCCATCCGCATCGACGGCGTTCTGCACGAGTTCACCACCGTGCCGGGCGTCAAGGAGGACGTCACCGACCTGATCCTCAACATCAAGCAGCTGGTCGTCTCCTCGGAGCACGACGAGCCGGTCGTGATGTACCTGCGCAAGCAGGGCCCGGGTCTCGTCACCGCCGCCGACATCGCGCCCCCGGCCGGTGTCGAGGTGCACAACCCCGACCTCGTCCTCGCCACGCTCAACGGCAAGGGCAAGCTGGAGATGGAGCTGACCGTCGAGCGCGGTCGCGGTTACGTCTCCGCCGTGCAGAACAAGCAGGTGGGCCAGGAGATCGGCCGTATCCCGGTCGACTCGATCTACTCGCCGGTTCTCAAGGTCACCTACAAGGTCGAGGCGACCCGTGTCGAGCAGCGCACCGACTTCGACAAGCTGATCGTCGACGTCGAGACCAAGCAGGCCATGCGTCCGCGTGACGCCATGGCGTCGGCCGGCAAGACCCTGGTCGAGCTGTTCGGCCTCGCCCGCGAGCTGAACATCGATGCCGAGGGCATCGACATGGGCCCGTCCCCGACGGACGCCGCCCTGGCCGCCGACCTGGCGCTGCCGATCGAGGAGCTGGAGCTCACGGTCCGCTCCTACAACTGCCTCAAGCGTGAGGGCATCCACTCCGTGGGTGAGCTCGTCGCCCGCTCCGAGGCCGACCTCCTGGACATCCGCAACTTCGGTGCGAAGTCCATCGACGAGGTCAAGGCGAAGCTGGCCGGCATGGGCCTGGCCCTGAAGGACAGCCCGCCCGGATTCGACCCCACCGCCGCCGCCGACGCCTTCGGCGCGGACGACGACGCGGACGCCGGGTTCGTCGAGACCGAGCAGTACTGAGGCGCTCCGCGGGGAGGCCGTACTGTGTCTGCGGGGCCGGTCGTGGCCGGCCGCGCAGTTCCCCGCGCCCCTTCCGGAGGCACCCTCTCGGGGCTGTCTCCGGATCTCCGACGGGCAACCGCTCGCTCGGATACTGACCCTGGTACCTGACACGGCCGGGGCAGACACCTAGGAGAAACACCATGCCGAGGCCCACCAAGGGCGCCCGTATGGGCGGCAGCGCCGCGCACGAGAAGATCCTCCTCGCGAACCTCGCGAAGGCGCTCTTCGAGCACGGCCGTATCACCACCACCGAGGCGAAGGCGCGCAAGCTGCGTCCGTACGCCGAGCGTCTGGTCACCAAGGCGAAGAAGGGCGACCTTCACAACCGCCGTCAGGTGCTCCAGGTGATCACGGACAAGGGCATCGTCCACACGCTCTTCACCGAGATCGGCCCGCGCTACGAGAACCGTCCCGGTGGCTACACCCGTATCACCAAGATCGGTAACCGCCGTGGCGACAACGCGCCCATGGCCGTGATCGAGCTGGTCGAGGCGCTGACGGTGCAGCAGAAGGCGGTCGGCGAGGCCGAGGCGGCGACCAAGCGTGCCGTCAAGGAGGCCGACGCCAAGGCCGAGGAGACCCAGGTCGAGGACGCGGCTCCGGCCGAGGAGTCGAAGGAAGCCTGACGTCCGCCCTCGCACTGAAGCGGGTCCGCCCTTCGGGGCGGGCCCGCTTTCGCGTACCTGAGAGGATCGAGCAGTGAGTGACGAAGTACAGCCCGGGCACGTCCGCGTCCGTCTCGATCTCTCCTACGACGGCACCGACTTCCACGGCTGGGCCAAGCAGGCCGGTGGCAAGCGGACGGTACAGGGAGAGATCGAGGACGCGCTGCGGACGGTCACGCGGTCCCGGGAGACCTACGAGCTGACCGTGGCCGGGCGGACCGACGCCGGCGTGCACGCCCGGGGACAGGTGGCCCATGTCGATCTGCCCCTGGAGGTCTGGGGCGAGCACCGTGGGAAGCTGCTGAAGCGGCTCGCGGGGCGCCTGCCCAAAGACGTACGGGTGTGGGCCCTGCGGGAGGCTCCCAATGGCTTCAACGCCCGTTTCTCGGCTGTCTGGCGGCGCTACGCGTACCGGGTCACCGACAACCCGGGCGGTGTCGATCCCCTTCTGCGGGGCCATGTGCTGTGGCACGACTGGCCGCTCGACGTCGACGCCATGAACGAGGCGGCCCGGCCGCTGCTCGGGGAGCACGACTTCGCCGCCTACTGCAAGAAGCGCGAGGGCGCGACCACCATCCGCACCCTCCAGGAGCTGAGCCTGGTGCGCGGCCAGGACGGGATCGTCACCGCCACGGTCCGGGCAGACGCGTTCTGTCACAACATGGTGCGCTCGCTGATCGGGGCGCTGCTGTTCGTGGGGGACGGGCACCGCCCGCCGGACTGGCCCGGGAAGGTGCTGGCCGCCGGGGTGCGGGACTCGGCGGTCCATGTCGTACGGCCGAACGGGCTCACCCTGGAGGAGGTCGGCTACCCGGCCGACGAGCTGCTCGCCGCGCGGAACAAGGAGGCGCGGAACAAGCGGACGCTGCCGGGGGCGGGCTGCTGCTGAGCCCCCGGCAGCGTCCGTGGCGCCGCGGTGCTACTGGTTGGAGGCGGCGGAGGCCTGGGCCTCGCCGCGGCGGCGTATCTGGCGGAAGGTGAACTCCGCCAGGTCGTCGCCGGCCGTGAAGACCTTGGCGTCCTTGGCCGTCACGTCCTTGCCGCTGGTGAACCCGGCGAGCGTGAAGTAGGCGTAGCGGCCGTAGGAGTTGGTGGTGGAGCGGCAGATCTTCGTCCGGCAGAACGGGGGCACGCCCTTGCCGAACAGCGAGGTGATGATGCTCTTGCCGTCCGTCTCCTGCTTCGCCTTCGTCGCCTGGGACGCGGTGTCGAACAGGGCCACACCGACCGTCACCGCGACGCCGTCCTTGGTGTAGGTGGCGCGGAAGAGCTTGGTGCAGTCGTTCTTGGTGAGCACCGCGGGCAGGGTGCCCTGGACGCCCGACGCGCAGTTGGCCGTGGTGGCCGAGGGGCCCCGCTTGTAGATGTTCGCGCCCACGGTCAGCTGGGTCCCGGGGAACAGCGTGTTCGCGCTGATCGGGGCCGTGTCCTTCTTGGCGCTGGAGATGAAGTCCATCGGGTTCAGCGGGGGAGGGGCCGACGTCGGGGCGAAGGTCGGGACCGGATCGGCGCTCTCACCGGGGATGGCCGCGTTGCTGGGCAGCGCGCTGGCCGGCTGGTTGGAGGCCTTCGCGGTGCCGTTCGCGTTCACGACCGCGACCGTGACGGCGGCGCCGATGCCGATCGTGGCCATGGCCCCGCCGAGGATCAGCAGTAGCCGACGGCGCTTGTTGCGCGCCTCGGACTGCTCGGCGAGCGCGGCCCAGTCGGGGGTGCCGCCACGGCTGTCCTGCTGGGAACTCGGTGTCCAGGGATCCCACTGAGGCTCCCCCTGCCCATAACTCATGCGGCGCATCTTAGACGCGCCGTGGACCGCGTTGTTCCCCTTCTGTGAGCACCACGGCGACATCACATCCCAAGCGAGACAAAGCTCCGGTCACCCGGTTGGTGCGGCCGAGTGACGGCGCCTCCGTTTTGACCCATGTCGGTGGCCCCGTTATCCTGGCTGTTCGTTATGTGTATTGGCTTGCTCATTCTCACGTGAGGGGCCCTTACACCGGTCCACCGGGCCGATGACCAGCGACCAGCACGCGGTTTGCGTCACCGCAGTGCGGTCTGGGCTGTCGTGATCGTCTTCGGTGACCTTGTCAGGATCCTCACTGAAGAAGCGAAGGCTACGAACCGTGCGTACGTACAGCCCCAAGCCCGGCGATGTGACGCGCCAGTGGTACGTCATCGACGCTCAGGACATTGTCCTGGGCCGTCTCGCCACCACTGCCGCCAGCATTCTGCGCGGCAAGCACAAGCCGATCTACGCGCCCCACGTGGACACTGGTGACTTCGTCGTCATCATCAACGCGGACAAGGTGCACCTGTCCGGCAACAAGCGGACCCAGAAGATGGCGTACCGCCACTCCGGCTACCCGGGTGGTCTGCGCTCCGTCCGTTACGACGACCTGCTGGCGAACAACCCGGAGAAGGCCGTCGAGAAGGCCGTCAAGGGCATGCTCCCCAAGAACTCCCTCGGCCGTCAGATGCTCTCGAAGCTGAAGGTCTACAAGGGTGACCAGCACCCGCACGCTGCCCAGCAGCCGGTGCCGTTCGAGATCACCCAGGTCGCGCAGTAATTCCGGCCACCCCCTAAAGCTGAAGAGAATCTGAGGAGAATCGTGGCCGAGACCACTGCCGAGCAGCCGCTCGAAGAGCTTGACATCGACAGCTACACCACCGAGACCGAGGTCCCGCTCGAGGGTGAGTACACCTCCGAGTCCATGGCCTCGCGCTTCGGTGAGCCCCAGCCGGCCGCCGGCCTGGGCCGCCGCAAGAACGCCATCGCCCGTGTCCGGATCGTTCCGGGCACCGGCAAGTGGAAGATCAACGGTCGCACCCTCGAGGACTACTTCCCGAACAAGGTGCACCAGCAGGAAGTCAACGAGCCCTTCAAGGTGCTCGAGCTCGAGGGCCGCTACGACATCATCGCCCGCATCGCGGGTGGAGGTGTCTCCGGTCAGGCCGGTGCGCTCCGTCTCGGTGTCGCCCGTGCGCTGAACGAGGCGGACGTCGACAACAACCGTGGCGCGCTGAAGAAGGCGGGCTTCCTGCGCCGCGACGACCGTGCGGTCGAGCGCAAGAAGGCCGGTCTGAAGAAGGCCCGCAAGGCTCCGCAGTACAGCAAGCGCTAATCACGCCGCTGGTCGCGCAGGCTCGTACCGCCTGCTGCGCGCTCGTATCGCCCCGGCTGCACGCTCTGTGCCGCCGGGGCGGTTCGTTTACGCGGAAAGATGCTTATCACCGGCTTATGGGGCTTATGGAGCAATCCCGGCAGGCCCGGGGCGGCCGCGTGGGATAAGCCTCAAGACAGGCCCGGGGGATGTACGTATCCCGTGCCGGTCTGGACACTCGGCATGAGCCGCACATTTGCAGCAAGTTCGGAGGACACCACAGTGGGACGACTCTTCGGCACGGACGGCGTGCGCGGTGTCGCCAACGCGGATCTCACGGCTGAGATGGCACTCGGCCTGTCCGTCGCGGCGGCTCACGTACTGGCCGAGGCGGGTACGTTCGAGGGCCACCGGCCGACGGCGGTCGTCGGACGCGATCCGCGTGCGTCCGGAGAGTTCCTGGAGGCCGCCGTGGTGGCGGGCCTCGCCAGCGCGGGCGTGGACGTGCTGTGCGTCGGTGTGCTGCCCACCCCGGCCGTCGCGTATCTGACCGGTGCGCTGGGCGCGGACCTCGGTGTCATGCTCTCCGCCAGCCACAACGCCATGCCCGACAACGGCGTCAAGTTCTTCGCCCGGGGCGGCCACAAGCTGGCCGACGAGCTGGAGGACAAGATCGAGACCGTGTACGAGGAGCACCGCACCGGCGCTCCCTGGGTCCGGCCCACCGGCGCCGGCGTCGGCCGGGTGAAGTCGTACGGCGAGGGCTTCGACCGGTACGTCGCTCACCTGATCGGGGTTCTTCCGAACCGGCTCGACGGGCTCAGGATCGTCCTGGACGAGGCGCACGGCGCCGCCGCCCGGGTCTCGCCCGAGGCGTTCAGCCGGGCGGGTGCCGAGATCGTCACGATCGGCACGGAGCCGGACGGGCTCAACATCAACGACGGCTGCGGCTCCACCCACCTGGAGAAGCTGAAGGCGGCCGTGGTCGAGCACGGCGCCGACCTCGGCATCGCGCACGACGGGGACGCCGACCGCTGTCTCGCCGTGGACCACACGGGTGAGGAGGTGGACGGCGACCAGATCCTGGCCGTGCTCGCGCTGGCGATGCGGGAGCGTTCCGCACTGCGCTCCGACACCGTTGTCGCGACGGTCATGTCGAATCTGGGCTTCAAGCTGGCCATGGAGCGCGAGGGCATCCAACTCGTGCAGACCGCCGTCGGCGACCGGTACGTGCTGGAGGAGATGAAGGGCAAGGGCTACGCCCTGGGCGGCGAGCAGTCCGGCCACGTCATCATCCTGGACCACGCCACCACCGGCGACGGCACGCTGACCGGCTTGATGCTGGCCGCGCGGGTCGCGGAGACCGGCCGTACGCTCAAGGACCTCGCGTCCGTGATGGAGCGGCTGCCGCAGGTCCTCGTGAACGTCCCCGACGTCGACAAGTCCCGCGTCGCCACCTCCGCCGAACTGGCCACCGCCGTGACCGAGGCCGAGCGGGAACTGGGGGCCACCGGACGGGTGCTGCTGCGTCCGTCGGGCACGGAGCCGCTGGTGCGGGTCATGGTCGAGGCCGCGGACATCGAGCAGGCCCGGTCGGTCGCGGGCCGTCTCGCGGACGCCGTGAAGTCCGCGCTCGGCTAGGACCGGCCGCCCACTGACACACGAACGCCGCCCGGCCCGGAGTCGCCTCCGGGCCGGGCGGCGTTCGTGTGCCGGCGGTCTTCTTCCGCCGGTGCAGCCGTCCTCTGATTCTGACGGCACCGTCTTCTGACGGCGACGGCCCGGCGCATTCAGGTCTACAACTTGCGCAGGCTCAGCCGCTGCACCTTGTGGTCCGGACCCTTGCGCACCACCAGCGTGGCGCGTCCGCGGGTCGGGGCGACGTTCTCCAGCAGATTGGGCTTGTTGATGGTCCGCCAGGTCGTCCGGGCGTAGTCGAGGGCCTCCTCCTCGGAGACCTGGGTGTACCTGCGGAAGTACGACGACGGGTTCTGGAAGGCGGTCTGACGGAGCTTCTTGAACCGGTTGAGGTACCAGCGTTCGATGTCCTCGGGGCGGGCGTCGACGTACACGCTGAAGTCGAAGTAGTCCGCGAGACCGACGCGGGTGCGGCCGTCCTTGCCGGGGAGGGCGGGCTGGAGCACGTTGAGGCCCTCGACGATGAGGATGTCCGGCCGGCGGACGGTGAGCTTCTGGCCGGGGACGATGTCGTAGATCAGATGCGAGTAGACCGGGGCCGTCACCTCGTCCTTGCCGGCCTTGATGTCCGCGACGAACCGGGTGAGTGCGCGGCGGTCGTACGACTCGGGGAAGCCCTTGCGGGACATCAGCCCGCGGGCCTGGAGTTCCTTGGTGGGCAGCAGGAAACCGTCGGTGGTGACCAGCTCGACCCGGGGATGTTCGGGCCAGCGGGACAGCAGGGCCTGGAGCAGCCGGGCCACGGTCGACTTGCCGACGGCCACGGAGCCCGCCACGCCTATCACGAACGGCGTCCCGGACTGGGAGCCCTGCTCGCCGAGGAAGGTGTTCAGGGCGCCGCGCAGACCGTCCGTGGCGCCGACGTAGAGATTGAGGAGCCGGGACAGCGGGAGGTAGATGTCCCGCACCTCGTCGAGGTCGATCACATCACCGAGGCCGCGGAGCTTCTCCACCTCCTCGGCGGTCAGGGGGAGCGGCGTCTTGTCGCGCAGCGCGCTCCACTCGGCGCGGGTGAGGTCGACGTAGGGAGTCGCCTCCGGCCTGGGCCGGTGGGCGCTCCGGGGCATCGAGGAGACCGGAGAGATCACAGTCCATTGTTAACGGAGTTTGAACGAGCGGCGGGGTGGGGTGCGTCACGCCGGGAGCGCGTGACGCGATGTGGCCGGGGGAGCGGGGGCGGATCCGGAGAGCGTGGCGGAGGCGGGCACTGCGGATCACAGGGGGCAAGGGGGCAGCCGATCGGCGACGTGATCAGCGCTGTAGTCGAATATTTGAGCGATTGCTTTATGGCGGGCGCGCTGGGCGTCGACTCTCTCGATGTTCTCTTGCACGGTGCCCTCGTACCGCCCGTCCGTCCCGAAGAACACGGCCGCGAGCATCGGCAGACCGAAACGGCCGATGGCGAAGTCGCGCCGGCCGGGTCGATGCGTGACCACCGCACGTGCGGAGGGGACGTGAAGGCTGTGTTCTGGTTGTGAGGGGTGGTCAGGTGAGCCTCAGGGTGTTCGGCAAGGTTGGCCGGATTCCGGCCTCTCTTCGGAGTGGCGGTGGCCCTGGCTCGGGTTCCGGTCGGTGTGGGTGCGGGTTGATGTGGCGTTCGTACGCCAGTGGGTATTTCCGATTTCGGGCAGGATTCGGGAGGTCGGGGCGCCGAACGGACCGTAGGCTGCGGCACATGTGCGGAATCGTGGGATACGTGGGGCCGCAGTCGGCGCTCGATGTTGTCGTGGCGGGGCTGAAGCGGCTGGAGTACCGGGGTTACGACTCGGCAGGCGTCGCCGTGCTCGCGGACGGCGGCCTGGCCGCCGCCAAGCGGGCCGGGAAGCTGGTGAACCTGGAGAAGGCGCTGGTCGAACGGCCGCTGCCGAGCGGCAGTACGGGGATCGGCCACACCCGCTGGGCCACCCACGGTGGCCCCACGGACGCCAACGCGCATCCCCACCTCGACAACGCCGGACGTGTCGCCGTCGTCCACAACGGCATCATCGAGAACTTCGCGACGCTGCGGGCCGAACTGGAGGAGCGGGGCCACGCCCTGGGCTCCGAGACGGACACCGAGGTTGTCGCGCATCTGCTCGCCGAGGAATTCTCCGCCACCGCGGATCTCGCGGAGGCGATGCGGCTGGTGTGTCGGCGGCTGGAGGGCGCGTTCACGCTGGTCGCGGTGCACGCCGACGACCCGGACGTGGTCGTGGGCGCACGGCGCAACTCCCCGCTCGTGGTGGGCGTAGGCGAGGGTGAGGCCTTCCTCGCCTCGGATGTGGCCGCCTTCATCGCCCACACCCGTTCCGCGATCGAGCTGGGTCAGGACCAAGTGGTGGAGCTGCGCCGGGACGGGGTGACGGTCACCGGTTTCGACGGCCGTCCGGCCGACGTCCGTTCGTACCACGTCGACTGGGACGCCTCGGCCGCCGAGAAGGGCGGCTACGACTACTTCATGCTCAAGGAGATCGCCGAGCAGCCCAAGGCGGTCGCCGACACCCTGCTCGGCCGGATCGACGCGGCTGGCTCGCTCACGCTGGACGAGGTGCGGATCTCGACCGCCGAGCTGCGCGAGATCGACAAGGTCGTGATCGTGGCCTGCGGTACCGCCTTCCACGCCGGGCTGATCGCCAAGTACGCCATCGAGCACTGGACCCGCATCCCGTGCGAGGTGGAGCTGGCCAGCGAGTTCCGCTACCGGGACCCGATCCTCGACCCGCGCACGCTCGTCGTCGCCATCTCGCAGTCCGGCGAGACCATGGACACCCTGATGGCGCTCCGGCACGCCCGTGAGCAGGGCTCCAAGGTGCTGGCGATCTGCAACACCAACGGCTCGACCATCCCGCGCGAGTCGGACGCGGTGCTGTACACGCACGCCGGGCCCGAGGTCGCGGTGGCCTCCACCAAGGCGTTCCTCACGCAGCTCGTCGCCTGCTATCTGGTGGCCCTGTATCTGGGGCAGGTGCGCGGCACCAAGTGGGGCGACGAGATCCGGGCCGTGATCCGCGATCTGTCGAAGATCTCCCAGGAGGTCGAGCGGGTCCTCAAGACCATGGAGCCGGTACGGGAGCTGGCGCGCTCGCTCAGCGGGAAGAACACCGTGCTGTTCCTGGGCCGACACGTGGGCTACCCGGTGGCCCTCGAAGGCGCCCTCAAGCTGAAGGAACTGGCCTACATGCACGCCGAGGGCTTTGCGGCGGGCGAGTTGAAGCACGGGCCGATCGCGCTGATCGAGGAGGACATGCCGGTGGTGGTCGTGGCGCCGTCACCGCGTGGCCGGTCGGTCCTGCACGACAAGATCGTGTCGAACATCCAGGAGATCCGGGCGAGGGGCGCGCGCACGATCGTGATCGCGGAGGAGGGCGACGAGGCGGTGACGCCCTACGCCGACCATCTGATCAGCATCCCGGCGACCCCGACGTTGCTTCAGCCGCTGGTCGCGACGGTCCCGTTGCAGGTGTTCGCCTGTGAGCTGGCGACGGCGCGGGGGAACGAGGTGGATCAGCCGCGCAACCTGGCGAAGTCCGTGACCGTGGAGTAGAGGGCGTTTCGGGCGTGGGGCCGGTCCGCCCCGGCCCGGGTGCCGGGGCGGACCGGAGTCAGCGGCGACCGCTCGTCGCGCGGTGGTACGCCCGCCGGGTGAGGCGGACCACCACGATGGTCGGTATGACCGCGCGGAGGAGGTAGTACCAGGCCAGGTGGGCCGGGTCCCCCGTCAGGACCGCGACCAGGAAGCCCAGGCCCAGCACGACTTCCGCCACGACCAGCAGGATGAACCAGACGGGCAGTCTCCGGGCGGACGCCTTCTTGTCCGCACCGCGCCCGTTCTCCGGCACGGGGGTCTCGCGCTCGCGCGGCCGCAGGATCCGTTCCGGGTCGCGGGCCGGCAGGGCTACGACCGCGGCGGCGGGGACGGCGGCGTCCAGCGCCGCGATCCGCTCGGCCGTGACATCCCGGAACAGGGTCCCCGTTTTCGGGGTGCTGGGTGTCCCGTTGTCCGCCAAGGCGACCGTGGACGCCGTCACCACGGACGTGACGGAAGCCCGGCCACTGGAGCGACGCGTGGACACCGTGCTGCGTGTCGGCCCGTCCGACGGTGGGGACTTCCTGCTCGCCATCGAGTCGCAGTCCGGCAAGGACGAGGAGAAGGCGTTCAGTTGGGCGTACTACGTCGCCTACCTGCGGGCGAAGTTCCGCCTGCCTGTGCTGCTTCTCGTGGTGTGCCAGGACCCGACCACGGCCAAGTGGGCGAGCGGCCCCTTCGACTGCGCTGCGCGCGGCTGGACGGCTCAGCGGACGTATCCGCTGGTCGCGAGGCCGGACAACCTGCCGAAGATCACCGACATGAGGACCGCGGCGAAGAACCTCGCCCTGGCGGTGCTCTCCGCCCTGGCACACGCCCGCAGCGCCGACTGCGAGGCCATACTGAGGGCACTCACAGCCGCCCTTGAGGAGATCCGGGACACGGACCCCGAGACCGCCGACTACTTCATCGACTTCCTGGAAATCAGCCTGGGTAACACCCCAGCCGGACAGAAATTGAAGGAAATCATGTCGTTCGTCAGTTACTTCCCCGGCCGAGGAACGGTCCGCGAAACCGCCTACCTGGAAGGCAAGGCCGAAGGCAAGGCTGAAGGAAGAGCCGAAGGAAGAGCCGAAGGAAGAGCCGAAGGAAAAGCCGAAGGAAAAGCCGAAGGAAAGGCCGAAGGGAAGGTCGAAGGCAAGGTCGAAGACCGTGCCTCGCTGATCCTCCGCGTCCTGGAGAAGCACGGGGTCCCCGTACCCGAGGAGACGCGGGAGCGCATCACCTCGTGCACCGACCTCGACACCCTCGCCCTCTGGTTCGACCGTTCCCTGACAGCCACCGCGGCCGGGGATCTGTTCGCCGAGGACCCCGAGGGTCCGGGTGCCGGACCTGGGCAGGGCTGAGCATTGGCCGATCAGCAGGACAGCCGGTTAGACGACCGGCAGGAAAGTCAGCAAGAGGGTGAGCAGGACGTGTCGCCTGAGCTGTTCGACCTCTACCGGTTCACGACGACGTGTCTCGCGTTGGGGATCCCCGTGCCCAAGGTGGCGGGCGACTTCTGGTTCGGGTTGGAGAGGCTCAGGCAGCGTGGGGTTCTTCCCCTTGAGGAGGCGGCCCGGATCCGCGCCGTCACGGCGGGAGTGGATCCCCCGGAGCAGTGGGCCGCAGGGTTCGCCGCCGGGTATCGCTCGGCCTGGGCGGCAGCCGCCCTGCGCGTTCTGGACACGCGCGGTGTCGGGTTCTCCAAGGATCTCCACCGGGGGCTCAATCTGTGCGTCGACCCGGATGCGCTCACCCGCTTTCTCGATCGGGCCGTCACCGCGACGCACGAGACCGATGTGGTCGCCGGGGAGCCGGGCCGGCGGTCGGCGGGTGGGTCGTAAAGTGCCTGGGTGAGCATTATCGGAGTGGGGATCGACGTTGCCGAGATCGACCGGTTCCGGGCGTCGCTGGCGCGTACGCCCGGGCTGGCCCAACGTGTCTTCCTTCCCGAGGAGTTGCTGCTTCCGAACGGCGAGCGCCGCGGCATCGCCTCGCTGGCCGCGCGGTTCGCCGCCAAGGAGGCGGTCGCCAAGGCCCTGGGCGCGCCCGCCGGGCTGCACTGGACCGACGCCGAGGTCTACGTCGAGGACAGCGGGCAGCCCCGGCTGCGGGTGAAGGGCACGGTCGCGGCCCGCGCGGCGGAACTCGGCGTTCAGACCTGGCACGTGTCGCTCAGTCACGACGCCGGTGTGGCCTCGGCGGTGGTCGTGGCCGAGGGGTAGAGCCTCCGTCATGGTGTGACGGCGGTGGGGGAGACTCGACGGTATGCGTACTGCGTACAGCGTGGAGACGGTCAGGGCTGCCGAGCGTTCCCTCATGGCACGGCTTCCGGAGGGGGCGCTGATGCAGCGCGCCGCCGCGGGACTGGCCGCGGCCTGCGCGGACCTGCTCGGACGGGTGTACGGCAGCCGGGTGGTGCTGCTGGTCGGCAGTGGGGACAACGGCGGTGACGCCCTGTACGCCGGGGCACGGCTCGCCCGGCGCGGGGCGGGGGTCACGGCCGTACTGCTGTCGCCCGAACGCGCCCATCAGGGCGGGCTCGCCGCCCTGCGGAGGGCGGGCGGCTCGGTCACCGAGCCTTCGCCGGCCGCCGAGGAGCTGATCCGGCGGGCCGATCTCGTCGTCGACGGCATCGTCGGCATCGGCGGCAAGGGTGGACTGCGCCCGGACGCCGCCGCGCTCGCCACGCTCGCCGAGCGGTCAGGCGCGGCCGTCGTCGCCGTCGATCTGCCGAGCGGGGTCGAGGCGGACGGCGGGGAGGTGCGCGGCGAGGCGGTCCGCGCGGACCTCACGGTGACCTTCGGTACCCACAAACCGGCCCTGCTGATCGACCCGGCGCGGGAGTACGCCGGTTCCGTACGCCTCGTCGACATCGGGCTCGACCTGCCGCAGGAGGCGGAACTCGAGGCGCTGCAGCACGCGGACGTGGCGGCGCTGCTGCCGCTGCCGCAGGCGGAGAGCGACAAGTACCGGCGCGGAGTGGTCGGCATCGCCGCCGGCTCCGCGCGCTACCCCGGCGCGGCCGTGCTCGCCGTGGCGGGCGCGCTGCGGGGCGGGGCCGGGGCCGTGCGGTATGTGGGGCCCGCCGGGAGCGCGGTGATCGCCCGTTTCCCGGAGACGCTGGTGTCCGACCGGGGGCCCGCGAAGGCCGGGCGGGTGCAGGCGTGGGTGGTCGGCCCCGGCGCGGGGGACGACGCGGCGACGGTGGCGGAGGTCCTGGAGGCGGACGTGCCGGTGCTCGTCGACGCGGACGGGCTGCGGCTGGCCGACCGGGACGCCGTACGCGGCCGCAGCGCACCGACGCTGATGACCCCGCACGCCGGTGAGGCGGCCGCGCTGCTCGGCGTGTCGCGCGAGGAGGTGGAGGGCGCCCGGCTCACGGCCGTGCGGGAACTGGCGGCCCGGTACCGGGCGACCGTCCTGCTCAAGGGCTCCACCACGCTGGTGGCGAATCCCGAGGGCGGGCCGGTGCGGGTGAACGCCACGGGCACACCGTGGCTCGCGACCGCGGGCAGCGGGGACGTGCTGTCCGGGCTGTCCGGCTCGCTGCTCGCGGCCGGTCTCACGGCGCGGGACGCGGGCAGTGCGGCGGCCTATCTGCACGGTCTCGCAGGCCGCTACGCGGCGGACGGCGCCCCCGCCGGCGCCCATGACGTGGCGAACGCCATCCCGGAGGCGTGGCGGGACGTACGGAGCTGAGACGGGCCGCCCTCTCGGCGCCTGCCACAGGGGCGTTCGCCCTGCCGCCGCGCGAGACCGTACCGGTGCCGGAGCGCTGTCGGAGGCCTCTGAGACACTGGTGGCGCGATGACGAGTTCTGAGACACCACCCCTGCGTGCCCGCGCCGAGATCGATCTTGCGGCCCTGCGGGCGAACGTGCGTGCCCTGCGTGCCCTCGCGCCCGGCGCGGCCCTGATGGCCGTCGTGAAGTCGGACGCGTACGGCCACGGGGCCGTCCCGTGCGCCCGTGCGGCCCTGGAGGCCGGTGCCCAGTGGCTCGGCACGGCCACCCCCGAGGAGGCCCTCGCCCTGCGTGAGGCCGGTCTGCCCGGGCGCGTTCTGTGCTGGCTCTGGACCCCCGGCGGCCCCTGGCGCCGGGCGATCGAGGCCGATGTCGACGTCTCGGTGAGCGGTCTGTGGGCGCTGGGGGAACTGCGCGAGGCCGCGGCCGCCGCGGGCGTGCCCGCCCGGGTCCACCTCAAGGCCGACACCGGCCTGGGGCGCAACGGCTGCCAGCCCGCGGACTGGCCCGAACTCGTCGCCGAGGCCCTGCGCGCCGAGGCGGACGGCCTGCTCACCGTCGTGGGCCTGTGGTCGCACTTCGCCTGCGCCGACGAGCCCGGCCACCCCTCCATCCAGGAACAACTGGGCCGTTTCCGGGAGATGGTGGCGTACGCCGAGGACCAGGGCGTGCACCCGGAGGTGCGCCACATCGCCAACTCGCCCGCCACGCTGACCCTGCCCGAGGCGCACTTCGACCTCGTCCGCACGGGGATCGCGGTCTACGGCCTCTCGCCCAGCCCCGAACTCGGCACTCCCGCCGACCTCGGACTGCGCCCCGTGATGAGCCTGAAGGCCTCGCTCGCCCTGGTGAAGCAGGTCCCCGGCGGCCACGGCGTCAGCTACGGCCACCTCTACACCACCCCCGGCACCACCACCCTCGGCCTGGTCCCGGTCGGCTACGCGGACGGCATTCCGCGCCATGCCTCCGGCGCGGGCCCGGTCCTGGTCGACGGCAAGCTCCGTACGGCCGCTGGCCGGATCGCCATGGACCAGTTCGTGGTGGACCTGGGCGGCGACGAACCCCCGCCCGGTACGGAGGCCGTTCTGTTCGGTCCCGGCGACCACGGCGAGCCCACCGCCGAGGACTGGGCGCAGGCGGCCGGGACCATCGCTTACGAAATCGTGACCCGGATCGGAACCCGCGTGCCCCGCGTCTACGTAAATGTGAAGACAGAACAGGACGGGTAACCCACACGGGTGATCCGGGGCAGACGTAGGCGGGACGAGCGGAGCCACCGCCCAGAGCAGTACGGGCGGAGCATCCGGCGAGGAGGAGGGGGACGTGAGCGAGACGAGCGCGGAGGCCGTGGAGGCTGTCGCGGGCGCCACCGCCGTCACGACCGGGAACTGGCGCCTCGCCGGCATCGCCGGCGCCGCGATAGGCGTGGTCGCGGCGGGCGCCGCGGCCGGTGTCGCCCTCGAACGGATGACGGTCGGCCGAGGCATGCGCCGCAAGGCCCGGCTCGCCCTCGACTCGACCGGCCCCTACGGAACGCTCCGCGGCACGCCCGGCAAGGCCTACGCGGACGACGGCACCGAGCTGTACTACGAGGTCGACGACGCGGAGCCGGAGGGCGGTCCCGCACCGCGCCGCCGGAGGCTCTTCGGCCGTAAGGCCCCGGCCCCGGTCACCGTCGTCTTCAGCCACGGCTACTGCCTCAACCAGGACTCCTGGCACTTCCAGCGGGCCGCCCTGCGCGGCGTCGTCCGGACCGTCTACTGGGACCAGCGCAGCCACGGCCGCTCCGGGCGCGGGCTCGCCCAGGCGGACGGCACACCCGTCTCCATCGACCAGCTCGGGCGCGACCTCAAGGCCGTGCTGGACGCGGCCGTGCCCGAGGGGCCGGTCGTCCTCGTCGGGCACTCGATGGGCGGCATGACGGTGATGGCCCTCGCCGACCAGTTCCCCGAGCTGATCCGCGACCGGGTCGTCGGCGTGGCCCTGGTCGGCACCTCGCCCGGGCGGCTCGGCGAGGTCAACTTCGGACTGCCCATCGCGGGCGTCAACGCTATACGTCGCATACTTCCCGGGGTGCTGAAGGCGCTGGGGCAGCAGGCCGAGCTGGTGGAGAGGGGGCGCAGGGCCACCGCCGACCTGTTCGCGGGGATCATCAAGCGGTACTCGTTCGCCTCCCGTGACGTCGACCCGGCCGTCGCCCGGTTCGCCGAGCGGATGATCGAGGCGACGCCGATCGACGTGGTCGCCGAGTTCTATCCGGCGTTCACCGACCACGACAAGACCACGGCTCTGGCCCGTTTCGCCGATCTTCCGGTGCTGGTGCTGGCCGGGGTCCAGGACCTGGTGACACCGAGCGAGCACAGCGAGGTGATCGCCGATCTGCTGCCCGACGCCGAGCTCGTGCTCGTGCCGGACGCCGGACATCTGGTGATGCTGGAGCACCCCGAGGCCGTCACCGACCGCCTCGCCGACCTCCTGACACGCTCGGGAGCGGTCCCCGCAGGGGCTACCGTGGGGGGCTATGGAAGCACCAGCACCGCACAGCCCGGCTGAGTCCCCGCTGCCGGGCGTCACCGCCGAGTTCACCGTCACCTCCCCCGAACAGATGCAGGAGTTGGGCCGCCGTCTGGCCAAGCTGCTGCGCGCCGGCGACCTCGTGATGCTGAACGGCGAGCTGGGCGCGGGCAAGACCACGCTGACCCGCGGCCTCGGTGAGGGGCTCGGGGTGCGCGGCGCGGTCACCTCGCCGACCTTCGTGATCGCCCGGGTGCATCCGTCCCTCGTGGACGGCGCGCCGCTGGTCCATGTGGACGCCTACCGGCTGGGCGGCGGGCTCGACGAGATGGAGGACCTCGACCTCGATGTCTCGCTGCCGGACTCCGTGGTCGTCGTGGAGTGGGGCGAGGGCAAGGTCGAGGAGCTGACGGACGACCGGCTGCACGTGGTCATCCACCGGGCGGTGGGGGACACGACGGACGAGGTGCGCCACGTCACCCTCACGGGAATCGGACACCGCTGGGCGACGGTGGACCTGGCCGTCCTGTCGGCCTGAGGCCGCACCCGCCAGAAGCGCTGAAGCCGCCCCCACCGAAGCCCTGAGGCCGCCCCCACCGAAGCCTTGAAGCCGCCCCCGCCCAGGCCCTGAGAGGCCTCTCAGGGCCGCGGGACGCGCGTTCGTATTTTCGGTCGAACATGCCGACAACTCGTCGGCAAGGTGTTGCGCCGCAGGTGCCGGGCGTGGTCACATGGACATGAGTCCGTGGTTAGGGCTGCCTAACCACGCCCGCCCCGGCGAGTCCAGGAGGCGTCCATGCCGGCTTCAGAGCGCGACGAGGCGCCGCGGCGTGTCGCGGCCGGGGCGGCCGGAGTGTCGATGCGGGACCTGCTGGCGGCGTGCGCCGCGGCGAAGACCGTCTCGACCCCGCCGCGCGACCCGGATCCCGCACCGAAGGCGACCCCGGCGACCCCTGGGACCGAGGTGACCGAGGCGCCCCGCAGGGCCGCGTAGAGCCCCCGAGAGCGCCGGAGCACGGCCCGCGCGTAGCCGAAGAAGCCCGAAGAGGCCGATGAAGGTCCCTACGGGACGACGACGACCTTCTCGTCGGTCGTCGCGAACTCCCACACCGCCGTGCCGTCCGCACGGGACTCGCGGATTCCGCCCAGCTTCCTCGAGGCGTCGGGCTTGGCCGTCGTACCGTCCACGGCCGCGCTGAAGCCGATCACCACGCCCTGGTTCATCGCGAATCGCACGATGTGCTCGACCGCCGTACCGTCCGAACCGTTTCCGGCGGCGGTCCGGGTGGTCACCTTGTACGTGCCCGGCAGCGGGTCCACCGTCCCCGGCGTGACCTTGAACGTGCGCTGCACCTTGTTGTCCTGGCCGACCAGCCACACCCGGTCGTCGTCGAGCGCGTACACGACCCGCTCGCCCGTGCCGGAGGCTGCGGGCAGCGCCGCCGGGTTCTTCTTGGCCCGGGGAGGCTTGGCCGGGGCCGAGCTCTTCACCTGCGGCTTCCCCAGCGTGTCGGGCACGTGCGCCGACGCCTGGTAGGCGAGGAAACCGACCATGGCGACGGCCGCCACGGTGAGCCCGGCCACGATTCCCGAGCTGCTCCTAGCCACCCTGTGCCCACCTCTCGACCCCCGCACGCGGAAGCAGTGCGTCGCTCGGACCACCACTCGTACGACGACGTATCCGTTCGTTGATCGATCCGTCGTACTTCTTCGCTGTGACGGTAGCAGCAGGCGCGTGCCGGACCGGCCCGGCCGTGCGTCGGGCGCGGGCGCCGTAGGCTGTTTGCGTGCTCTTGCTCGCTCTGGATACCGCCACCCCCGCCGTCACCGTCGCCCTGCACGACGGCACGTCCGTCGTCGCCTCGTCCACCCAGGTCGACGCGCGGCGGCACGGGGAACTGCTGCTGCCTGCCGTCGACCGGGTCCTCGCCGAGGCGGACACCCGGCTCGACGCCGTCACCGGCATCGTCGTGGGCGTGGGCCCCGGCCCCTACACCGGGCTGCGTGTCGGTCTCATGACCGCCGACACCTTCGGTCTCGCGCTCGGGGTGCCCGTGTACGGCGTGTGCACCCTCGACGGTCTCGCCTACGCCTCCGACCTGGAGGTGCCCTTCGTCGTGGCCACCGACGCACGGCGCAAGGAGGTCTACTGGGCGCGGTACGACAACGCCCGGACCCGGGTGACCGACCCCGCCGTGGACCGTCCCGCGGACATCGCGGAGCAGGTCGAGGGCCTGCCCGCCGTCGGCGCCGGCGCGCTGCTGTACCCGGACACGTTCCCGCAGGCCCATGAGCCCGAGCATGTCTCGGCGGCCGCGCTCGCGTCCCTGGCGGCGGAGCGGCTGGCGGCGGGCGAGGAACTGGTCGCGCCCCGCCCGCTGTATCTGCGCCGCCCCGACGCGCAGGTGCCGAAGAACTACAAGGTGGTCACCCCCAAGTGACCGGGCCCGTGACACCTGTGCTGCGCGAGATGCGCTGGTGGGACATCGACCCCGTCCTGGAGCTGGAGAAGGAGCTCTTCCCTGAGGACGCCTGGTCGCGGGGGATGTTCTGGTCCGAGCTCGCGCACGCCAGGGGAGCGGAGGCGACCCGGCGGTACATCGTGGCGGTCGACGGCGAGCGCATCGTCGGCTATGCGGGGCTGGCCGCCCAGGGCGACCTGGCCGACATCCAGACCATCGCTGTGGCCCGCGGCCTGTGGGGCACGGGACTCGGCGGACGGCTGCTGACCGAACTGCTGCGGGCCGCCACCGCGTTCGAGTGCGCCCAGGTGATGCTCGAGTGCCGGGTCGACAACGTGCGCGCACAGAAGCTCTACGAGCGCTACGGCTTCGAGCCCATCGGGTTCCGACGCGGCTACTACCAGCCGGGAAACGTCGACGCCCTGGTGATGCGCCTGACCACCTCGCCCGACAGCGGCTTCGCTGCGGGCCCCCCTTCAGCACGAGGAACCGACAACAATGGCTGACGAACCCCTGGTCCTGGGGATCGAGACCTCCTGCGACGAGACCGGCGTCGGCATCGTCCGCGGCACCACCCTTCTCGCGGACGCCATCGCCTCCAGCGTCGACGAGCACGCGCGCTTCGGCGGCGTGGTCCCGGAGGTCGCCTCCCGCGCACATCTGGAGGCGATGGTGCCGACCATCGACCGCGCGCTGCAGGAAGCGGGGGTGAGCGCGAAGGACCTGGACGGCATCTCCGTCACCGCCGGGCCCGGGCTCGCCGGTGCGCTGCTGGTCGGCGTCTCGGCGGCGAAGGCGTACGCGTACGCCCTGGGCAAGCCGCTGTACGGCGTGAACCACCTCGCCTCCCACATCTGCGTGGACCAGCTGGAGCACGGCGCGCTGCCCGAGCCGACGATGGCGCTGCTGGTGAGCGGCGGGCACTCCTCGCTGCTGCTCTCCACCGACATCACCGCGGACGTACGGCCGATGGGTGCGACCATCGACGACGCGGCGGGCGAGGCCTTCGACAAGATCGCCCGCGTGCTGAACCTCGGCTTCCCCGGCGGCCCGGTCATCGACCGGTACGCCCGGGAGGGCGACCCGGAGGCGATCGCGTTCCCGCGCGGGCTGACCGGTCCGCGCGACCCCGCGTACGACTTCTCCTTCTCCGGCCTGAAGACGGCCGTGGCCCGCTGGATCGAGGCGAAGCGCGCGGCGGGCGAGGAGGTCCCGGTGCGTGACGTGGCGGCCTCCTTCCAGGAGGCGGTGGTGGACGTGCTGACCCGCAAGGCGGTGCGGGCCTGCAAGGACGAGGGCGTCGACCATCTGATGATCGGCGGTGGAGTGGCGGCCAACTCCCGTCTGCGCGCCCTGGCCCAGGAGCGCTGCGAGGCGGCCGGCATCCGGCTTCGGGTGCCCCGTCCCAAGCTGTGCACCGACAACGGCGCGATGGTCGCCGCGCTCGGCGCGGAGATGGTCGCCCGCGGACGGGCCGCCTCGGACTGGGATCTGTCGGCGGACTCGTCGCTGCCGGTGACGGACCCGCATGTGCCCGGCCAGGCGCATGCCCACGACCACGTCCACGAGATCAGCAAGGAGAACCTGTACTCGTGACGGTCGCGCTGATGTGGGAGGCCCGGGCGGTGGCCGGGCGGGGCGAGGACCTGCTGGCCTGGGCGCGGGCCCAGGAGCTGGTGCCCGCGCCGCTGCGGCGCGAGACCCTCCGGGCTCCCCAGGACCGGGTGCTCGTCATCACCTGGTGGGACGCGGACCTCGCCGCCACCCTCCCCGAACTGCCCGAGCCGGACGGCGAGCTGGTGACCCGCGCGGTGCACCGCTGGCGTTTCGAGTCGGTCGACGGCGGCTGAACGGCCCCGAGAAAAAAATCTTCGAAGAATTCCGGCGACCATGTCGATCCGGGCGCCGTCCGATCGACGCACAGGTGAGAGGCGGGGACAGGCCCCGCCGCTTCCGGATCGAAGGAGTCACCATGCCCCGCTATCTGTCGCTCGTACGGATCGACGAGTCCACCGCCCCCGCCGAGGGCCCCAGCCCCGAGCTGATGCAGCGGATGGGCGAGCTGATCGAGGAGGTCACCAAGGCCGGCGTGATGCTCGACACCGCCGGGCTCACCCCCTCCGCCCAGGGCGCCACCGTGCGCTGGGAGGGCGGGAAGCTGTCCGTCACCGACGGGCCGTTCACCGAGTCCAAGGAGGTCGTCGGCGGCTACGCGATCATGCAGTGCAAGGACATGGCCGAGGCGGTGGAGTGGACCAACCGGTTCCTGAAGGTGCACGAGGAGCACTGGACCGTGACCTGCGAGGTGCGGGAGATCGCCGAGGGCTGACCGTTCCTTGGCCTACGCCCGGCAGGGGTGTTGCATGGTGGGCTGTGGAACAGCAGCCCACCGCCGCCCCCGCCGGCCATGCCATCGAGACCGTCTTCCGTCTGGAGTCGCCCCGGGTGGTCGCGGGAGTCGCCCGTATCGTCCGGGACGTCGGGATCGCCGAGGAACTGGCCCAGGACGCGCTGGTCGCGGCCCTGGAGCAGTGGCCCCGGGACGGCGTGCCGGACAACCCGGGCGCCTGGCTCATGGCCACCGCCCGGCACCGCGCCGTCGATCTGGTCCGCCGCCGGGAGCGCTACGCCCGCAAGCTGGCGGAGATCGGCCGGGACCTGGAGACCACCGCGGCGCCCGAGGAGCCCGCGGATCCCGACGACATCGACGACGACCTGCTCCGCCTGGTCTTCACCACGTGCCATCCGGTGCTGTCGGCCGAGGCCCGCACCGCCCTCACCCTGCGGCTGCTCGGCGGTCTGACGACGGCCGAGATCGCCCGCGCGTACCTCGTCCCGGAGCCGACGATCGCCCAGCGCATCGTCCGCGCCAAACGCACGCTGGCGACGCGGAACATCGCCTTCGAGGTCCCGTACGGCCCCGACCGCGCGGCCCGGCTCGGCTCCGTGCTGGACGTCATCTACCTGATCTTCAACGAGGGTTACGCGGCCACCTCCGGCGACGACTGGCTGCGGCCCTCCCTGTGCGAGGACGCCCTGCGCCTGGCACGGATCCTGTCCTCCCTCATGCCGAAGGAACCGGAGGTGCACGCGCTGACCTCGCTCCTGGAGTTCCAGGCGTCCCGCGCCCCCGCCCGCACCGGGCCCGACGGCGCCCCCGTCCTCCTCAGGGACCAGAACCGCCGCCGCTGGAACCGCATGCTCGTCGCCCGCGGCATCAACGCCCTGGCCCGCGCCGAGGCGACCGCCACCGGCACGCCCGGCCCGTACGCCCTCCAGGCGGCGATCGCCGCGTGCCACGCGCACGCGTACACCTACGAGGAGACGGACTGGACCGCCATCGCCACCCTCTACGGCCTGCTCGCCGTCCGGTCCCCGTCCCCCGTCGTGGAGCTGAACCGCGCGGTCGCCGTGTCGCACGCGGAAGGTCCCGGACCGGCCCTGGAGATCGTCGACCGGCTGACCGCCGAACCCGCCCTGCGGGACTACCACTTGCTGCCGAGCGTGCGCGGCGATCTGCTGGCCCGGCTGGGCCGCCCGGCCGAGGCCCGCGCCGAGTTCGTCCGTGCCGCCTTCCTGGCCCGCAACGAACGCGAACGGGAACTCCTCCAGGCCCGCGCCCGGGAGTGCGGCTAGGCGGCCGTGAGCCCCTCAGGCCGGGTGCCCCAGCAGCATCGTCGGTGCTCCCGCCACCCGGGTCAGGAACACGGTCACCGCGTGGGGGCCGTGCGGCTTGGGCAGGACCTTGCGGCGCAGTTCCTCCGGCTCCACTGCCGAGCCGCGCTTCTTCACGGTCAGCACCCCGACCTCCCGCTCCCGCAACAGGGCCTTCAGCTTCTTCACGTTGAAGGGGAGGTGGTCGGTGATCTCGTAGGCGGTGGCGTAGGGGGAGTCGTGCCGCGCGTCCGCGGTCACGTACGCGATCGTCTCGTCGATCAGCCCGCCGTCCAGTTCCTCGGCCGCCTCCGCCACCAGATGGGCGCGGATCACGGCGCCGTCGGGCTCGTAGAGATAGCGGCCGAGCGGGCGCACCGGCGGATCGGGGAGGCCGCGGCCGCGCAGCTCGCGGGGGCCGGGCAGCAGGGTGGCGCGGACGAGACCGGGTTCGGTGCCGAACCACAGCACCGCCTCCTTCACGTCCCCGCCGTCCGAGATCCACTCGGCCTCCGCCTCCGCGGGCACCGCCTCGTGCGGGATGCCGGGCGCGACCTTCAGCGCGGCGCGCGGCGCCTTCAGGGCCGCGGCCACGGCCCAGGACAGCGGGGGTGAGTACGCCTCCGGGTCGAAGATGCGGCCGCGCCCGCCGCGCCGGGCCGGATCCACGAAGACGGCGTCGTACGACGCCACGTCCACCCGCGTGACATCGGCCTCGCGCACCTCGATCAGCGCGGACAGACCGAGCGCCTCGGCGTTCGCCCGCGCCACCGCCGCGGTCAGCGGGTCGCGGTCCACGGCCAGCACCCGGACGCCGGCCCGGGCGAGCGCGATCGCGTCGCCGCCGATGCCGCAGCACAGGTCGGCGACGGAGGTCACACCCATCGCCCGCAGCCGCTGCGCCCGATGGGCGGCGACCGTCGTCCTGGTCGACTGCTCGACGCCGTTCGGGGTGAAGAACATCCGCTGTGCGTCCTCGGCCCCGAACTTCGCCGCCGCCCGCTCGCGCAGCCGCGCCTGGGTGAGGG
This sequence comes from Streptomyces sp. NPDC002573, assembly GCF_042889625.1. NCBI lineage: Bacteria > Bacillati > Actinomycetota > Actinomycetes > Kitasatosporales > Streptomycetaceae > Streptomyces > Streptomyces sp. NPDC002573. The sequence goes on along the minus strand of NZ_JBIARC010000001.1, from coordinate 249,731 downwards.
CCGCCGACACCAGTTCGGCGGGGTGCTCGCGGCGCAGCCGGGTGGCGACGGCCAGCTCCTCGGCCGGGGCGGTGCCGCGCACCTCGTCGAGGAGGGCGCGGCCCTCGGGGCCGAGGAGGGAGTCGAGGGAGAGGTCGTTCACGGGGCCATTGTCGGCCAGTCGGTGGATGGCGTGCGTCCGGCCGCGGTGTCGGCCCGCCGCGGCCCGTGTCGGCTGCGAGGATCCGACACCATGCGGCTCGTACGACAAAATGAACAAAAGCGTGCGAACGGTGACATGAGAAGACTCCCGAAGAAGGCCACGGGCGAGGGGTGCGTGACGGCACGTCCGGAGGGCCACCCGTGAGGGGGCGGCGCCCGGTGCGGGCGATGCTCGCCGGAGCGCTCGCCGCCGCGCTGCTGTCCGGCTGCGCCCAGTCCGTCGACCCCATCGAACGGCTGGGCCTGAAGGCTGCCCAGCGGGTCCACCCCATGCACAGCCACCACGGCCGGGCCTACCGGCGCTGGGGCCTGCCCGCGCCGCTCGCGCCCGCGCCCCGGCCCGACCGCCCCGCGGGCCGGGCGGACGAGCACCTGCCGCCGGTGCTCGACCGTGTCCCCACCCATGACAAGGTCGTCTTCCTGACCTACGACGAGGGCGTCGAGAACGACCCCCGGTTCATCGACATGATCCGCGAACTGCGGCTGCCGGTCAGCGTGTTCCTCACCGACAGCAGCATGAGGCCGGGCTACGCGCGCGTCTCGCGGCTGCGGGCCGCCGGCGCGGTCGTCCAGAACCAGGCCCTGCACGACGTCGCGTTGCGCGGCCGCCCGTACGACGAGCAGCGCGCGGAGATCTGCGGCCAGCGCGACCGGCTGAAGGCGCGGCTGGGCGCGCCGACCCGGCTGTTGCGGCCGCCGCAGGGCAGATACGACCGTACGACGCTGGAGGCCGCGGCGGACTGCGGCGTCAAGGCGCTGATCCTTTGGCGCCCCGTCCGGGGCCTGGGGGCCGGCCGCCGTGGCCGGGGTGTGACTCCCCACTCGGGGGACATCGTCCTCGCCCATGAGCCGGGTCGCCCCCTCGCCTCGCTGACCGTCGAGACGGCCCGGCTTCTGCGCCGTATCCAGGCAAGGGGGTTCACGGTCGGGCGCCTGGAGGACTACCTGTAGGCCGGGCCCGGACACTCTGGTCACACGCCGCGCCACCGGCAATTGGCACTCCGCTTGACCGAGTGCTAATCGCGGTCATAGTCTCGGCCCTGGCACTCCCCACTGGAGAGTGCCAATACGCGACGGGCAGGTCCGGCACCCGCGACGACGGATCCACCTGGTCGCCACCTCAGACAGTTAACCCCGTGAGATCTCCGAAGGGGGAGGTCGGATCGTGACGACCACCAGCTCCAAGGTTGCCATCAAGCCGCTCGAGGACCGCATCGTGGTCCAGCCGCTGGACGCCGAGCAGACCACGGCCTCTGGCCTGGTCATCCCGGACACCGCGAAGGAGAAGCCCCAGGAGGGCGTCGTCCTCGCCGTGGGCCCGGGCCGCATCGAGGACGGCAAGCGCGTCGAGCTCGACGTCAAGGTCGGCGACGTGGTGCTCTACAGCAAGTACGGCGGCACCGAGGTGAAGTACAACAACGAGGAGTACCTCGTTCTCTCGGCTCGCGACGTGCTCGCGATCATCGAGAAGTAATTCACCGAAGCAGACTGCTTTGAGCTGCGCCCCTGGCCCCGCGACCGTTGATCAGCCGGGTGTCGGGGGCGCTGTTCGTTTTTCACCGCGATGGCGGCTGCTCCCCGGGAGCGGCCGGGGATCGCAACGAGAGGACTGAAACGCTCCATGGCGAAGATCCTGAAGTTCGACGAGGACGCCCGTCGCGCCCTCGAGCGCGGCGTCAACAAGCTTGCCGACACGGTCAAGGTGACGATCGGCCCCAAGGGCCGCAACGTCGTCATCGACAAGAAGTTCGGCGCTCCGACCATCACCAACGACGGTGTCACCATCGCCCGTGAGGTCGAGGTCGAGGACCCGTACGAGAACCTCGGCGCCCAGCTGGTGAAGGAGGTGGCGACCAAGACCAACGACATCGCGGGTGACGGCACCACCACCGCCACCGTGCTCGCCCAGGCGCTGGTGCGCGAGGGCCTGAAGAACGTCGCCGCGGGTGCTTCCCCGGCCGCCCTGAAGAAGGGCATCGACGCCGCCGTCGCCGCGGTCTCCGAGGACCTGCTGGCCACCGCGCGTCCGATCGAGGAGAAGTCCGACATCGCCGCCGTCGCCGCGCTGTCCGCCCAGGACCAGCAGGTCGGCGAGCTCATCGCCGAGGCGATGGACAAGGTCGGCAAGGACGGTGTCATCACCGTCGAGGAGTCCAACACCTTCGGTCTGGAGCTGGACTTCACCGAGGGCATGGCCTTCGACAAGGGCTACCTGTCGCCGTACTTCGTGACGGACCAGGAGCGCATGGAGGCCGTCCTCGACGACCCCTACATCCTCATCACCCAGGGCAAGATCGCCGCCATCGCGGACCTGCTGCCGCTGCTGGAGAAGATCATCCAGGCCGGCGCCTCCAAGCCGCTGCTGATCATCGCCGAGGACGTCGAGGGCGAGGCCCTGTCCACCCTCGTCGTGAACAAGATCCGCGGCACCTTCAACGCCGTCGCCGTCAAGGCCCCCGGCTTCGGCGACCGCCGCAAGGCGATGCTGCAGGACATGGCGATCCTCACCGGCGCCACTGTCATCGCCGAGGAGGTCGGCCTCAAGCTCGACCAGGTCGGCCTGGACGTGCTGGGCTCCGCCCGCCGCGTGACGGTCACCAAGGACGACACCACCGTCGTCGACGGCGGCGGCAAGTCCGAGGACGTCGTGGGCCGCGTCGCCCAGATCAAGGCCGAGATCGAGACCACGGACTCCGACTGGGACCGCGAGAAGCTCCAGGAGCGCCTCGCGAAGCTGGCCGGCGGCGTGTGCGTGATCAAGGTCGGCGCCGCCACCGAGGTGGAGCTGAAGGAGAAGAAGCACCGTCTGGAGGACGCCATCTCCGCGACCCGCGCCGCGGTCGAGGAGGGCATCGTCTCCGGTGGTGGCTCCGCGCTGGTGCACGCCTCCAAGGTGCTCGAGGGCGGCCTCGGCAAGCAGGGCGACGAGGCCACCGGTGTGACCATCGTCCGCCGCGCGGTCGTCGAGCCGCTGCGCTGGATCGCCGAGAACGCGGGCCTCGAGGGCTACGTCATCGCCTCCAAGGTCGCCGAGCTGGAGAAGGGCCAGGGCTACAACGCCGCCACCGGTGAGTACGGCGACCTGATCAAGGCCGGCGTCATCGACCCGGTCAAGGTCACCCGCTCCGCTCTGGAGAACGCCGCCTCCATCGCCTCCCTGCTGCTCACGACCGAGACCCTGGTCGTCGAGAAGAAGGAAGAGGAGGAGCCGGCCGCCGCCGGTCACGGTCACGGTCACTCCCACTGACGGCTGATCCTTCTGAGCCGGCCGAGGCCCGGCGCCCTGGGAACGGGGCGCCGGGCCTCGGCGCGTTCCGCCGCCGGTCCCCCGAGGGGCGAGGCCGGAGCCCTCAGTCCTCCAGCGCGTCGAGCGCGCCGAGCTGGTCCATCAGCCCCAGCTGGTCGTACTGCCACCAGATGTCGGCGATCTTCGCGTCCGGCCCGAACCGGAACAGAGTCATCCCGGTCATGGTGACCCGCCGTCCGGTGGGCGTGATCCCGAGGAACTCGCCCTTGTGCGTGGCGTTCCAGGTCCACCGTGCGCAGACCCGCTCGCCCTGCGCGATCAGGTCCTCGGTGGTGAAGGTGAAGTCGAAGGCGTCCCGCCACATCCGGCACTCGCGCCGGATCGCGTCCAGTCCGATGGTGTCCTGCCGGTTGACGGGGTCGTGACTGTGGCAGTCCTCCGTGATCAGGTCGTTGAGCGGCGGCAGTTCACCCGCCGTGGAGAGCGTGTCGAAGAAGCGCCGCACGGCGTCGGTCCACAACTGCTCGTCGCGCACCACGTCGAGATCCATGAAGACGGGCATCTCGTCGCACAGGGCGACCATCTCCTGGTAGATCCTGCCGGTCTCGGGCAGGTTCGAGTTCCGCATCGCCTCCTCGTATGAGGGGAACTCCACGAGTTCGACGAAGTGCGACCCGTCGGACCGGTCTCTGCCGACCAGGTCGTGCGTGGCCGTGCGTTTCCCCCGGGTCTGTTCGACCCATGCGTCGATCAGCCGGTTCATCTCCTCGAACCGGTCCGTCCTGCACTCGATGAGCTGTACGAAGGTCATGACGTCGCCTCCGGCGCGCTGCGTCCGGCTCGGTCATGGCCATTTTCGCACCGGAGCGGCGAGGCCACCTCCGCCCGTCATCTCCGTACGGAGCATCCGCCCGTCACTGCGGCCCGTACTTGCGCCCCGTCCGGGAGCTGATTCCGCCGAGCAGCGCGCGCGGCGTCACCTTCGCCAGGCCCATCAGCGCCTTGTAGCGCGGGTCCGGGATCGACAGCGTCTTGCCCCGCGCCAGGTCCGCGAGCGCCGAGGCGACCAGCTTGTCGGCGTCCAGCCACATCCAGCCCGGGATGTTGTCCGTGCCCATCCCGGCCCGCTGGTGGAACTCCGTGCGTACGAAGCCGGGGGCCAGCGCCATCAGCCGTACGCCCGACCCGACCAGGTCCCGGGCCGCGCCCTGAGTGAACTGCACGACCCACGCCTTGGACGCGCCGTAGGTGCCGCGCGGGACGAACGCCGCCACCGAGGCCACATTCACGATGCCGCCGCGCCCGCGGGTGCGCATGGCCTCGGCCGCCGCGCTGGTCAGCCGCAGCACGGCCTCGCAGTGCACCTTCAGCATCCGCAGCTCGTCGGCCATCGGCACCTCGAGATAACGGCCCTTGTTCCCGAAGCCCGCGTTGTTGACGAGCAGGTCTACCGGGTTCCTGAGGTCGGACACGCGCGTGGCCACCGCCTCGATGCCCTTGTCGGTGGCCAGGTCCGCGGTGAGTACCTCCACCTCGATGCCATGACGGTCGTGCAGTTCCGTCGCCTGCTCGCGCAGCCGCTTGGTGTCGCGTGCCACGAGGACGAGGTCATGGCCGTCGGCGGCGAGGCGCCGTGCGAACGCGGCGCCGATGCCCGCGGTCGATCCCGTAATCAGAGCCGTTGTCATGCGCCAACGATAGTGACCCGGACTGACGGAGTCCGCCCGCCGGACCGGGGATTTCACCGGCTCCACCGCCAACGTCCGCACATCTCGCGTCAGTTCCCGGAGGCCTGCTCGCGCGCATACCGACGAGCCGCCGCCGTGCTCTCCGAGTGCAGCGCATCGGCCGCCGCCAACAGACGGGGCAGCAGGTGCCGTTCCGTCGTCGACGCCCGGAACTGGAGGGCGACCGTGATGTCGTGGCCGGGCCGGTGCACGATCTCCACGGGATCGCCGACCTGTATCTCACCTGGCGTGATCACCCGCAGATACGCGCCGGGGGCGCCCTGCCGCGTGAACCGTCTGACCCAGCCGCGCTCGCCCAGATGCTCCTGGAAGGTGCGGCACGGTACGCGCCCAGAGGTCACCTCCAGCACCACCTCGGGTCCGATGCGCCAGCGCTCGCCGATCCGGGCGCCGGACACGTCGAGCCCCTCGGTGGTGAGGTTCTCGCCGAAGGAGCCGTTCGGCAGCCGGCGGCCCAGCTCCTGCTCCCAGGCGTCGAGGTCCTCGCGGGCGAACGCGTACACCGCCTGTTCGTCGCCGCCGTGGAACCGCAGATCGCACACCGCGTCCCCGGCGACCCCGCTCGCGCCGGTCCCCTTGGGCCCGGGCGCCGACACCCGCACCGGTCCGTCCACGGGCTGCTTGTCGATGCCGGTGAGCCCCTCGGCCTGGTCGGTGTAGTCGACGGACCGGGGCCGGCCCAGGTTTACAGAAACAAGCTTCATGCCCGCACGGTAGGGGAGCGGAGGTCAAAGCGTCGACGTGATTTGTGCCGCTGTCCCCAAGATGCGCTTATGCTCACAGGGTGATCGAGGCCCGTCATCTCCGCGTGCTGCGCGCCGTGGCCACCACCGGTTCCTTCTCGGGGGCGGGGCGCGAGCTGGGCTGCACCCAGCCCGCCGTGAGCCAGCAGATGAAGGCGCTGGAGGCGTCCGTCGGCACACCCCTGCTCATCCGCACCGGCCGCGCGATACGCCTGACCCAGGCCGGCGAGGCGCTGGTACGGCACGCGTCGGGCATCCTCGCCGGGCTGACCGCCGCCGAGGAGGAGGTCGCCGCCATCGCGGGGCTGCGGGCCGGCCGGGTCCGTCTCGTCTCCTTCCCGAGCGGCAGCTCCACGCTCGTCCCCACCGCGCTGGCCGCCCTGCGCGCCGCGCACCCGGGCACCCGGGTCTCCCTGGAGGAGGCCGAACCGCCGGAGTCCGTCGAGAAGCTGCGCGCGGGCGACTGCGATGTGGCGCTCGCCTTCCGCTACGAAGGCGCGGCGGGTGCCGAGGAGTGGGACGACCTGTTCGTGCGCCCCCTGCTCGGCGACCGGCTGGTCGCCCTCGTCCCCGAGGGGCACCGGCTGGCCCACGCGCAGTCGGTCGCCATCGGTGAACTGGCCGGGGAACCGTGGATCGCGGGCTGCCCGCGCTGCCGGGGACAGCTCGTGGAGGTGTGCGAGAGCGCCGGTTTCGCGCCCCGTATCGACTTCGCGACCGACGACTATCCGGCGGTGGTCGGGCTGGTGGGTGCCGGGCTCGGGGTGGCCGTGTTGCCGCAGCTCGCGATCGAGTCGGTACGGCCGAGGGGAGTGCGCCCGGTGGCGCTGGAACCCGTGGTGCGGCGGGAGATCGTCGCCCTGACTCTGCCGGATCTGGCGCACGTCCCGGCGGTGGCGGCGACGCTGGAGGAACTGGCGCGGGCGGCCGTGCGCTAGCCCGATCCGCGAAGGGGGCCGCCTGTCATGCGGCCCGGCGGCACCCCGGGAGACCCGGCGTACCCCAAAAATGGGCACGCGCGTGCGTGCCCGTCATACAAAAACGTTCCTTCAGTTGTTCGAGGCGGCGGAGCCCCCGCTGGAGGTCGAGGCCGGTACCAGCCGGTTCCGTGCTCGCCCCATGAGCTCTTCGCGCTCGTCCTCGGTCAGTCCGCCCCATACGCCGTACGGCTCGCGCACCGCCAGTGCATGAGCTGCGCACTCGGCGCGTACGGGGCACCTCATGCAGACCTCTTTGGCCGAGTTCTCACGAGCGCTCCGGGCCGCCCCGCGTTCTCCCTCGGGATGGAAGAAGAGCGAGCTGTCGACCCCACGGCAGGCCGCATGGAGCTGCCAGTCCCACAGATCCGCGTTCGGACCGGGAAGGCGGGAGAAATCTGCCATTGCGTGTCCCCTTGTTGCCGTTTTGGGCGGATACCTGCCCCTGACCGTACATCGACGATCTAAGGATATGAAAATATGACTCATTGCGAATCTAGCCCTAGACACCAGCAAACGGGAAGAAAAGCGGCTAAATGGGGCATGGGTTGTGATGAAAGTTCGAGGGGCCCGCCGCGCATGTATGCACCGTGTCCGTGCCCTCACGTACAGTGCCGAAGACGAGTGGCTGCACCGTAACTCTTTCGAGTGACCATCGTTGAGAGTGCGGAGGCGGTTGAAACAACAAGCGCTCGGGCAGGCGTCCGAGGGCGTCGACCGCTCAGGTGACGATTCGTAACAGCCTGGAGGCTCAAGGTGACGCGCATCAGCTGCGGAGGGCGGTCATGACATCCGTCCTCGTCTGCGACGACTCCCCGCTTGCCCGAGAGGCGCTCCGCCGTGCGGTGGCGACCGTGCCCGGTGTCGAGCGCGTGACGACGGCGGCCAACGGCGAGGAAGTCCTCCGCCGCTGGGGTGCCGACCGTTCGGACCTGATTCTGATGGACGTACGCATGCCCGGTCTGGGCGGCGTCGAGACCGTGCGGCGGCTGCTGTCCGCCGACCCCGGTGCGCGCATCATCATGCTCACCGTCGCGGAGGACCTGGACGGGGTGGCGCTCGCGGTCGCCGCCGGCGCGCGCGGCTATCTGCACAAGGACGCCTCGCGCGCGGAACTGCGCGCGACCGTCACGCAGGCGCTCGCCGACCCGACCTGGCGGCTCGCCCCGCGGCGGCTGCGCTCGGCCGAGATGGGCGCCGCGCCCACGCTCACCGCGCGTGAGATCCAGGTCCTGGAGGGCATGAGTCACGGCCGCTCGAACGCGGAGATCGGCCGTGAGCTGTTCCTCTCCGAGGACACGGTCAAGACGCATGCCCGTCGGCTGTTCAAGAAGCTCGGCGCCTCGGACCGTGCGCACGCCGTGGCGCTCGGTTTCCGATGGGGTCTGGTCCGCTAAGTGGACCACCGCGGGGGTACGCAGATCCCCGCCTACCGCATGGTGGGCGGGGCCCGCGACAGGGCCCGCCGGGTGCCCGCTGCTCGTTTCGCCGCGGATGCCGCATCCTTGAGGTGTGGAGTTCCTCGGGGACGAGTCGGTCGAGCGGGAGGGGAGGGCGCAGGCGATGGGTTCCGGCGCACCTGCTCATAACGCTTCGGTGCACAACTACGGACGCGGTGCCACGGATCGGACGACGCCAAGGCACCATGGACCGATGCGCGACGACGAGACAACGGTGATCGGTGCGCTCGTCCATCGCGCCGTCGACGGCGACGAGCAGGCGACCCATGACCTGCTCGCCCGCGTTCACCCGCTGGCCCTGCGCTACTGCCGTACGCGGCTGTCGCGACTGCCGGGCGACGCGCGGCACTTCGTCGAGGACCTGGCGCAGGAGGTCTGTGTGGCCGTGCTGCTCGCGCTGCCGCGCTACAAGGACACCGGGCGCCCGTTCGAGGCGTTCGTCTTCGCGATCGCCGCGCACAAGGTCGCGGACCTGCAGCGCGCGGCGATGCGCCATCCGGGCTCGACGGCGGTCCCGTCGGACGAGATGCCGGAGCGTCCGGACGACTCCCTGGGTCCCGAGGAGCGCGCGCTGCTGAGCAGCGACGCCGAGTGGGCCAAGAAACTCCTGGCCAACCTCCCCGAGAACCAGCGCGAGCTGCTCCTGCTGCGGATCGCCGTGGGCTTGACCGCGGAGGAAACAGGTCAGATGTTGGGAATGTCACCGGGAGCTGTGAGGGTGGCGCAACACAGGGCGCTGAGCAGGCTGCGCGCACTCGCCGAGCAGTAGCGGCACCGCCGTCGTCCCTGCGTGCCGCGGCCTCGTGTCCACGGCCGCGGCTTCTTCACCGTCGCAACGGCGACCAGCCAGAACGGCGGAGTGCGGGGGTCCCGGGGCCCGCCCGGCCGGTGCGCGGCACGGCCCCGTCGGCCCCGTGTCTGAACCGGCGGACCCTCGTTTCCGTACGAACATACGAAGCCGAGGGTCACTTCCCGTCGTGGAATGAGATACCCACGCTTCCCGTTAGCATGGACATCCGCACCGATCAAGGCCATTTGGGGAAGGTGTCATGACTGCCAACGTCGACGGAGTGCCCGAGAAATTCGCGACACTCGGGCTGACCTACGACGACGTGCTGCTGCTGCCGGGCGCGTCGGACATGGCGCCCGACGAGATCGACACCGCCTCGTACGTCTCCAAGAACGTCCGGGTCAACATCCCGCTTCTGTCCGCCGCCATGGACAAGGTCACCGAATCGCGCATGGCGATCGCGATGGCCCGTCAGGGCGGCGTCGGTGTACTGCACCGCAACCTGTCCATCGAGGACCAGGCCAACCAGGTCGACCTGGTCAAGCGCTCCGAGTCCGGCATGGTGGCCAACCCCATCACCATCCACCCGGACGCGACCCTGGCCGAGGCCGACGCCCTGTGCGGCAAGTTCCGGATCAGCGGTGTCCCTGTCACCGACCCCGCCGGCAAGCTGCTCGGCATCGTCACCAACCGTGACATGGCCTTCGAGAGCGACCGTTCCCGCCGGGTGCGCGACGTCATGACCCCGATGCCCCTGGTCACCGGCCGGGTCGGCACCACCGGCGCGGAGGCCATGGAGCTGCTGCGCCGCCACAAGATCGAGAAGCTTCCGCTGGTCGACGACGAGGGCGTCCTCAAGGGCCTGATCACGGTCAAGGACTTCGTCAAGGCGGAGCAGTACCCGAACGCCGCCAAGGACGCCAAGGGCCGGCTCATCGTCGGTGCCGCGGTCGGCGTGGCGGGCGACGCCTTCGAGCGCGCCCAGGCCCTGATCGAGGCGGGTGTCGACTTCATCGTCGTCGACACCGCGCACGGCCACTCCCGACTGGTCGGCGACATGGTCGCCAAGATCAAGTCGAACTCGTCCGGCGTCGACGTCATCGGCGGCAACATCGCCACCCGCGCCGGCGCGCAGGCCCTGATCGACGCCGGTGTGGACGGCATCAAGGTCGGTGTCGGCCCGGGTTCCATCTGCACCACCCGTGTGGTCGCCGGCATCGGCGTGCCCCAGGTGACCGCGATCTACGAGGCCTCGCTCGCCGCCAAGGAGGCCGGTGTCCCGGTCATCGGCGACGGTGGCCTGCAGTACTCCGGCGACATCGCCAAGGCCCTGGTCGCGGGCGCCGACACGGTGATGCTGGGCTCGCTGCTCGCCGGCTGCGAGGAGTCGCCGGGCGAGCTGCTCTTCATCAACGGCAAGCAGTTCAAGTCGTACCGCGGCATGGGCTCGCTGGGCGCCATGCAGTCCCGCGGCGACCGCAAGTCCTTCTCCAAGGACCGCTACTTCCAGGAGCGCATCGCCTCGGACGACGAGCTGATCCCGGAGGGCATCGAGGGCCAGGTGCCCTTCCGCGGCCCGCTCTCCTCGGTCGTGCACCAGCTCGTGGGCGGTCTGCGCCAGTCGATGTTCTACGTCGGCGGCCGGACGGTTCCCGATCTGCAGGCCAAGGGCCAGTTCGTCCGGATCACGTCCGCGGGCCTCAAGGAGAGCCACCCGCACGACATCCAGATGACGGTCGAGGCGCCGAACTACAGCGGCAGGTGACGCATACGCGCATGCAGCGCGGGTGACGACCTCGCAGGGCGGTCCGGAAACTTCCGGACCGCCCTCGTCGTCCGTCCGGGGCGGCTCCCGGCGCGGCCGTCGGCGATACTGGAAGACGCTGAAACGCATCAGGGAAAGGCCACAGACGTGACTGAGATCGAGATCGGGCGCGGCAAGCGCGGCCGCCGGGCGTACGCCTTCGACGACATCGCCGTCGTCCCCAGCCGCCGTACGCGGGACCCGAAGGAGGTCTCGATCGCCTGGCAGATCGACGCCTACCGCTTCGAGCTGCCCTTCCTGGCCGCCCCCATGGACTCGGTCGTCTCCCCGGCCACCGCGATCCGCATCGGCGAGCTGGGCGGCCTGGGCGTGCTGAACCTCGAGGGCCTGTGGACGCGGCACGAGGACCCGCAGCCGCTGCTCGACGAGATCGTCGAGCTGCCGGTCGAGGCCGCGACCCGCCGCCTCCAGGAGATCTACGCGGCTCCGATCAAGGAGGAGCTGATCGGCGCGCGCATCAAGGAGGTGCGCGACTCCGGCGTGGTCACGGCGGCCGCGCTCTCCCCGCAGCGCACGGCGCAGTTCTCCAAGGCCGTCGTGGACGCGGGCGTGGACATCTTCGTCATCCGCGGTACGACGGTGTCGGCGGAGCACGTCTCCCACTCGCACGAGCCGCTGAACCTGAAGCAGTTCATCTACGAGCTCGACGTCCCGGTGATCGTCGGCGGCTGCGCCACCTACACCGCCGCCCTGCACCTGATGCGCACCGGCGCGGCCGGCGTCCTGGTCGGCTTCGGCGGCGGCGCCGCGCACACCACGCGCAACGTGCTCGGCATCCAGGTACCGATGGCCACGGCGGTCGCGGACGTGGCGGCGGCCCGTCGCGACTACATGGACGAGTCCGGCGGACGGTACGTGCACGTGATCGCGGACGGCGGCGTCGGCTGGTCCGGCGACCTCCCCAAGGCGATCGCCTGCGGCGCCGACTCCGTGATGATGGGCTCCCCGCTGGCCCGCGCCACGGACGCGCCCGGCAAGGGCCACCACTGGGGCATGGAGGCCGTCAACGAGGAGCTGCCGCGCGGCATGAAGGTCGACCTCGGCACGGTCGGCACGATCGAGGAGGTCCTCACCGGCCCCTCGCACACCCCGGACGGCTCGATGAACTTCTTCGGCGCCCTGCGCCGGGCCATGGCGACCACCGGCTACAGCGAGCTCAAGGAGTTCCAGCGGGTCGAGGTCACGGTGGCGGACTCGCAGCACCGGCGGTGACCTGACGCCTCGCTCGGCCTGAGCGGACGAAGGGGCCTGGTTCACCCCGACGGGTGAACCAGGCCCCTTCGTGTGTCCACCGGGCAACTGGGCGGCGTCATGGAAGGGGGCGCGCCCCTGGGCCGTCACCGCAAGCCCACTCGCTTGGACCGGATCCGTCTGTGGATGATGAAGTGCCGCAGGAGGTGGATCTTGCGGATTGACGGACCGTGAGCGGCCGCGCCTATACAGACTAGGGGCGGACACACGTAACCCGTCTGGAACCTGCCGCAACGCCCATTGCGGCGGGCTCCGCCTTTTGTACGCTACCGGATCCGCCGTCGGGTGGTCCGGTACCGGAGGGGGTGGATCCTACGGCTTTTCGGATGGTGAGCGGCCGCCCCTATGAGACGTAGGGGTGGACACTCCGATCACCTTTCGGGGCCTGCCGCAGTGCCCCGGCGACGGGTCCGTCTGCCCGTACCGTAGCGGCGCCAGTCGCCCCGTGTGCCACCGTCCCAGACTCGGGGACCTCATGCGTCCCCTTCACAACCGATGCGCCGCCCCCGTGGGTGTGGCCCCCCGTGTGTCCAGGAGCAGTTGGGCCTTCACCGAGAGGCCCTGGAGGTCGTAGGTGCGGTGCTGCTGGAGCAGGATCGTCAGGTCCGCGCCCGCCGCCGCCTCGTAGAGGGAGTCCGCGCGCGGGATCGGCCGGTCGAGGACGCTCCATGCCGGGACGTGCGGGTCGTGGTAGCTGACCGACGCGCCCAGCTCCATCAGACGCAGCGCGATCTCGTGTGCGGGCGAGCCCTGGAGGTCGGCGAGGTCCGGCTTGTAGGTCACGCCGAGCAGCAGGACCCGGGCGCCGCGGGCCGACTTGCCGTGCTCGTTCAGGAGGGCGGCGGCGCGCTGTACGACGTACGGCGGCATCCGGCTGTTGACCTGTTGCGCCAGTTCGACCATGCGCAGGCTGCGCCCGGTCGGGGCCGCCAGGTCCTGGGGGACGGCGTGGCCGCCGACGCCGGGGCCGGGGCGGAACGCCTGGAAGCCGAACGGCTTGGTCTCCGCGCAGCGGATGACGTCCCACAGGTCGACGCCCAAGTCGTGGCAGAGCACTGCCATCTCGTTGACGAGGGCGATGTTGACCTGTCGGTAGTTCGTCTCCAGCACCTGCACGGTCTCCGCCTCGCGCGGCCCACGCGCGCGTACCACCTTGTCGGTCAGACGTCCGTAGAAGGTGGCGGCGGACTCCGTGCAGGCGGGGGTGAGGCCGCCGATGACCTTGGGCGTGTTGGCGGCCCCGAAGTCCCGGTTGCCGGGGTCGACGCGGCTCGGCGAGTAGGCGAGGTGGAAGTCGCGGCCCGCGCGCAGCCCGGAGCCCGCTTCGAGGAGGGGACGCAGGAGATCCTCCGTGGTGCCGGGCGGAACCGGTGACTCCAGGATGACGGTGGTGTGCGCGCGCAGTTGCTCGGCGAGGGTGCGGGCGGCGGACTCCACCTGGGTGAGGTGGGGTGCGCCGTCCGCGCCGCGCGGGACCGGGGCGCAGATGACGGCGGTGCGGACACGGCCGAGTTCGGCGGGGCTGGAGGCGGGCCGGAAGCCGCGTGCGAGCATCCGGCGCAGTTCGGCGGCGGTGAGGGAGCCGGCCTCGGGGCCGGTCCGGTACCCGAGTGTCGGGATGCCGGCCGCGACGGCGGCCTGGGCCAGGTGCAGGCCGAGATGACCGAGTCCGATGACGGCGAGATCTGCGGGCATGACGTGGGCCGTCCTTCCCAGTAGCCGAGGCGGGAGAGGTGCGCAACTGCTGTGGACAGAATGAGCGAGCGACGAGGGCAATGTCAGACTAGGAGTAAATATGACCGATTTGCGTGATTGACTACGCGTGTTTCCTCGTGTGTTTGTCCACAGGCTGCCGGTGCGTGGTGGCCGAAGTCGGGCATCGCGGTCAGACTTTGGGCATGAGGAGAGGTGAGCCGGGTCTCGCTTGACGGGTGTGGCCGGCGCGACATGGCGGGAGGCAGCGGTGAGGACAGGGACACTGGGGCCGGCGCAGCGTGCCGAGTCGCTGGCGGGCATGGCCGAGCGCGAGCTGGACGTGCTGGTCGTGGGCGGGGGCGTGGTCGGCGCGGGCACGGCGCTGGACGCCGCCACCCGGGGCCTGTCCACGGGCCTGGTCGAGGCCCGTGACTGGGCGTCGGGCACCTCCAGCAGGTCGAGCAAGCTGATACACGGCGGACTGCGCTATCTGGAGATGCTGGACTTCGCGCTCGTGCGCGAGGCGCTGAAGGAGCGCGGGCTGCTGCTGGAGCGCCTGGCGCCCCACCTCGTGAAGCCGGTCCCGTTTCTGTACCCCCTTCAGCACCGGGGCTGGGAGCGGCTGTACGCGGGCTCGGGCGTCGCGCTCTACGACGCCATGTCGATGGCGCGCGGCCACGGCCGGGGCCTGCCGCTGCACCGTCACCTGAGCCGCAGTCACGCCCTGCGCGTCGCCCCCTGCTTGAAGAAGGGCGCCCTGGTCGGCGCCTTGCAGTACTACGACGCGCAGATGGACGACGCGCGCTTCGTGGCGACCCTGGTGCGCACCGCCGTGTGGTACGGCGCGAAGGCCGCCAACCGGGCCCGTGTGATCGGCTTCCTGCGCGAGGGCGAGCGGGTCGTCGGCGCCCGGGTCCAGGACGTGGAGGGAGGCGGGGAGTACGAGGTCCGCGCCCAGCAGATCGTCAATGCGACGGGGGTGTGGACCGACGACACCCAGGCGATGGTGGGCGAGCGGGGCCAGTTCCATGTCCGGGCGTCCAAGGGCATCCATCTGGTCGTGCCGAAGGACCGGGTGCACTCGACCTCGGGGCTGATCCTGCGGACCGAGAAGTCCGTCCTCTTCGTCATCCCGTGGGGCCGGCACTGGATCATCGGCACGACGGACACCGACTGGAGTCTCGACAAGGCGCACCCCGCGGCCTCCAGCGCCGACATCGACTATCTGCTGGAGCATGTGAACTCGGTCCTCGCGGTGCCGCTCACGCGGGACGACGTCGAGGGGGTGTACGCGGGCCTCAGGCCCCTCCTTGCGGGCGAGTCCGAGGCCACCAGCAAGCTGTCCCGCGAGCACACCGTGGCGCACCCGGCGCCCGGACTCGTGGTCGTGGCGGGCGGCAAGTACACGACGTACCGCGTGATGGCCAAGGACGCCGTCGACGAGGCGGTGCACGGCCTCGACCGGCGGGTGGCCGAGTGCGTCACCGAGGACGTCCCCCTGCTGGGCGCCGAGGGCTACCGGGCGATGTGGAACGCGCGGGCGCGCATAGCCGCCCGCACCGGACTGCACGTGGTCCGCGTCGAGCATCTGCTGAACCGCTACGGCTCGATGGCGGAGGAGGTGCTCGACCTGATCACGGCCGACCCCTCACTGGGTGAACCACTCCACGCGGCCGACGACTATCTGCGCGCCGAGGTGGTGTACGCGGCGTCGCACGAGGGCGCCCGGCACCTGGACGACGTGCTGACCCGGCGGACCCGCATCTCGATAGAGACCTTCGACCGCGGCACGCGCAGCGCCCGGGAGGCGGCCGAACTGATGGCCCCGGTGCTCGGCTGGGACATGGACCAGATAGAGCGCGAGGTGGAGCACTACGAGAAGCGGGTGGAGGCGGAGCGGGAGTCGCAGCGTCAGCCCGACGATCTGACGGCGGACGCGGCGAGGCTGGGGGCGCCGGACATAGTGCCGCTGTAGCCGCCGGGATGTACCCGGGTTCACTCGAACGGGCGGCGCGGACTGGGACCTTTGTTCGGAACCGGGTCGTGCCAAGGGGCACGGGGCGGAATTCGGCCGTGAGCAGGGCCTGTTCCGGACCGGAGTCCATGACCCCGTCCGGGTGCGCGGGTCGGCGGGGTCGCGTGTCGTCGAGCCGTCGGAGCCCTCGGCGGCCGGGGCACGGCCGTGCGACCGGAGGGGCCTGATGCGGTTGTCCGGCGCGGCGGCAGTGCGATCCCTCCTCGCCTCGGCCCATCATGGGACGAACCTGTGACAGGGACGGATCGGGCCTCCCGCGGGACCGGTTCCGGCGACGGGACATGACCGCGCCGGGGGTGCACAGCGGACGCAGCGGTGCAGACCGGGCCTTCGGGCGCCCTGTCCGGGTCTCGTTCATGCTCCGGCGGGTCTCTCAGGACGCCCTCCGGCGTGGGACGACCCGCCGAACCAGGGCCACCCTGGGCGTTGGGCGGTCCGCGCGTGAGGGACAATGGAGGCTCTGTCAGGGCGGGTTGCATGAGGGGACGCATGTCGGACGCGGAGCGGGCGGGGACACCCCGTCAGGACAAGAGCGAACGTCTCCTCGCCGGGCGGTACCGGCTGGGGGACGTACTCGGCCGCGGCGGCATGGGCACGGTGTGGCGGGCCGAGGACGAGACCCTGGGCCGCACGGTCGCGGTCAAGGAACTGCGGTTCCCGTCGAGCATCGACGAGGACGAGAAGCGGCGTCTGATCACGCGTACGTTGCGGGAGGCCAAGGCGATCGCCCGGATCCGCAACAACGGCGCGGTGACGGTCTTCGACGTGGTCCACGAGGACGACCGGCCCTGGATCGTGATGGAGCTGATCGAGGGCAAGTCGCTCGCCGAGGTCATCCGCGAGGACGGCGTGCTGGAGCCCAAGCGCGCCGCCGAGGTCGGACTCGTGGTGCTCGACGTGCTGCGCGCCGCGCACCGTGAGGGCATCCTGCACCGCGACGTGAAGCCGTCGAACGTGCTCATCGCCGAGGACGGCCGGGTCGTGCTCACGGACTTCGGCATCGCGCAGGTCGAGGGCGACCCCTCCATCACCTCCACCGGCATGCTGGTCGGCGCCCCCTCGTACATCTCGCCGGAGCGGGCGCGCGGGCACAAGCCCGGCCCGGCGGCGGACCTGTGGTCGCTCGGCGGACTGCTGTACGCGTCGGTCGAGGGCATTCCGCCATACGACAAGGGGTCGGCGATCGCCACGCTGACCGCGGTGATGACCGAGCCCCTGGAGGAGCCGAAGAACGCGGGTCCGCTGAAGAGCGTCATCTACGGCCTGCTCGCGAAGGATCCGCAGCAGCGTCTCGACGACGCGGGCGCCCGGGCGATGCTCAACGAGGTCATCCACGCGCCGGACGAGAAGGAGAAGGTGGCCGCGGACGCGACGCGGGTCGTGCCGCTGCCGCCGGTACCCGGCAAGAGCGCGGACGAGGGGACCTCGGCCGCCGGGGGCAAGCGGGGCGAGGAGGCGGCCGAGCGGTTGCGCGGTGCGCTGCGCTCCGTGCGCAGGTCCGCGGCGTCGCTCGGTGCGGCCACGGCCGCCGCCACCTCCACCGGGCGCACCAAGTCCTCGAAAGCCGAGGCGGAGCAGGCGTCCCAGGACGCGGGCTCCCCGAGCACCCCGAGCGCCAAGACGCCCGCCGCCGGGACGTCGAGCCCGGCCGGTCGAGCCGGTTCGTCCGACGCGTCGAGCGCATCCGGTTCGTCCGGCTCGTCCGCTGCGGGAGCGGACTCCACGGGCGCGCGGAGCGGCAGTGGCACCACCGGATCGAACTCCGGTTCATCGAAGCCGAGTTCGGGATGGCCCATACTGCCGGACCCGGACCGGCCCCCGCGGCCGGCGCAGCCGCCGAGGGCGCCGCTCACCGACGTGGTGCCGAAGCGGACGCTGGTGATCGTGGCGGTCGTCGTGGTGCTGGCCGTGCTGGGCACGGTGCTCGCGCTCACCCTCCACGGCGGCAGCGACGAGCAGGACGGCAAGAAGGGCGGCGCCAAGTCCGCCGCGACCAGCGGCGCGACGGCTCGCAGCGGCGGCGGCAAGGGCGGCGGAAGCGGCAACGGCAACGGCCGGAGCGGCGGCAGCACGCACACGGACAACGGCGGCACCGCGACGAGCGGGTCGGACCCTCAGGACACCTCGGACGGTTCGGCCGCCCCCGGCGGGAGCGACGACGCCTCCTCCGGGTCCTCGGGCGACGACGGCGGCTCGGTGAAGACGTACAAGGGCGGTCAGGGGTACTCCATCGGCCTGCCGAAGGGCTGGAAGTACCAGTCGTCGGACGACGCCAGTGACCGTTTCACCGGTCCCGACGGGCAGCGGCTGCTCGTCGCCTGGACGTCCACGCCCAAGGACGACCCGGTGGCGGACTGGGAGAACCAGGAGCGCTACATGCAGCGCCCTCAGTACAAGAGGATCCGTATCGCGAAGGTGGAGTACAAGAGCTGGAACACGGCCGACTGGGAGTTCACCTACGTCGATGGCGGTACGACGAACCGGGTGATCGACCGTGGATTCGTCGTCAACCCGCACCAGGCGTACGGGCTGATGTACACGGCGAAGGCCGGCGACTGGGACGGTGATCTGCGCACGAACACCTGGAAGACGCTGACCGGGACCTTCCAGCCGAAGTCGTGACGTACCGAACGGCCGACTGACGTTCCGTGCGCTCGTGTCGTGGGGAGATATGCCATCCCCGGGTTGCAGGTTGCCTCCGGCACGTATCGTGAGGAATTGCGGACCGCAGGCATCCAGAACGGGGCGCAACGCGAACGGAATTGACCAACCGGGCGGCCGGGGGAGGCATCGTGGACGACTATGCGGGACGGGTACTCGCCGACCGCTATCGCCTGCCGCTGCCGCCCGCTGACGAGTTCGAACTCGCCGAGACCCGGGCCTTCGACACCTACAGCGGGCAGGAAGTCCTGGTACGTCAGGTGCCGTTGCCCGAGGTCGTCGAGGCGGAGGTGCTCGACGCGGACGGGCTGCCCGAGGGTTACGTGGCCCGGGACGGCCGGGACCGCGGCGGTGTCGGCCGTACGACGGCCACGCGCCGGCCCGCCGAGCCCGCCGTGCGGCGGGCGATCGAAGCCGCCCAGGCCGCTGCCCGGATACCCGACCACCCCCGGCTCGACCAGGTCTTCGACGTGTTCGCCGAGGGCGGTTCGCTGTGGATCGTCAGTGAGCTGGTCCCCGCACGGTCGCTGGCGGCGCTGCTCGCGGAGAAGCCGCTGACGCCGTACCGCGCGGCGGAGGTCGCCTCCGACGTCCTCATGGCCCTGCGGGTGCTGCACGGCCACGGCTGGGTGCACCGGAACATCACGGCGCGCACGGTGCTCGTCTGCGACGACGGCCGGGTGATGCTGACCGGACTCGCGGTGGGGGCGGCGGAGGAGGCGCTGTGCGGGTACGACCCGGTGCCGGCGCAGCAGACCGAGAGCGAGAGCGATGCCGGGCCGCCCGACCCGGGCGGGGACCCGCAGGGGGCCGTGCGCGGGGATTCCGGGGGCCGTACCGGGGGTGATGCTCCTGGCAGCCCGGGAGGGTTCGCGGGCACGGACCCCGAGGCCGCCCGGCGGGCCGCGATCGAGGCGCGGGCGCCCGGCGCGGCTCCCGGCGCAGGCGCGCCCGGCGCTGGTCCCGCCGTCGCCCGGGCGCTGGAGTCCGCCGAGGACGTGCGGGCCGCGCGGGCCGGGGCGATCGCGGCGTACCGCGCCGGGGCCCGGGCCGCGGCACGCGTGCAGGAGGAACAGCGGGGTGGACGGGCGGCGTTGCCCGCGCCCCGGCAGGCCGAGAACGGCGTGGAGAGCGCGCCCGGCACCTCGCCGGGGCAGATCGCCGACCCCTACGGGGTGGGCCGCACGACGTCCTGGCACGGAGCGGTACCCCGCCCCGCGGCACCCGCCGCCGACGACCGGCCCGCACTGCCGGGCAGCAGCCCCGCGCCCCGGAACGACGGCACGGGTCCGCACGGGAAGGGCGTGGGTTCGTACGAGAAGAACCCGGGCCCGCACGAGAACGGCACACGCAGTGGCCCGTACGCACCGGCGGCCCCCGACGCGCACGGCACCGAGCCAGGTGCCGTGGGCACCCCCTGGAACCACCGTGGTCCCGCCACCGCCCTCGCCGCCGAGCGTGCCCGGCAGGCGCGGATGGCCGTCGTCGGGCCCGTCACCGAGCGCTGGGCGCCCGAACAGGCCGGTCCCGTGCACGAGAACTGGCAGCTGGCCCCGCCCATCGGTCCCGCCACCGACCTGTGGGCGCTGGGCGCGCTGCTGTTCCGGGCCGTGCAGGGGCATGCGCCGTATCCCGAGGAGAGCACCGCCGAGCTGGTGCAGCTCGTCTGCTCGGAACCGCCCGCCTTCGCGGAGGAGTGCGGTCCGCTGCGCCCGGTCGTGGAGTCGCTGCTCCGTCAGGACCCCACCGACCGCCTGGACTTCGAGGAGCTGCGCGGCTGGCTGCGATCACTCGTGCGGTCCGCGCCCGAACCCGAGGCGGGGACGCACGTGGTCGCGGCGCCGCCCGTCGACCCCAGCCGGCTGCCGATCGTACGGCGCCGGGGCGAACTGGTCCGCAGGCGCCGCGCCGGGCTGCCCGCGACCACCCGCGCCCGCCACAAGCGTGCCCGGGACGAGCGCCCGCAGAAGCCGCGCAGACTCGGCCGCACCCTGCTTCTGCTGATCCTGCTCGCGCTGGCCGGCGCGATCGCGTACGCCCTGGTCTTCATGCCGAAGGCGGGTGACACCACCGGCGCCGGCGCCGCGCGCGAGAACGCCGGTGCCGCCGAGGACGCCACCCCGACGCCACGGCACTCCGCCCCGGGCGGCGCGCAGCAGTCGGGTCGCGGGAGCTCCAAGAGCCCCTCGCCGTCGGACGGTTCCCCGCAGACCCAGACCGATGAGCACCAGGTCGCCCAGGGCTTCACCCTGCGCACGGACCCCGAGGGCTTCCGTGTCGCCGTGGCGAGCGGCTGGAACCGGACACCGAAGAACAACAGCGGTCAGATCGTCTACTCCCAGGGCGATTTCGATCTGATCGTCGTCCCCGGACGCGACAGCACGAGCCGATACGGCGCCGATCCGCTGACGTACCAGCGGGAGTCGGAGCCCGAACTGCAGCCGTTCCGCGACTCGACCTGGGCCACCTCCAGCGGGATGCGGCGCATCGACGTCGGCGGACGGACCATGTCGGAAGGGCAGTTCACCTGGACGGACGGCAATGGGCGCGAGTTGTACGTACGCAATCTCGCCCTCGTCGTCGGCGGCCGCTACCACGTGGTGCAGGTCCGCGGCCCGGAGGCCGAAGTGGACGAGGTGACCCGGCTGTTCGAGCAGGCGGAACAGACGTATCAGGCGATCGGTTGAGGCATGCGCACAGCACATGCACACAGAACACGGGCCCAGGACATGACTGTGGTGAAGGGCCGATGGCGGCCCGCCGGTTCTCAGGAAGGCGAGGTCCGATTGCGCTGAGAGTGCGGTGGTTCCGTCCCCCACGGGGAAGGGAGAACCGTCACAGTGCGGTCTCCGTTACCACCCCACCCGTTCCCAGCGTGAGGGGTGCTCTTTAGTCTGACCTCGTCAAGACCATTGCGGGGAAACGTGAATCAGATGCAGGGCCTGCTCCTCGCGGGCCGCTACCGGCTTGTCGACTCCATCGGCAGCGGGGGTATGGGCCGAGTGTGGCGCGCCCACGACGAGGTGCTTCATCGGGCAGTCGCCATCAAGGAACTGACGGCCGCACTGTACGTCACGGAGAGTGACCGGTCGGTCCTGCTCGCCCGGACCCACGCCGAGGCGCGCGCCGCCGCGCGCATCAACCACTCGGCCGTCGTCACCATCCATGACGTCCTGGAGCACGACAACCGGCCCTGGATCGTGATGGAACTGGTCGAGGGCGGCTCGCTCGCCGACGCGGTGAAGGAGCGCGGCCGGCTGGAGGCCGACGAGGCCGCGCGCATCGGACTGTGGGTCCTACGGGCCCTGCGTGCCGCGCACTCGGCGGGTGTGCTGCACCGCGACGTGAAGCCCGGCAACGTCCTGCTCGCGGCCGACGGGCGCGTGCTGCTCACCGACTTCGGGATCGCCCAGGTCGAGGGCGACACCACCATCACGCGTACCGGAGAGATCGTCGGTTCCGTGGACTACCTGGCGCCCGAGCGCGTCCGAGGCCACGACCCGGGCCCCTCCTCAGACCTGTGGGCGCTCGGCGCCACCCTGTACACGGCGGTGGAGGGCAGGTCGCCGTTCCGGCGGACCTCGCCGCTGACCACCATGCAGGCCGTCGTCGACGAGGAGCCCGCGCAGCCGGCGCACGCGGGCGCCCTGGACTCGGTGATCGCCGCGCTGCTGCGCAAGGACCCGGCCGAACGGCCCGACGCGGAACTGCTCGAACAGATGCTGGCCGAGGCCGCGGAGGGACGGCGGCCGAAGGCGGCGCAGGAGTACGTGGCGACGCAGCACTTGGACACGAGCGGCGTCGGTGACCCGAGCACGACGGCCACGGGTCAGCGCGAGAACCGCGGCGCGCACGCGTCCGGCAGCACGCTGCACCAGCCCGCCCCTGCCGTCGCCCAGGTGCCGGCTCCCCGCAGGCGCCGGCGCGGCCGTACGGTCGCGTTCGTCCTCGCGGTGGCCGCGATCCTCGGTGCGGCGGGCGCGGTGGCCGTGAACTCCTTCGGCAACGCCGACGACGGCAGCACGGCGAACACCGTCACCACCGACCCGACGTCGACGCCGACGCCGACCACGAGCACGCAGGCGCAGGCGACGGGTGCGATCCCGGACGGCTGGGTGCGCAAGAAGGACCCCGCGGGCTTCAGCCTCGTCCTGCCCGGCAAGCAGTGGAAGCGGATGCCGTACGACTCCTTCCAGACCGACTACACGCCCGACGGCGGCAAGCACTTCGTCCGTATCGCCGTGGACAGCTCGCCGGACTTCGCGGACGCGCACGATCACCAGCTCGACCTGGAGCAGCAGCTCCAGCGGCTCGTCGACTACCGGCGGGTGACCCTGCGCGAGAACATCTACCGTGACCGGCCCGGGTCCCTGTGGGAGTACACATGGACCGCACTGGCGAAGGACACGCCGTTCCCGGGCCCTCGGCACGCCGTGGAGGAGACGTACTTCGCGCGCAACGGTGTGGAGTACGCCGTCTACATGTCCGGCCCGGCCGCGGACTGGGACACGACGCGCAAGCAGTTCGACGTGGTGCTGCGGGGGTGGGGTCAGCCGGAGGGGTGACGCGCGGCGGGAGGGGCCTCGGGCGACCGGCAAGGGGGAGCGCGAGGCGAGCGTCCGGCGCGCGAGGCGTGCGGCGCCCGAACTCGCGCCGTTCACGCCGCTTATGACGGACCATCGCTGACGGAGCGTCACTTCAGGGCGCTCGCACCCCCGTCGGCGCACCCCGCGTACACCTTTCGTGCGCCCCACCCGCCCGTTCGCGCGCCCTTGTACGTCGCTTGTCGGCCACCGTGGTGCCGGCTCCCCGGAGGGTTCCCATCAGGTGCGGCATGATGGGGCGTATGGGGACCGAGGGGGAGAACGTCCGTGTCATAGCGGGCCGCTACCGGCTTCAGGAGCGGATCGGCCGCGGTGGCATGGGCGTTGTCTGGCGGGCGTCCGACGAACTGCTCGGCCGTCAGGTGGCGGTCAAGGAACTCACGGTCGATCCCTCGCTCTCCGCCGACGAGGCCCGGCTCCAGCGTGAGCGCACCCTGCGCGAGGCGCGGGCGGTGGCGCAGTTGCAGCATCCGCACATCGTCGTCGTGCATGACGTCGTCGAGCACGACGAGCGCCCGTACATCGTGATGGAGCTGATCGACGGCGGCTCGCTGGCCGAGCGTATCGCCCGGCGGGGACCCGTCGACGCCCGCGAGGCCGCCCGTATCGGCATCGCCCTGCTGGGCGCGCTGCGCCGTGCCCATGACGCCGGCGTCCTGCACCGCGATCTGAAGCCGGCGAACGTCCTGATCGAGACGGGCACCGACCGCGTCGTCCTCACCGACTTCGGCATCGCCCAGGTCACGGGCGCCACGACGCTCACCGAGACCGGCTCCTTCGTCGGCTCCCCCGAGTACACCGCCCCCGAGCGGATGTCCGGCGAGCGGACCGGGCCCGAGTCCGACCTGTGGTCCCTGGGCGCGCTGCTGTGCGCGGTGCTGAGCGGCGAGTCGCCCTTCCGGCGCGACTCGCTGGGCGGGATCCTGCACGCGGTCGTCGTCGACGAGATCCGTCCGCCCGCGCAGGCCGGGCCGATCCTGCCCGTCGTACGGGGGCTGCTGGAGCGCGACCCGGCGCGGCGCCTGGACGCGGCCGAGGCGGAGCGGCTGCTGCGGGAGTTTCTGGAGACGGGCCGGACGCCACGGGCGCCGGTGCCCTACACACCGACACAGCGGGACGTCCCCCGGCACGTGCTGCCGTTGCCCTCGCGGCAGGAGCCCGAGACGGCGGCGAGCCGGGAGGGGGCCGAGGCACGGCCCGTCCGGCGGTCGGCGCGGGGCGTCGTCGTGGCCGCCCTGGTCGCGGCGATGGCGGGCGCGGGCCTCTCGGCGGCGGCGCTGCTGATGCGCGGAGAGGGCGGGGTCGGGCCCGGTCCCACGGCACCGTCGCACCCGTCGGCCGGTACGGGCGCGGGCCCGTCGGCCGGCTCCGGGTCCCCGCGCCCGTCCTCCTCCGGCTCCACGCCCGGGCCCACGGTGACGGTGACCCGTTCGCCGTCCCCGGCCACGGCCGTCGGCCGTACGGCGCCCTCGGGCTATCGGCAGGTGCGGGACCCCGGTGGGTTCTCGCTGGCCGTGCCGGACGGGTTCACCCGCAGTCCGCAGGGGGAGCGGATCTTCTATCTGTCCCCGGGACAGACCTTCCGTCTCGGCATCAAGGTGACGGACCCCGGCGCGGGCGGACCGCTGGCGGTGATGCGGCGTTCCGCGGCGGACGGTCCCTCCACGAACCCGGGGTACCACGACGGCAGCGTCACGGAGACCTCGCACCGCGGCAGCCCGGCCGCGCTGTGGGAGTTCAGCTGGAACGGCTACACGGCCGCCGAGGGCCCCCGGCACACCTACGACCTGTGCTGGGAGGAGGGCGGCCGGATGTACGACGTGTGGGTGTCGGCGCCCGTCGGGAAGGTGAAGGAGGCGAAGGAGTACTTCGACGTCGCCGTCGACACGTTCGCACCGGGGTGATCCGCGGTCGACCCGGGGCGGCCCCGGCCCGACGAGCCCCGAGTGGCGAGTTCCGGACTGCAACCGGCGAAACCTGAGAGTCCGAGACCAGCGACCGTACGTCCGGCCCGGGCTTCCGGATCATCTTCCAGAATGCGAACAATCACCGTGCGTGTGCGGATTGCGCCGTACAGCCCGACCGCTCGGGCGCCCCCGGTGACCGACGTCACGCTGGACATTGCCGGTCATTGAATTTTCACGGCAAGGTCATTGACGAATCATGATATCTTCATGATTCTTACCGGCATCTTGCCTGCCCCTTAAGAGTGAGCAAACGGCGGCGCTCCTGAAGCGGCGGCGTCGAGCCCGGGATCAATCGAAAAGTGGGGCGTGCCCTAGTTTCTGGAGAGCGTGAGGATGGTCAGCCCCACTGTCTCGGTGATTGTCGCCGCATACAACGCGATGCCGTATGTGACGCGTTCCATCACTTCTGTTGCCGAACAGACCATTGGCCGGGAGGCCCTGGAGGTCATCACGGTCAACGACGGTTCGACCGACGGAACGGGTGAGGAACTGGAGCGCCTCGCCGAGGTGTATCCGGGTCTGATGCGCGTCATCCACCAGGAGAACTCCGGTGGCCCCTCCGCGCCCCGCAACGTCGGTCTCGAGCACGCCCGCGGGCGGTTCGTGTTCTTCCTGGACGCCGACGACTATCTGGGGCCCGAGACCCTGGCACGCATGGTGGCGATGGCCGAGGAGAACGGCACCGACATCGTGCTCGGCAAGATGGTCGGCGTGAACGGACGCGGCCTTCCCGCGTCGATGTTCAAGCGCACCCAGCCCAAGACCGACGTCTTCAACTCCCGGGTCTACTGGGCCCTGAACCCGCTGAAGCTGTTCCGCCGCGAACTGCTGGAGCGGGAGGGACTGCGCTTCCCGACCGGCCTGCCCATCGGTGAGGACCAGCCGTTCACGGCACTGGCGTATCTGGCGGCCAAGGGCGGCATCTCCGTGATCGCCGACTACGACTGCCTCTTCTGCACCCTGCGGGAGGACGGCGGCAACACCACGTCCCGCACCAAGGGGTCGGAGCCCCGGCTGCGGTTCCTCCCGTACATGATCGATCTCCTCATCGAGAACGTGCCGCCGGGCCGGAACCGCGACCACCTCGCCCACCGCCATCTGACCATCGAGGTGCAGAACCTCCTCGCCCACATCTCGCGCGAGCCGCGCGAGGACGCGGAGAAGACCCTCGCCCGGCTCGCCGACACCATCGCCCCACTGTGGCACGAGGGCATGGACGAGCATCTCTCCGCGATGGCCCGGCTGCGGCTGTACCTGGTGCGGCACCAGATGCTCGACGAGGTCCTCGAACTGCTCAGGTTCGAGCGGGAGCTGGCCAAGATCAAGGTGTCGACCCCGGTGCACGCCGAGG
This sequence comes from Streptomyces sp. NPDC002573, assembly GCF_042889625.1. Lineage (NCBI taxonomy): Bacteria > Bacillati > Actinomycetota > Actinomycetes > Kitasatosporales > Streptomycetaceae > Streptomyces > Streptomyces sp. NPDC002573. The sequence goes on along the minus strand of NZ_JBIARC010000001.1, from coordinate 223,176 downwards.
GCGGCCGCGCCTACGCCCGCTACCCCTTCTTCCGTGACCCGGCGCGCGCCGTCCCGGACTCTGTCTACGACGTCACCCCCCAGCTCGGCGTGCGGCACCACGTCAGCCGTGCCGAGCTGAGCGGCACCACCCTGCACCTGGCGGGACACGGCTATCTGCACCGGGTCGAGACCCGGGAGGTGACCACCGAACTGCTGCTGCGGGAGCGGGAGAGCGGTACCGAGTACCGGCTGCCCGTCACGCACACCGCGACGCCCGGACTCGGGGCGGACGAGGACGAGGGCCGGTTCGCGTACGAGGAGGCCGGGTTCGAGGCGGCCGTCGACATCGCCACCGCCGCCGACGGCAAGCCGCTGCCCGACGGGCTGTGGGACATCTCCCTCGCGATCGGCGCGCAGAGCGTCACGCGCGAGGTGCGGATCGGCAGCAAGCGCGCCGACGACGTCTCCGGCGGTCCCGCCACGCGCGTCGTCAACGGCGCCGGCGACGGCCCGCGGGCCGTCACGCTCTACACCACCAAGCCGTACGGGAACTTCACCCTCGACCTCGGCCAGAAGAAGCACCGCGTCGCCTCCCGCGTCAAGGTCGCCGCGGTGCGCTGGTCGGCCAGCAACCCGACGGAACTGCTGATCGGCGGGACCAGCGCGCTCGACGGGTTCCCGGACGCGCTGAAGGTCGTCCTCACCTCCGACAACGGGGCGACGGCGGTCCTCCCCGCCCAGCGGACCCCGCACACCGACGGCTTCACCGCGCGCGTGGACGTACGGGACCTCGGACCCGGCGTGTGGCAGGGCGAACTCCGGTTCGGGGACCCCGCGGGGCTCGCCACACCGCTGCCCGCGCTGCCCAGGTCCCTCGGCCCGGCCAAGTGGCGCCGGCTGGGGCTGCCCTGGTACGCCAAGCAGGTCGACGGCAAGCGCGACCGGTTCGAGCTGCGCGTCGCCAGGACCGAACTGGTCAGGGCGGTCGCGCGCCGCGTCAAGTCCTGAGTGCGGCACGGTGGTTGGAGGCGGCCCGCGTCGACAACGGGTGATCCCGCACGGTACTGATGAGACATGCGTACTGATGCGGGACGCCTGATCGACGGCCGCTACCGGCTGACCGAGCGGATCGGCTCCGGCGGCATGGGCACCGTATGGCGCGCCGTGGACGAACTCATGGAGCGGGACGTCGCCGTCAAGCAGCCCCGTCTGCCGGGCGATCCGGACGACGCGGCGCACCAGCGGGCCGCCCACCGGATCTACCGCGAGGCGCGTGCCGCCGCCCGTGTCGACCATCCCGCGGCCGTGTCCATCCACGACGTGGTCGTCGAGGACGGCTCTCCCTGGATCATCATGGAGCTGGTCCGCGGGGAGTCCCTGGACGAGGCGCTGCGCCGCGGTCCGCTGGCCCCGGTCGGGGCCGCACGCATCGGGGTGGCCGTCGTCGGCGCGCTCGACGCGGCACACCGGGTCGGCATCGTGCACCGCGATGTGAAGCCCGCGAACGTGCTGCTCGGACCGGGCGGCCGGGTCGTGCTCACCGACTTCGGCATCGCTCACGTCCAGGGCGAGGAGTCCCTCACCGTCACCGGGGAGTTCGTCGGCTCGCTGGAGTTCATCGCGCCGGAGCGCATGTCCGGCCGGAACGCCGGTCCCGCCTCGGACCTGTGGTCGCTGGGCGTGCTGCTGTACGCGGCCGTCGAGGGCTGGTCCCCCTTCCGTCGTACGACGGTGGAGTCCACCCTCGCCGCGGTGCTCGCCGCCGACCCGCCCGAGCCCGAGCGGGCCGGGCCGCTCGCCCCGCTCATCGGGCGGCTGCTGGTGAAGGAACCCGAGCAGAGGCCCGGCGCGCAGGAGACGCGGGCGGCCCTGGAGGCGGTGGCCGAGGGATGGCCCGTGCCGGACACGGCGCGGGAGGAGCCCGCGCGGCCCCAGGACGTGACGGGCCTACGGGAGTTCACGGAGGACGCGGGAACGTTCCGCCTGGGCGCCGCGCCGTCCGTCCCGGCCACCCCGGAGGCCACCTCCCTCTCCACGCAGGAATCCCACGCGTCCTCCCTCTCCACGCAGGAATCCCCCGCGCCCTCTCCCTCCACGCAGGAATCCCCCGCGCCCCCCACCTCCGCGCAAGAGTCCCCCGCGCCTCCCGCTTCCCCACCGACCGTCACCACGCCGGCCGCCCCCCGGTCAGGACGTCGGTTCCTGCTCCGTCCCGCCCCGGCCGCCGCGCTCGGCGTCCTGCTCATGGGCGGCGCCTGGCTCGGTACCTCTTATTTCGGCGGTTCCGGCGACGGGGGCGTCACGGAGGAGCACGCGACCTACCGTTCGGCGCCCGGGGCCGTCGCCGCGAGTCCCGCCGCCGGCACCTGGACCGCCCACCGTGAGCCACGGCTCGACGCGATCGTGTCCGTACCGGCGGGCACCGCACGGGACTCCGCCACGGACCGCACGGTCACCTACGGCGACGACACCGTCCGGCTCCGTCTGACCCGGGAGAAGTCGGCCCCCACCCCCCTGACGGCATGGGCGCGGCAGGCCACCGCGGGCTGGCCGGGCGACGACGCGCACACTCTCTCCACACCCACGAGCTTCCACGGCGACGACGCCATGCTCACCGACACCACCTACCGGGTGGGCCGGAAGCAGTACCGGGTGCTTCAGCTCCTGGTCGTCACGGCCGCCCACGAGTCCTACGCGCTGCGCGTCGACATGCCGAAAGGCACTCCCGACGAGCGACGCGGCACCGCGCTGTTCAAGGGCGCCCGGGACCGCCTGAAAGTCGGCAGTACCCTGCTGGGCTCCTGACAACGCACTGATCAGCGCATTTACTGCCAGCGGTCACTGGCACGGTGTGGACACCCGGTGAAAGCGCATTACCGACGGGTACCCAAACGCCTCACCCCGTCATACGCTGCGCCTCATGACGGACTCGCAGGCCCCGGAGAAGGCCACCGACAAGACCCGTACGGGCGCGGCCGGCACCAACCCGCTCGCCCCCGCCCCCGCCGGGGCCCGCACCGCCGCCGACGTGGTCACCCCGGAGTTGGTCGCCCAGCTCACCAAGGGTGTCGTCGGCTCCGGCCACACCGCCAACCACACGCCGTTCTCCGGCGAGAAGCTGGCCGACCTGCCCGAGTCCACCCCCGAGGACGTGGCTGTCGCGTTCGAGCGGGCCCGCGTCGCCCAGGCCGCCTGGGGCGCGACCCCGGTGCACAAGCGCGCCGCCGTCCTGCTCCGCTTCCACGACCTGGTGCTCGCCCGCCAGGCCGAGGTCCTCGACCTGATCCAGCTGGAGACCGGCAAGGCCCGCCTCCACGCCCACGAGGAGGTGCAGGCCGTCACCATCGCGGCCCGGCACTACGGCCGCAAGGCCCCCTCGTATCTGCGGCCCAAGCGGCACACCGGTGCCATCCCGACGCTGACGAAGGTCACCGAACTGCGCCACCCGCGCGGCGTCGTCGGCCAGATCGCGCCCTGGAACTACCCGCTGGAGCTGTCGGTCGGCGACGCGCTCCCCGCGTTCGTCGCGGGCAACGCTGTCGTGATGAAGCCCGACACCGAGACGTGCCTGACCGCGCTGTGGGCGCGCGACCTGCTGATCGAGGCCGGGCTGCCCGCCGATGTCTTCCAGGTCGTCATCGGCGAGGGACCGGTCGTCGGCCCGGAGATCGTCCGGCACGCCGACTACGTCTCCTTCACCGGCTCCACCCGCACCGGCCGCGAGGTCGCCCAGGGCGCCGCCGCCCGTCTCGTCGGCGTCTCGCTCGAACTCGGCGGCAAGAACGCCATGCTGGTCCTCGAGGACGCCGACCTCGACAAGGCCGCCGCGGGTGCCGTCCGCGCCTGCTTCTCGTCCGCAGGTCAACTGTGCATCTCCATCGAGCGGTTGTACGTCCATGAGTCGGTCGCGGACGCCTTCCTGGAGCGCTTCGTCGCCCGCACCAGGGCCATGCGGCTCGGCACGTCCCTCGCGTACGGGGCCGACATGGGCTCGCTGGTCGGCGACCGGCAGCTGGAGACGGTGACCCGGCACGTCCAGGAGGCCGTGGCCAAGGGCGCGAAGGTGCTGGCCGGCGGCGTCGCCCGCCCGGACATCGGCCCGTACTTCTTCGAGCCCACCGTTCTCGACGGCGTCGAGGCGCCGATGGCGGTGTGCGCGGAGGAGACCTTCGGGCCGGTGGTGTCGGTCTACCGCTTCTCGTCGGAGGACGAGGCGGTCGAACGCGCCAACGCCACGCCGTACGGTCTCAACTCCTCGGTCTGGACGAAGGACGGCCGGCGCGGACGCGCGATCGCCGCCAGGCTGCGCACCGGCACGGTCAACGTCAACGAGGGCTATGCGCCGGCGTACGGCAGCGCGCAGTCCCCGATGGGCGGCATGCGGGACTCCGGCCTCGGCCGCCGCCATGGCTCCGAGGGCATCCTCAAGTACACCGAGGCCCAGACCGTCGCGCAGCAGCGGCTGCTGCCGATGGCGCCGTCGCTCGGCATGGACGACGAGCAGTACGCGGCGTTCATCAGCCGGAGTCTGCGTCTGATGAAGGCGTTCCGCCTCCGCTAGCGCCGGGCCGTCAACCGCCCCTCTGTCCGCCCGAATTCACCCGTTCTCAACGAGGAGAGCACGTGTCGCAGGAGAAGTCTGTCCAGACCCGGGACGAGGACGGGTACGACTACGACGTCATCGTCGTGGGATCGGGGTTCGGCGGATCCGTCACCGCCCTGCGGCTGACCGAGAAGGGCTACCGTGTGGGTGTCCTGGAGGCGGGCCGCCGCTTCACCCGCGCCTCGCTGCCGAAGAACTCCTGGGACGTGAAGAACTACCTGTGGGCACCCGCCCTCGGTCTGTACGGCATCCAGCGCATCCATCTGCTCGGCAACGTGATGGTGCTCGCGGGCGCGGGGGTAGGCGGCGGCTCCCTCAACTACGCCAACACCCTCTACGTACCGCCGAAGGCGTTCTTCGACGACCCGCAGTGGAAGGACATCACCGACTGGCAGGAGGAGCTGGCGCCGTACTACGACCAGGCGCGGCGCATGCTGGGTGTCCGGCTCAACCGCACCATGACCCCGGTGGACGTCCATCTGAAGGCCGCCGCCGAGCGGATCGGGGTGGGGGACACCTTCCACATGGCGCCGGTCGGCGTCTTCTTCGGTGACGGCGACGACGCGGACGGATCGGCCAGGGCCGAGCCGGGCGCGGAGGTCCCGGACCCGTACTTCGGCGGCGCGGGGCCCGCCCGCCGGGCGTGCACCGAGTGCGGCGAGTGCATGACGGGCTGCCGCCACGGCGCGAAGAACACCCTCAACGAGAACTACCTCTACCTCGCCGAGAAGGCGGGCGCGACCGTCCATCCCATGACGACGGTCGTGTCGGTCACGGACGACTCCCGGGGCGGTTTCGCCGTCGCGACCCTGCCGACCGACGACAGGCGCAAGGGCAAGGGGCGGTTCTTCACGGCGCGGCGGGTGGTCCTCGCGGCGGGCACGTACGGCACGCAGACGCTGCTGCACCGGATGAAGGCGCACGGCCGGCTGCCCCATGTCTCCGACCGGCTGGGCGAGCTGACCCGCACCAACTCCGAGGCCCTGGTGGGCGCGCGCACGGACGACCGCCGCTACCGCAAGGCGCACGGCACGGACCGGGTCGACTTCACCAAGGGCGTCGCGATCACGTCCTCGATCCACCCGGACGAGAACACGCACATCGAGCCGGTCCGCTATGGCAAGGGCTCGAACGCGATGGGCGGTCTGTCGACCCTTCAGGTCCCCTACGCGGAGGGCTCCTCCCGCGCCCTGGCCTGGCTCGCGAACGTGGCTCGGCACCCGTGGCTGATGCTGCGCTCCATGTCGTACCGGCGCTGGTCGGAGCGGACCCTGATCGCCCTGGTGATGCAGTCGCTGGACAACTCCCTGACGACGTATCTGCGGCCGAAGGGCCCGGGTCGGGGCCTGCTGACCGCCCGCCAGGGGCATGGCGCGCCCAACCCGAAGCAGATCAAGGCGGGTACGGAGACCGCGGACGCGATCGCCGTCGAGATCAACGGCTTCGCGGGCAGCAATGTCGGCGAGCTGATGGGCACCCCGCTGACCGCGCACTTCCTCGGCGGCTGTGCGATCGGGGACTCGCGCGAGACGGGCGTGATCGACCCGTATCACCGGCTGTACGGCTACCCGGGGATCTCGGTGGTCGACGGCGCGGCGGTGTCGGCGAACCTGGGCGTCAACCCGTCGCTGACGATCACCGCGCAGGCCGAGCGGGCGATGTCGTACTGGCCGAACAAGGGCGAGGCGGACCCGCGCCCGGCCCAGGGCGCGGCCTACGAGCGCCTCGAACCGGTGGAGCCCCGGCACCCGGCGGTGCCCGAGAAGGCGTTCGGGGCGCTGCGGCTGCCGTTCCTGGGGATGCCGACCGTGCCGCCCAAGGACAAGAGCGAGGGCGAGTGACATCGGGCGCCCCGGGCTAGGCCCTGTCGTCGAACTCCCGCCTGCCCCGCGACGCCATGCACGCTCCCCCACGCCGCCGCAGAGCCCGCCCTCCGGGCGGACGACGGGAGTTTGACGACAGGACCCAGGGGCGCCGACGTCCACAGGCGAAGGGTCCCGCGGTCGTGCCGCGGGGCCCTTGCCTCGTCGGCATCGGCGTCAGGGCGGCGCCGGTGCCCGGAGCGGCGCCGGGGGGTCGCGCCGCCTGTCTGTGTGCTGTGCCGCCGGTGTCGGCCCTCTGTCCGGTCGCCGAGGGGGTCGGCCGTCTCCGGGCGGATTCCGTCGGCCGGCTCCGGGCGTCCCCGGAACCGGCCGTTCAGTGCTGACCGGGCTGCTGTCCCCTGCCGTCCGGTCATCTTTCTGGAGCGAGGTCCCACGGCCTACGGCATGATCCGCACACCTCATCGCTCCAGCGGAGCCACGCGTGGTTCTCTCGGGCCCGCCCCTGGCTGGCGCGGACACCGGTACCAACGACGCCCACCACGGCCCGGTCACGCACCGTGCGGGTGAGGCGGCGGGTGAACGTGTATCCGCTCGTACGGGGATCCGTGCCCGGTCTCAGACACGGCCCCGGCACAGCTCGAGCAGGGTCATCGCGAGGCCCGTGCCGGGCTTGCCGAGAGCGTCCCGGTAGTGGCCGAGGATCTCCATCTCGCGGGAGAGGTTCACCCGGCGGCCACCGGAGGTGATACGGGCCTCCTGGATCACGGCGGAGACCGCCATGCGCTCCTGGATGAGGCCGATGATGCGGTCGTCCAGCGCGTCGATGCGTTCACGCGCGCCGGTGATCACATCGACGGCCTCGGGTGTGTGCGCGCCGGTCCGCTCGGCGGCGGTGCTCTTCTCGGCGGTGGGGCTGTTTTCGGCGGTGGTCTGCTCGGTGCTGGTGGCGGTCATGGTCCGGGCTCCTCGAAGGTCGGTGACGGGAGCCCCGGATCGGCACGGTCCGCAAACGCCAGGCGCCCCGGACCATATCGGCCCGGGGCGCCTGGGAAGTCGCTTGTCAGTGGCTCAAGCAGCACGACCATGGCATCCGGCGGGCCCGGTGCCATAGGTAAAGACGAATGTCGTGTAGGAGAGCATGGACCCAGTATGCCGTGGTGACGCGCGGCGTCCAACCACGTTCGGATGGTGAGATCGCGAGGGTCCGGCGGCGGCCGTCCCCGCGACGCGGAGGGGGGCGCACGGGCACCCCGTTAGAATCGATGGCACAGACCCCCCGCCCGACCGCCGGAAGGCACCACGTGTCATCAGCGACCCACGCTGCCGCCGCCCCCGACACCGTCCTGGTCGTCGACTTCGGCGCGCAGTACGCCCAGCTCATCGCCCGCCGCGTCCGCGAGGCCCGGGTCTACAGCGAGATCGTGCCGAGCACCATGCCGGTCGAGGAGATGCTCGCCAGGAACCCGGCGGCCATCATCCTCTCCGGCGGCCCCTCGTCCGTCTACGAGGAGGGCGCCCCGACCGTCGACCGTGCCCTCTTCGAGGCCGGCGTCCCCGTCTTCGGCATGTGCTACGGCTTCCAGCTGATGGCCCAGACCCTCGGCGGCACCGTCGACAACAACGGCTCCCGTGAGTACGGCCGTACGGAGCTGGCCGTCTCCAAGCCGTCCTCCACCCTCTTCGAGGGCACCCCCGCCGAGCAGATCGTCTGGATGTCCCACGGCGACGCGTGCTCCGCCGCCCCCGAGGGCTTCACCGTCACCGGGTCCACGGACCTCGTCCCGGTCGCCGCCTTCGAGAACGACGAGAAGAAGCTCTACGGCGTCCAGTACCACCCCGAGGTCATGCACTCCACGCACGGCCAGCAGGTGCTGGAGCACTTCCTGTACCGGGGCGCGGGCCTGTCCCCGACCTGGACCACGGGCAATGTGATCGAGGAGCAGGTCGAGGCGATCCGCGAGCAGGTCGGCACCCGGCGGGCCATCTGCGGTCTGTCCGGCGGTGTGGACTCCGCTGTCGCCGCCGCCCTCGTCCAGAAGGCCATCGGCTCCCAGCTGACCTGTGTCTACGTCGACCACGGCCTGATGCGCAAGGGCGAGACCGAGCAGGTCGAGAAGGACTTCGTCGCGGCCACCGGCGTCCAGCTGAAGGTCGTCGACGCCGAGGAGAGGTTCCTCACCGCGCTCCAGGGCGTCTCCGATCCCGAGGAGAAGCGGAAGATCATCGGCCGCGAGTTCATCCGGGTCTTCGAGCAGGCCCAGGCGGAGATCATCGCGGAGGCCGGCGCGAGCGGCGAGCCCGTCGAGTTCCTCGTCCAGGGCACCCTCTACCCGGACGTCGTCGAGTCCGGCGGCGGCACCGGCACGGCCAACATCAAGTCCCACCACAACGTGGGCGGCCTCCCCGAGGACCTCGAGTTCCAGCTGATCGAGCCCCTGCGCAAGCTCTTCAAGGACGAGGTCCGCATGGTCGGCCAGGAGCTCGGCCTGCCGGAGGAGATCGTCCAGCGCCAGCCCTTCCCGGGCCCGGGTCTCGGCATCCGCATCGTCGGCGAGGTCACCAAGGAGCGGCTCGACCTGCTCCGCGAGGCCGACGCCATCGCCCGCGAGGAGCTGACGGCGGCCGGCCTCGACCGTGACATCTGGCAGTGCCCGGTGGTCCTGCTCGCCGACGTCCGCAGCGTCGGCGTCCAGGGCGACGGCCGGACGTACGGCCACCCGATCGTGCTGCGCCCGGTCTCGTCCGAGGACGCCATGACCGCCGACTGGTCGCGGCTGCCGTACGAGGTGCTCGCGAAGATCTCCACGCGGATCACCAACGAGGTCCGTGACGTCAACCGGGTCGTCCTCGACGTGACCTCGAAGCCGCCGGGGACCATCGAGTGGGAGTGATCCCGGGTACCTCCCGGGTCATGTCCGCCTGAGAGTGCGCACCGGCTCTCCGGGCTTCCAGGTCTCGACGACCAGATAGGTGTCGTCCTCGACGGAGATCCGTACGACCTCCGTCAGCTCGGTGCGGAAGAGGTGGAACGGCTGCGGCGGTTCCACCTCTTCCACGTACGCGCCCTTGGTCGCGGGATCGTCGACCTCGACGGCCCGCCCGCTCATCCGCACGTCCCCGCCGCCCATCTCCGTGCCCGGCCCCGGGTTCGCCTGGAGCGCGAAACGCGGGTCGCGGCGCAGGTCCAGCGCCTTGACCGAGTCCGGCATCATGCCGAACCACAGCTCGCCGTCCACGAAGCGCACCTCCATTCCGGTGGTGCGCGGTGAGCCGTCCTTGCGGAGCGTCGCGAGGACATGGTGGGTGAACGCCTTGAAGCGTGCCTCGACGGTGGTGGCGAGACCGGGTTCCGCCGCGGCGAACGCCGCCCAGTTCGCCGCCATGGGATCTGTTGTCGTCATGGGGCGAGTCTTGCGCCGAATCCGGACATCTTCTGTCGGATATCAGGTATGTGCGTCATCTTTACAAACCCGCGCTGTCATCCGGGCCTGACCGCCGGTAACTTCCGGCCCGTCAAGCAATCCAGTGCCGGAGGACCCATGCACGTCCCCACTCCGCCCCCGCCCCTGCCGACCGACCGGCTGACGTTCGCCATGCCGCCGATGCACGAGTCGGTCGAGGACGAACGGGCGCACCGCAAGGAGCGGCTCGCGGGCGCGCTGCGGATCTTCGCCCGGCTCGGCTTCGAGGACGGTGTCTCCGGGCACATCACGGCCCGCGACCCCGAGTTCAGCGACTGCTTCTGGGTCAACCCGTTCGGGATGCCGTTCCGGCATGTCACGGTGAGCGACCTGGTGCTCGCCAACCAGGACGGGCAGGTGATCGAGGGCCGCTACCACGTGAACCAGGCGGCGTTCACCGTGCACGCCCAGGTGCACGCCGCCCGCCCCGACGTCGTCGCCGTCGCCCACTGCCACTCGGTGCACGGGCGGGCGCTCGCGGCGCTCGGTGATCTGCTGGACCCGATCACCCAGGAGTCCTGCGCCTTCTACGAGGACCACGCCGTCTACGACGCCTACACCGGCGTCACCGTGGACGCCGAGGAGGGCCGCCGGATCGCGGACGCGCTCGACACCCGCAAGGCGCTCGTGCTGCGCAACCACGGGCTGCTGACCGTCGGCGACTCGGTGGACGCGGCGGCCTGGTGGTTTGTGTCGATGGAACGCTCCTGCCAGGTGCAGCTGACCGCGAAGGCCGCGGGCCGCCCCGTGCTGATCGACCACCGGCAGGCGGTGGCGACCCGGGAGCAGCTCGGCGGGGACCTGGTGGCCTGGATCAACTACCAGCCGTTGTGGCAGGACATCAGCCGCAGCGAGCCCGATCTGCTGAGCTGACGGCGCCTGTCGCCTGCCGTCCGTCGTCTGCGTCTGTCAATCGAGCGGCTGTTCTTTCACCCGCCCTGACCGGACCTGACGGACGCGAGGCGTGTTCCGTACGGCACAATTCGCTGTCGTCGCATGCCAGTTGCCGTGGCGGTTGCGACTTGGGATCTGGCGCGTGGAAGGCGGCAGCGGTCGTGGCGGTGCAGGAGGCGAGACAGGGTGCGGGGCGCGGAAGCGGTCCGGGTGCCCACGAGGGTGGCTGCACCTGCGGGGACTGCCCGTACGGCGCGCGTGAGGGACACCGGCGAGCGGTCGCCGAATTCCTGGCGAAACGCGACGAGTTCGCCTCCGGACGGGGGCTGCCCCCGGCGGTCGCGTACTCCGCGTCCGCGTCCCGCCAGTGGGTGTCCGACGAACTGACCCAGTCCGCGGACCTGGTCGCCGAGCGGAGCCGGGCCGACGGCGAGGCCTGGCTGGCCCGGCTGTGGCGGTTCACCGCGATCGTGGTGTGGGGCGCGGTGGCGATCCTGCTGCTGGCTCAGGCGATGACGGCGATCGGGGCCGGATGGACCGCGGCGCGCACGGCCGGACTGGTCGCGGCCGTGCTGGCGGGTGCCGCGCTGACCGCCGCCGGATATCTGCACCGGGCGCGCGGCGGGGCGCTCGCGCCCGTCATCGGCGAGGACAACCGGCTGTCGACCTCGCGCGCGGTGGCGGCGGCCTGGGTGCTGTTCGTCGTGTACGCGCTGCTGGTGCTGATCGGTGAGCTGGCGGTGGCCTCGGCGCACGACCGGCGCGACGCGCTGATCGCCGGGCTCGACCTCGCGCGCGGGGTGGGCGTGGTGACCGTGGTCGCCGTGGTGAGCGGGATCGCGGTCCTCGTCCGCCGGGTGGTGGGGCTGCGGGTCCTCGGCCAGCGGCTGCAGAAGGTGCGGGCCGAACGGCCGCGGGCGGCGGACCTGCTCACGGACGACTCCGGCCGGGGCAGCTTCGCGGACACCCAGTATCTGCTGATCAGCGGGGTCGCACTGGTCTTCGCGGCGGTACGGCTGGCCCGCCGCCCCGACCAGCTCCCCGATCTGCCGTGGGGTCTGGCCCTGCTGGTCCTGGTCTCCGCGGCCACCTACCTCGCCGGGAAGTACGCCGAGGGCGGCCGTCCGGTGGTCCTCTCGGTGGTCCGGGCGCGGGAGGCGGGCGATCTGGACGCACCGATCCGTACCGGCGACGACATCGAGATCCGCGGCGCCGGCTTCGTACCGCCGGGCGCCGAGTCGGCGGGCCGGCTGTCCCGGATGGCGGTCCGGATCGGCGCGGTCCATGTCCATGTGCCCCTGGTCCCGGTCCCCGGCGGCTTCAGCAACCCGACGGACACGCTGCTGACGGTCCCCGTGCCGGCCGACGTGGAACCGGGGAAGGTCGACGTCCAGGTGGTCACGGCGGCCGGGGTGGAGACCAACCGCGTGACGATCGACGTGACGGAGTGACGGAGCCACGGATTTGCGGGTGACGGGGCGACGGAGTCACGGGGTGACGGGGCGACGGAATTGCAGGGTGGCGGGGCGGCGGACCGGCGGAGATCGGCTTCCGCCTTTCGGCCCACTCCGGGCGACGACCGGCCCGCCACGATGAAACGCTGGGGACAGGAGAAGGAACGCGGGCCCGGGCCCGGGACCGCTCCCGCCGACGGGCGCCCGGGCAAGGAGCCATCCGGGCACAAGAACCCGAAAAAATCGGCGCACACCGGTTGAGCGGTCGTCCCCTTTCGCACGTATGGTCTGTTGAGGGGTCAACCACTGGCAGGCGAGAGGCGGCGGAGACGATGGCTCAAGGCATGCGTACGGAGTCGCACACTTCGTATTTCGAGGAGAACCGCTCCTGGCGGGACACCGCCACCCGGTACGCACTTCTTCCCCTGCGGATCTTCCTCGGCGTCACTTTTATCTATGCGGGCCTGGACAAGCTCACCAGCAGCACCTTCCTGCACAGTTCGGGTTCTGGTTCGATCGGCGACCTGATGCACGCCGTGCGCGATTCCTCCGCGATCCCCCCGATGGTCGATCTCGCGCTGAAGAACCCCACCGGCTTCGGATACGCCATGGCTTTCGGTGAGCTGGCCGTCGGCCTCGGTACGCTCGTCGGTCTGCTGTCCCGCCTCGCCGCGTTCGGCGGAGCGCTCATCTCCCTGAGCCTGTGGCTGACCGTGAGCTGGGCCTCCAGCCCCTACTACTACGGCAACGACCTCGCCTATCTGATGGCCTGGCTGCCCCTGGTCCTGGCCGGCGCCCCGGTCCTCTCCCTGGACGCCGCCCTCCACTCCCGTCGCCGCCAACGCCAGCGCCCGGATCTCTACCGCTGAGCCCGGGAAGTTCCCAGGGACGGGGCGACGGCGTCTACGGAGCCGTCGCCCCGTCCCGTTCCGTGTGCGGTCGCCGGCGGGACGAGCGGCCCCTGCGTATCGCGCGGGACAGCATGCCCGTCACGGCCGCCAGACAGAGCCCGCCCCCGACGAGGGGGACGATCGCGAACCACGGCGTCTCCCAAACCCCCCTCGCGTCGCCGACGAAGGCGACACCCGCGGCGGCCAGGAAGGCACCGGCGACGAGTCGTCCGGGCTGGAACTCATGACGCAGCACGGGTCACCTCCACCCGGCCCAGTCCGACCTCGAGGCTGAGATCGAGTGTGGCCATGCTCTTCGTCCCCGCCGGGGGAGAGAGCGTCAGCTGCTTGTGCCTGCCGGCCTCCACGTCCACGTCCCTCCTGGAGTCGCCCGGCAACCGGATGTCGCCGACACCCGTGTCGATCTTCAGTCTCACCGTCGCGTCCTCGGGGAGCACGACCTTCAGCTTGCCCACGCCCACCTCCACCCGGGCCGTCACCGTCCGGTTCCCCGTCTGCTTCACCCGGCTGAGATCCAGGGTGCCCTCGCCGGTGCCCAGGTCGTACCTCTCCTGGACCGCGGCCGCCGAGACCGGCGCCCAGGTCGTGTGCGTCCAGTGCGTGCCGATGTCCTTGGGCAGCGCCACCGACGCGGCGAGCAGCGCCGCCGTGAGCATCGCCAGGAACATCGAGCCCGCTCCCGTACGCCCCAGGAAGGAGCTGATCGCGATGCCCGCGCCGAACACGACGAGCGCACACGCCAGGCCCGTCTGCAGGCTGCTGCCGAGTGCCTGGCCGTGCCACGTCAGACCGGTGCCGAGACCGCCCGCGATGAGCGCGAACAGGAACACCCAGCCGCCGATCCAGCGCGGACCCCGTGGCTCGGGGCGGGGCGTGGTGCGTATCTGCTGTCTGTACGGGGTGTCGCGGGCGATGTTGACCGCCGCCGCGACATCACGGCCGGGGGTGTCGCTCGGGCCCCACAGATATCCCGTGCCCCCCACATGCGTGCCGTCCTTGACGATGGGGTCGCGCCACCAGGAGGGGGAGCCGGTGGGGACGGGCGGTGCCGTCGCCTCCGGGGGCGCGTCGGCCACCGCCTGGGCGGCCAGCGGGTCCGGGTCGGGGGCGCCGCGCTGCCGCGACCAGTACCCCGCGCCCGCGAGGAGCAGGGACAGGACGGCGGCGAAGGTCAGCACCCCGCCGTTCCTGAGCATCGACAGGAAGACCCCGCAGCCCACCAGGGCGAAGAGAACCGCCGCCAGGCCCTGTCCGTCGACGCGGCCGGTCAGCAGCTTGCGGATCTCGTTCTCCTCTTCGTCCTCGTAGGGGATGAAGAGCCAGCAGAAGCCGTAGAAGATCAGACCGAGGCCGCCGGCCGCGGAGAGCACGGCCAGGCCGATCCGGAAGATCACCGGGTCCATGTCGCACTGCCGCCCGAGCCCGGCGCAGACGCCGGCCAGCATCTTGTACCGCCGGTCACGCCGGAAGGGACTCTCGCCCTCGGCCGGCCCGGCCCCGCCCTCGGGGGACGTGCCGTCGTGCCCGGCCGGGTCCGGGTCTGGAACCGCGTCCTTGTGCCTGTCCTCGCTCACACCGTCGCCCGCGTTCCCGTACTCGGCTCCGTTCTCCCGCACGGCCGCATCCTGCCCTACGGCCGTGTCCTCGTGTGCGCGCGGCGCCTCTCCCCGGGCAGCCGGAGCATGCCCGGCGTCGGGGCCGTGCCCCGCGCCGGGGTCCCGCCCCGCTGCCGTGTGCCGCTGATCCGTCATGTGTCCATGGTCGCCGCCCCAGCCGCCTCACGGGAGTCGGGACGACCCTGGCCGAACCCTGAAATCTGCCCTGACCGCCGTCAAGGGAAGTGTTCGACCGCCCGGATTCGAAGATCAGGGGAGTCTAGGGGGTCCACCCTGATGTCCGGGCGGGCCGCTCGTGTGACCATCGATGGCATGCCGGACACCGCAGGAGTGCCCCTCGCCGAACCGCGGCCGCCGCGCAAGCTCTACCGCAGCAGCGACGGACGCTGGCTCGGCGGAGTGGCGCGGGGGCTCGCCGGGCATCTCGGGCTGCCCGTGATCTGGGTGCGCCTCGTGTTCGTGGGCCTGATGATGGCGGACGGCCTAGGCGCACTGCTGTACGCCGCGTTCTGGTTCTTCGTCCCGCTCGGCGTCGGCGGCGTCGACGAGCGCCGCTCCCCGTCGCTGGTCGGCACCGAGACCTCGCCCGACGGCCGTCGCAGACTGGTCGCCCGCAGACCCGACCGGGGCCAGATCGTCGCCCTGCTCCTCATGGTCGTCGTGGCGCTGACCTTCGTCGGCAGTGTCAATCTCGGCGGCGGCACCAAGGCGTATCTCATCCCGGCCGTCCTCGTCGCGGCGGGCGTCGCCCTGGTCTGGCGCCAGGCGGACAACGCACGGCGGGCCCGCTGGATGGAGGTCGGCGGCCGCCGGCGCACCCTCACCCTGCTGCGCGCCGCGGCGGGTGTGCTGCTCGTCACCGCCGGCGTCTCCGGCATCTTCGTGCTGCAGGGCTCCGCGGCCCATCTCGGCTCCGTCCTGCAGGCGGCGCTCGCGGTCCTCGTCGGCATAGCGCTGCTCGCCGGACCGTATCTGGTGCGGATGTCCCAGGACCTGTCCGAGGAGCGGCTGATGCGCATCCGTGCCCAGGAGCGCGCTGAGGTCGCCGCCCATGTCCACGACTCGGTGCTGCACACCCTGACCCTGATCCAGCGCAACGCGGAGAACGCGGGCGAGGTGCGCCGCCTCGCCCGCGCCCAGGAGCGCGACCTGCGCGCCTGGCTCTACAAGCCGGAGGGCACCGGAAAGGACGAGGACGAGGAGCCCCGGACCCTGGCGGACGCCGTCCGGCGCAACGCGGCGGAGGTGGAGGACAAGCACGGTGTCCCCATCGAGGTCGTCATCGTGGGCGACTGCCCCCTCGACGAGCGGACGAGCGCGCAGATGCAGGCCGCGCGCGAAGCGATGGTGAACGCCGCCAAGTACGGTGGCGAGGGCGGCGCCGTCCAGGTCTACGCCGAGGTCGAGGGCAGGACCGTGTTCGTGTCCGTCCGCGACCGGGGCCCCGGTTTCGACCTCGACGCGATACCCACGGACCGTATGGGTGTCAGAGAATCGATCATCGGCCGCATGGAGCGGCACGGCGGCACCGCACGGCTGCGCGCGGTGCCCGGGGGCGGCACGGAGGTCGAGCTGGAGATGGAGAGGGCGGAGACTACGACATGAGCGACGCGAACGAGCCGGCCGGCCCGGTGGAGCCGGAGCGGGCGGGCGAGGGCACGGGGGAGCGGCGCGTGCGGGTCGTGCTCGTCGACGACCACCGTATGTTCCGTACGGGAGTCCGGGCGGAGATCGGACAGACCGAGCGGACCGGCGTCGAGGTCGTGGGGGAGGCCGCGGACGTCGACCAGGCGGTGTCGGTGATCACCGAGACACGGCCCGAGGTGGTGCTCCTCGACGTCCATCTCCCGGGCGGCGGCGGTGTCGAAGTGCTGCGCCGCTGTGCCGCGTTGACGGCGGACGCCGAACGGCCGGTCCGGTTCCTCGCGCTGTCCGTCTCGGACGCGGCGGAGGACGTGATCGGGGTGATCCGCGGCGGTGCCCGCGGTTACGTGACGAAGACGATCACCGGCACGGACCTCGTCGCCTCGATCTTCCGCGTGCAGGAGGGCGACGCCGTCTTCTCCCCGCGGCTGGCCGGCTTCGTCCTCGACGCCTTCGCCTCGACCGACGCCCCGCCCGTCGACGAGGACCTCGACCGTCTCACCCAGCGCGAGCGCGAGGTCCTGCGCCTCATCGCCCGCGGCTATGCGTACAAGGAGATCGCCAAGCAGCTGTTCATCTCGGTGAAGACGGTCGAGTCCCATGTCTCGGCGGTGCTGCGCAAGCTCCAGCTGTCCAACCGTCATGAACTGACCCGCTGGGCGACGGCACGCCGACTGGTCTGACGGGCCGTCGCCCGGAGCCGGGGTCACACCACCCGGGTGGCCCCCGCGAACGGCATCTCGTCGATCGGCGCCAGTCGTACGGGCGCCGAGGGGTTCGGCGCGTGGATCATCTGGCCGTGTCCCACGTAGATCCCCACATGGCTGACCCCGGAGTAGAAGAACACGAGGTCGCCGGGCAGGAGTGCGGAGCGCGGGATGCGGCGGCCCGCATCGATCTGGGCGTAGGTCGTCCGGGGCAGTGAGACGCCCGCCGACTGGTACGCGGCCTGCACCAGCCCGGAGCAGTCGAAGGCGTTGGGCCCGGTGGCGCCCCAGACATAGGGGCTGCCGAGCTTGCCGTACGCGTACGACAGCGCGGCCGCCGCCCGGGCGTCGGGTGCCTCCGCGGCGGCCTGCGACGCCGGCACGGCCCCGAGGAGGCCGCGCCCCGCGGACCGGGACGCGGGTTCCGCGACCTGTGCGCGCTGGCTCTCCGTCAGCCGGGACAGCAGCAACCGTGCCTCGCCGAGCTTCTCGGTGACCGTCCGCTTCTGCCGCTGAAGCTCCGCCTGGCGCGAGGTCAGCGAGGCGAGTTCCACGCGCTCGGCTCCGCGCAGCCGCTCGATCTCCCGCAACTGCGCGCGCACCCGTGCCACGGCCGCCGCCTGCCGGCCGTCGACCCGCTCGGCGAACGCGGCGTCGTCGAGGTACTGCCCGGGATCCGAGGAGAGCAGGAGCCGCACCGTCGGGTCGACACCGCCCCCGCGGTACTGCGCCGCGGCGGCGAAACCCAGCGCCTCGCGGGCCGAGTTCAGCCGGTCCATGCGGCGCGCGGCCTCGTCCCGCAGCGCGCTGAGTCGTCGCTGGGCGCCGGCCGCCTGCTCCTTCGCCCCGTCGTACTTCTCGGTCGCGACCTCCGCCTCCCGGTACAGCCGGTCGACCTCGGCCTTGGCCTGGGCCGGGGAGAGCGGGGGCTCGGCATATCCGGTGCCGTCGAAGCCGGTCGCGGTCGCCGCTCCCGCGAGGGCGATCGTGACGGCGGTCCGGACCGTGGTCCCGCCGAGCGAACGCTGCCTGGGTTTTCGGTGCGCTGCCACCTGAACCGTCACGTCCTTTCCTACGACCGCCGGGGCGACCACGCGTCCGGCGGCGGCCCGCACAGGGGGAGCAGGCCGCCGCCGGACCTTCTCGGCGGTGGTCTCCGGCGGCCGCCCTGGCGCGGGCGGCTGTGGGGAGCCGGTCACCTGGTGGAGGACGCTAAACCGGACCGTGACCGCACCGTGACGCAATGTACGGAAGTGGCTCTAGCGGACTGACGGTGACCGTATGCGAGCGCGATCCCGTTCCGAGGCCGCCGACTTCACACTGTGCGATGACCGATGCGGTAGTTCCGCGACACAGGGACATCGCGGAGTGCTATAGGCCGCATATATGCGCGCTCACGGTGTCCCGGTGCCACCTCCCGGAGCTCGCACCGCTGTAGCCGCCGTCACACCCCGTGGCCCGGTGTCAGAGTCTTCCGTGTCCCTCACTAGGCTCCGGCTTCATGGACGTACTCATCCATCTCTTCGTCGGCCTGCACATCGTCGGCATCGCCGCGCTCCTCGGCGGCTTCCTGACCCAGATGAAGGCGATGGGCCGGGGCACGGCCCGCTTCGTGCCCGGAATGCTGCACGGTGCGCTGACCATGCTGGTCACGGGCGTGGCGCTGGTCGGCCTCAATCAGGCCGAGCACCACCACATCAACACCATCAAGATCGGCATCAAGCTGGCCCTGCTGATCGTGATCCTCGGCCTGGTCTATGTGAAGCGCGACGAGGAGCGGGTCGAGAAGCCCCTCTTCGCCCTGGTCGGCGCGCTGACCACGGTGAACATCTTCATCGCCGTGCTGTGGACCTGACGCTGCCCGCGAGGGACCCGGCGGCTCCCACGAGGACCGCGCACCAGACGGCCACCGCGATCCACAGCAGCACCTGACCGGGGCCGCGCAGCCAGGACGCGTTGAGGGCGCCGGCCACGGACAGCGCCGCCACCGCCGTCATCCCCATCGGGAAGACGGTCGACCACCGCCGTACGTCGTAACCGGGGCGTGGCCGGCGCAGCTCGGCCGTCGCCAGTACGCAGTACCAGGCGAAGGCGAGGGCGAAGAGGGCGATGGTGACGCTCCGCAGGACGCCGGTGTCGTCGACGTTCCAGAGGTAGAGGCCGGAGTGGGCGGCGCGGATCAGCCGTGTCCCGGCCACCGCGGAAAGGGCCACCGCACCGCCCGCCACCCACTGGTCGCCCGCGCCGACCGCCACCTGTCGCCGGTCGAAGCACCACAGCCCGATCAGGTAGAACACCAGCCCGAACCAGAAGAACACCAGCGCCAGATGGGCGATCCAGGGCACCCGTAGGGCCGCGGCCAGCACCGCCCCGAGCACCGCGATCGCCTCCGCCGCCACACAGCCGAGGAACACCACCCCGGACATACCGCGCTCCCAGTCCTGTACGACCGGGAGGACCAGAACCGCCCACAGCACGAGGGCCAGTACGAAGAGCGCCTCGGCGAGCTGCGGCCGGCCCAGGAGCGCGAACCGGGTGCCCAGCACGGTGGTGGCCGGGACCACCGCGAGCGCGGCCGGGGAGTTGACCGGCCACTCCAGGCGCGCCCCCAGCAGCCGCAGTGCGATGACGGCGGCCACTCCCAGCCAGGCGACGCCCGCCAGCACGAGGGCGATACGGGAGAGCAGCTCGTACCCGGCCTGGTGCAGCCCGATCGACAGGATGCCGGTCGCCATCACGGCGGCCCCGGTGGCGGGCGGACGCTGCGCCCACCGGGTGCGGAGCGCGGAGGTGCCAGACATGCGCCCGATGCTAAGGACGCGCGCCCGGCTTGCGTACGGGCCACGCGCGCGTGGAGCCCGAAAACAACCCCACGCGCGCGTGAACCCCGCAGACGACCTCGTGCGCCGGGTGCCGCCCGCGGCACCCGGCGCCGTAGGACTCAGGCCGGTCGCACCACGCTGTGGATGATCGACGCGCCGCCGTAGTAGACCGACTCCTCGCGGACATAGGCGCCCGGCTTGGGGGCGTGGATCATCATGCCGTTGCCGATGTACATGCCTACGTGGCTGATGTCGTCGTAGAAGAAGATCAGGTCGCCCGGCTGGGCGTCGGCGAGCGGCACCGTCGTGCCGACGTTCACCTGGTCGTACGTGGTGCGCGGCAGCGTGACCCCGGCGGCCTTCCAGGCTGCCTGGGTCAGGCCCGAGCAGTCGTAGGACCCGGGGCCCGTCGCGCCCCACACATACGGCTTGCCGATCTGCGCGCGGGCGAAGGCGAGGGCCTTCTCCGCCTTCGTGGCGTACGAGGAGCCCGTCGCGGTGGACCCCGCGGAGGGGGCCGTGGTGGAGGACCCCGAGGAGCCGCTCGAGGTGCTCGACGAGGACTGCTGCTGGGCCGCCTTCTGCTGGGCCGCCTGCTGCCGGGCCAGCGCCTCCGCCTGGCGCTGGGCCTCCTCCTGCTTCTTCTTCTCGAGCGCGGCGAGCCGCGCCTTCTCCTGGGCGTTCAGGTCGGACAGCAGCCGGCGTGCGGCGGAGAGCTTGTCCTGGACGTCCGTCTTGGCCGTCCGCAGGGCCGTCTGCGACTCGTCGAGCGTCCGGAGGCTGTCGGCGGCCTCCTGCCGCTTCTTCATCGTGGCGGCCTGGGCGGTGGCGTACTGGTCGACCGCTTCCTTCTGACGGCCGGTGAGCCGGCTCATCAGCTGTGTCTGGTCGAAGTAGTCCTGGGGGTTGTCGGCCAGCAGGAAGGTGGCCGTGTCGGGGGCCGCCTCCCCGGTCCGGTACTGCGCGGCGGCGAACGAACCGAGCTCCTCGCGCGCGTCGTTGAGCTTCTGTGTGCGCTGGGCCACGTCGTCGAGGAGCTTGTCGACGTGCCTGCGCTGCTCGGCCGATCGCTCCTTGGCGGCGTCGTACTTCTCGGTGGCCGACTCCGCCTGGCGGTAGAGGTCGTCGACCTTCTTCTCGACCTCCTCGATGCTGGGTCTGCCGTCGGTGGAGGGGGCGGCCTGGGCCGTCTGCGAGAGCAGCGCCACGGAGGTCAGGGCCGCCGTCGCGAGGGCGGGGGTGCGTATGCCCGCGATGCGTGGGCCCGAGGGGCGGGACTTGCGGTGCGGCGCCATGAAAGGCGTCTCCTTCCGTACACCGCCTACCGGGTTAGCTGTCGGGTTCGGGCGGGTGGTTCGGAAGGTGTGTGCCCTACGGCCAAGTCCCCCAGGACGCGTGGCCGATTCACCCCAGGTCGGGTGGGTCCCCGGCTCCGGCTGCCGCAGGGCGCACCGGACTCGGCGGAGGCCGCGCGACCCGGCGACGTTCGCCGGTGGGGGTCGTGCGGCCCGCCCGGCACGCTAGCCAACTGTTGTGGCTCCTGTGAAGGTTGATGCGTGATATGCCCGATACATTTCCGTGATCTTGACTACAGACCCTCGCTTCGGGCGCGTACCGTGAGCAGGCAGGCCCGTATGGTGACAGGTGAGGCGCGGAGCCGGTCCGAGTGTGGAGTTTCCGGGACGGCGGTCGGTTGTCGGTGGGGCACCCTAGACTCGGAGAGCGATGAGCAGCCTCTTTGACGACAGCTTCCTGGCGGACCTCCAGGCCGACTCGGCCCCGGAGGGGGAGCCCCCGCCGCCCGAGGACGATCACGCTCCGGAGCCGGTTCCGGACGATCTGTTCGGCGGGCACTTCGACGTGCCGCCGACCCGGGACACCCACTACCGCGACGGCGCGCCCCGCCCGGTCCTCGACCCCCGGGCCCTGGTCGAGGGGCTGAACGAGAACCAGCGCGCGGCGGTCGTGCACGCCGGCTCCCCCCTGCTCATCGTCGCCGGCGCCGGCTCCGGCAAGACCCGGGTGCTCACCCACCGCATCGCCTATCTGCTGGCCGAGCGGGGCGTGCATCCCGGGCAGATCCTCGCGATCACCTTCACCAACAAGGCCGCGGGCGAGATGAAGGAGCGCGTCGAGCAACTCGTCGGCCCGCGCGCGAACGCGATGTGGGTGATGACGTTCCACAGCGCGTGCGTCCGCATCCTGCGCCGCGAGAGCAAGAAGCTCGGCTTCACGTCCTCCTTCTCGATCTACGACGCCGCCGACAGCAAGCGGCTGATGGCGCTCGTCTGCCGCGACCTGGACCTCGACCCCAAGCGGTTCCCGCCCAAGTCGTTCAGCGCCAAGATCTCCAACCTGAAGAACGAGCTGATCGACGAGGAGGACTTCGCAGCCCAGGCCGCCGACGGCTTCGAGAAGACCCTCGCCCAGGCCTACGCGCTGTACCAGTCGAGGCTCCGCGAGGCGAACGCCCTCGACTTCGACGACCTGATCATGACGACGGTCAACCTGCTGCGCGCCTTCCCGGACGTCGCCGAACACTACCGCCGCCGCTTCCGCCATGTCCTCGTCGACGAGTACCAGGACACGAACCACGCGCAGTACGCCTTGGTCCGCGAGCTGGTCGGCACCTCCGGGCACCCCGTGGACGTGCCGCCGGGCGAGGACGACCTCCGGCCTGCCGAGCTGTGCGTCGTGGGTGACGCCGACCAGTCGATCTACGCCTTCCGCGGCGCCACCATCCGCAACATCCTCCAGTTCGAGGAGGACTACCCGGACGCCACCACGATCCTCCTGGAGCAGAACTACCGCTCCACACAGACGATCCTGAGTGCCGCCAACGCGGTCATCGAGCGCAACGAGTCGCGCCGTCCCAAGAACCTGTGGACCAACGCGGGCGCGGGCGCGCGGATCACCGGCTATGTCGCCGACACGGAGCACGACGAGGCGCAGTTCGTCGCCGACGAGATAGACCGCCTCACCGACCGGGGCGAGGCCAAGGCGGGCGACGTCGCCGTCTTCTACCGCACCAATGCCCAGTCCCGTGTCTTCGAAGAGGTCTTCATCCGCGTCGGCCTGCCCTACAAGGTCGTCGGTGGCGTCCGCTTCTACGAGCGCAAGGAGGTCCGGGACGTCCTCGCCTATCTGAGGGTGCTGGCGAACCCAGAGGACTCCGTTCCGCTGCGGCGCATCCTGAACGTGCCGAAGCGGGGCATCGGCGAGCGCGCCGAGGCGATGATCGACGCCCTGTCCCAGCGGGAGAAGGTCAGTTTCGCTCAGGCGCTGCGCCGCGTGGACGAGGCGTACGGCATGGCGGCCCGCTCGACGAACGCGGTCAAGCGGTTCAACGCGCTGATGGAGGACCTGCGGACCATCGTGGAGTCGGGCGCGGGCCCGGCCACGGTCCTGGAAGCCGTCCTGGAGCGCACCGGCTATCTGGCCGAACTCCAGGCCTCGACCGACCCCCAGGACGAGACCCGCATCGAGAACCTCCAGGAACTCGCCGCCGTGGCCCTGGAGTTCGAGCAGGAGCGCGGCGAGGCCGCGGCGGCACCGGGGGCCGGCACCCCGGCGGCCACGCTGTCCGACTTCCTGGAGCAGGTCGCCCTGGTCGCCGACTCCGACCAGATCCCCGACGAGGAGGAGGGCGGCGGCGTCAT
Organism: Streptomyces sp. NPDC002573; assembly: GCF_042889625.1. Classification (NCBI taxonomy): domain Bacteria; kingdom Bacillati; phylum Actinomycetota; class Actinomycetes; order Kitasatosporales; family Streptomycetaceae; genus Streptomyces; species Streptomyces sp. NPDC002573. The sequence continues at coordinate 199,601 of NZ_JBIARC010000001.1, read as the reverse complement.
CACGCTGATGACCCTCCACACCGCGAAGGGCCTGGAGTTCCCGGTGGTCTTCCTGACCGGCATGGAGGACGGCGTCTTCCCGCACATGCGCGCGCTCGGCCAGACCAAGGAACTGGAGGAGGAGCGCCGCCTGGCGTACGTGGGCATCACCCGCGCGCGGGAGCGGCTCTACCTCACCCGGTCCGCCATGCGCAGCGCCTGGGGCCAGCCCTCGTACAACCCGCCCTCGCGCTTCCTGGAGGAGATCCCGGACCAGCACGTGGAGTGGAAGCGGACGGGCGGCTCGTCCGCGCCCGTCTCCTCGGGTCCCGTCTCGGGTGTGGCGGCCTCCCTGTCCTCGTCGCTCTCGTCGGCCCGGTCGCGGTCCTCGGCCGCCGGCGCGTCCGGCTTCGCCACGCGCCGGGGTGGTGCGACGGAGCGGCCGGTGGTCTCCCTGGCGGTCGGCGACCGCGTCACGCACGACCAGTTCGGCCTGGGCACGGTGGTCGGCGTGAAGGGCACGGGCCTGAACGCGGAGGCGACGATCGACTTCGGGGACACGAAGCCGAAGCGGCTGCTGCTGCGGTACGCGCCGGTGGAGAAGCTGTAGGGCACACAGGAGAGCCCCCGCCGCACGGCAGAGGCTCTCCTCTGTGGGTCTTCGATCAGGTGGGGTCCAGCCCGTGGCTGCGCAGCCAGGGCAGCGGGTCTATCGCGGCGCCGCCGTTCGGCCGCACCTCGAAGTGCAGATGGGGGCCGGTGGAGTTGCCCGAGTTGCCGGAGTACGCGATCGGCTGGCCGGCCTTCACGACCGCCCCGGACGCGACGCGGTAGCTGGAGAGGTGGCAGTACCAGGTCTCCGTGCCGTCCTTCGCCGTCACGATCATCATGTTGCCGTAGGCGCTGTTCCACTTCGTGGTGACGGTGCCGTCGGTGGCGGCCATGACCGTCGTGCCGTACGAGACGGGGAAGTCGATGCCGGTGTGCACCGACATCCAGTTGACCCCGGCCTGGCCGAAGTAGGCGCTGAGCCCCTTCTGGGTGACCGGCAGCACGAACTTCGGGCGCAGCCGCTCCTTGAGGGCCGCCTCCGCCGCCGCTTTCTTCTGCTCGGCGGCCTGCTCGGCCTTGAGGTCGATACGTTGCTGCGTACGGCTCGCCCGGTCCGCGAAGTCGTTCGCGCCCGCGGACAGGTTCTGCAGTTGGGAGTCCAGCTTGACGTTCGCGGCGGAGGGTTTGACCGGCGCCGCGTCGGGCGCGCTCGCCGTCGTGTCCTTGGCGTCGCTCCCGCCGCCCACGCCGACGGTCGCGGCGGCGATCCCGGCGACCCCCATCACACACGCCGACGGCACGGCGACGGTCAGCAGCGCGGAGCGCTTCGCCGGGGTACGGCGCCGGGACCGGCCGGCCGTGCGGGACGCGGCGCGTGAGGCCGGCGCGGGAGCGGTCTCTTCCTGGTCGTCGAGCAGGGCCGCGTCGTCGGACGGCTCGTACGGGGGTTCCGGCTCGTCGTCCGTGGCGTCGTGCTGCTCGTACGGGAGCTGTTCGAAGGCGGAGGTGGCCTGGTGGTCGTAGGCGTCGGCGGTGTCGAAGACCTGTGTCTGGGGGTGTTCGAAGGTCTGCGTCGCCGACGGGTCGAAGAACTCGGCCTGATCGAAGTGCGCCGCCGTCTGCCGGTCGTGCGCCTCGTGCTCGGCGGTGCCGCCCGAGTTCCACTGAGTGGCGTCGTACGCCCCCGTGTCGACCCCCTGCGTGCCCCAGTCCCACTGCTGGGTCCCGTCCGCGGACTGGCCGGCCTCGCGCCAGGCCCCCGCGTCCCACTGGCCGGTGGCCTCGGGGGCCCCGCCCTGCGCGGGGATACCGGCGGCGAGGTGCTGGTAGCCCGCGCCCCAGGCGGTCGTGTCATGGCTGCCGGTGTCGAACGCGGCGTGATGCTGGGCGGCGTACGGGTCGTAGTGGAGCGCCTCGTGGGTGCCGGTGCCGTGCGGATGGGCGTCCGCGTGACCCGGGTGACCGGCGGTCGACCACGCGGAGGTGTCGTACGAGCCGGTCGCGCCATGGCCCGGGAGGTCGCCGAAGAGGGGGTCGGCCGAGAAGGCCGTCGCCGTGTGGCCGTGGGCGCCGAACGCGGTCGCGGCGGGATCGGCGTACGACGTGGTGAACTCACCGTACTGGCCGCCCTGCACGCCGTACGGCGCGTAGTGCGCCTCGGCGGCATCGGGGGCCGGAGCCGGGGGCGTCGCGGTCCCCGACGGGTGACGGTCGTTCACCAACTTCTCTTTCGCCTCGACAGCAGGGGCTGGCAGAGCAGTGCGGTGACTGTACCCGGCGGTACGAGGGCACGACAATCTTCCGCAGGTTTCCCTGCGTCAGGAAACGGGCAATCGCCCGTGTTTCGGCGGCCCCCGGGCAAGGGCTTGGCTTTGCGTTCGATGAACGTTCGAGGGCCGGAGGGTGGCCGGGAGGTGTCGGGGCAGCTGTCACGCCACCGTCAGGCCCCCGGCGGGCGCGTCCGCCGGTGCCGCCGGCTGCGCGAGATCCAGCGCCTGCCGGATCCCGGTCGCGACCGCGGGGTGGACCGGCAGGGCCAGATGGCCGATGCCGCTCACCCGGATGTTGTGCGCGAGCAGGTCCGGGTGGTCGACGCAGGCCGTCTCCAGCGGGTCCATCAGCGGGTCCAGATCGCTCCAGAAACTCACGAAATGTGTACGGCAACCGGGTGCCGGTTCGCGCAGCTCCTCGATCAGCTCGGAGCCCGGGCGCATCTGGCGGACGATGGGGTGCGCGTTCGCGAGGGGGGCCACCCGGGTGCCGGAGTGGGGCGTACCCAGCGTGACGAGCGTACGGACGTGGAGGTCACCGCCGAGGCGCTGTACGTAGTACCGCGCGATCAGTCCGCCCAGGCTGTGGCCGACGACGTCAACCCGCGGATGCCCGGTGCGTTCGCACAACTCTTCTATATGCCGGCCGAGCAGTTTCGCCGCGGTGCGGATGTCGCAGGTCAGCGGCGAGTAATTGAGTGACTCGATGTGCTGCCGGCCGTGCTGGGCGAGGCTGCGGCGCAGCAGGACGAAGACCGAGCGGTTGTCGATGAACCCGTGGACCAGGATGACCGGTGGCTTGGCCTCGGTCGGCAGCGTCGCGGCACCCGGTGGGATGGGGAGTGCGTGGGCATGGCGCTCCTGGATGATCCCGGAGGGATAGAGGAGCAGATGCCCGGCGAGTATCGCGAGCTCCAGGGCGGTCGCCTTCAGCAGGGCCATGGAGAGACCGGCCAGCCTGCTGGGAAACATGCGCTGGCACAGCGGTAGCAAGGGCTGCACTGCCCGCGTGACCATCATGGCCGACCTCCCGTCGGCGCACGCGAGGACGCCTGCGTCCCCCGTGTGCCCTTGTGGAAAGCCGGCTGGCGGTGGCCTGCGGGGCAGCTGCCGTGGCTACGGGCGGCCGTACCGCGAATGCGGCATATGAGCCGATGGCGCGGCGGGTGACCCTTCTCGTCGTGATGACGAAAGGCTCCCCGCCGTCCGCGTGATGCGGTCCCCGTTCTCCTGGTACGGGTGCGGCTCCCGCTGTCGTCGTGCCCTTGCAATCCTTTCGCCGGCGGGCCAGCCACCCGGCGCCCGGCCGACGGTGGGTGGCCGCCTTGATGCGGCTCTCCGTGCGCACGATCCCCTCGGACCACGGCGCGCGAGCCGCTCATGCTGCGGCGCGAGTGCCGCGGGGAGGGGGGACCCTGCGCGGCGAACGTGTCCCATTGTGTGATTTCCCCCTCGGTGACCACCGCGAAACTGCCGGTTGCGGGATGCTGGCGATAACGTTCGTTCACTTCCCGGGTCGGTCGGCGCGGGACGCCTGTGCCGCGAGGCTCGCGGCCCGTGTGTCAACCGGTGCGTGGTGTGGCGGCGGGGTGGTACATCGGGTACAGGGTGGAGTAGTCGCTTCATGGAGGCAGTGATGGGTGTGGCAGCCGGTCCGATCCGCGTGGTGGTGGCCAAGCCGGGGCTCGACGGCCACGATCGCGGGGCCAAGGTGATCGCACGGGCGCTGCGTGACGCGGGTATGGAGGTCATCTACACCGGCCTCCACCAGACGCCCGAGCAGATCGTGGACACGGCGATCCAGGAGGACGCCGACGCGATCGGACTGTCGATCCTGTCCGGTGCGCACAACACGCTGTTCGCCGCGGTGATCGAACTGCTGAAGCAGCGCGAGGCCGAGGACATCCTCGTCTTCGGCGGCGGGATCATCCCGGAGGCGGACATCCCGCTGCTCAAGGAGAAGGGCGTCGCGGAGATCTTCACGCCCGGCGCGACGACCGCGTCGATCGTGGACTGGGTCCGCGCGAACGTACGTCAGCCCGCGGGGGCCTGAGGTCCACGGGACCTGAGTCTCACGGGGGTCGGAGTCCGGCCCTGAGTCCTACGGGACCGGCGGCCGGCTTTTTGGGCGACCCTCGGCCGGGCTGCCTCGCCCCCGGACCCTCTGGGGCGGGCCGGTTCACGGCTCGCCCAGCTCCTCTCTCATCGTCGCGCGCAGGCGCAGCGTCGTCGTCAGACGCTGGAAGGCCTCGGTCCAGTAGCCGACCGCTCCCGGCGACGCGTCCTCCGGCTCGTCGGGTATCGCCGTCAGCGCCGCCAGGCGGCCTGCCTCCGCGGGATCCAGGCACCGTTCCGCGAGCCCCATCACCCCGCTGAAGCTCCATGGATAACTCCCGGCGTCCCGCGCGATGTTGAGCGCGTCCACCACCGCCCGGCCCAGCGGGGCGACCCACGGGACCGCGCACACCCCGAGCAGCTGGAACGCCTCCGACAGTCCGTGCGTGGCGATGAACCCGGCCACCCACTCGGCCCGTTCGTCCGCGCCCAGCGTCGACAGCAGTTTGGCCCGTTCGGCCAGGGAGACCGCGCCCGGGCCGCCGGCCTCCGGTGCCGAGGGCGGCCCGAGCAGCGCCCGGGACCAGCCGGGGTCCCGCTGCCGGACCGCCGCCCGGCACCAGGCCGCGTGCAGTTCGTCCCGCCAGTCGTCCGCCACCGGCAGTGCGACGATCTCCGTCGGTGTACGCCCCCATCGTGCCGGCCAGGTGCCGAGCGGAGCCGCCTCCAGCAACTGGCCGAGCCACCAGGACCGTTCGCCCCGACCGGTCGGCGGCTTCGGCACCACTCCGTCGCGCTCCATGCCGGGATCGCACTCGTGCGGCGCCTCGACCACGAGCGTCGGTTCCCCCGCCGTACGGTCCACCGCCACACAGACCGCCGCCCGCGTCGCCATCCGCCCCGCCAGGGCCGACCCCGGCAGCGCCGACAGCAACTCCGCCGCCGTTGCCCGCACATTGCGGCTCCGGTCGGACAGCGCCTGTTCCAGGAACGGCTCGTCCGCGGGCTCCAGACCCGCGCGGAGGGAGTCGAGGAACATCAAGCGGTCCTCGGCCCGCTCGGTCGCCCAGGTCCCGGCCAGCAGCTCACGCGCGGCGGCCGGCTGCCGCGCACGGAGGGCACCCAGCAGGGCCACCCGCTCGGCGAACAGCCCTTGCTGCCACAGGAGCCGGACCTGCTCGGGATCCTCCGGCGACAGCGGGGATCCGCCGCCGGGCGCGGAACGCAGCGCGAACCGCCAGTCCGGGTTGAGCCGGGCCAGCCACAGCGCGCGCGGGCCGGCGAAGGCCAGCACCGCGGGGCGCAGATCCGTACGCCCGCGGGCCGCGTCCAGGAGCGCGGGCAGCGCCTCGGGGGGTGGCGCGAAACCGCGCGCGTCGGCCAGCGTCAGCCACTGGGGCAGCAGTTCCATGAGGTCGGGCGCCGTCCCCCGGCGGCCTCCGCCGCCCGTGCCGGGACGGTCGGACAGCAGCAGGGCCAGTCTGCGGGCCGCCGCGGGCGGCAGCGGCGGACGCGTGTCCGGTGCCGCCGGCTCCGGCCTGGCCCCGGCCGGAGCCGGACGCAGCCCGGCCCTGCGGCGCACGGTCTCCACGGCGGCCAGGTCCAGCAGCGCCGTCGGCGCCGCACGGCCGGACGTCCACGACGGCGTACGCCGGTCGGTGCCCAGCAGGGCCACAGTCACCAGCTCCTGCCAGGGAACGGCGGAGGGCGTGTCCGGCGGAGTGGGGATCGCGGCCATATCAGTCCCTTCTTTATCGCTCGCACGTCGCTTCGGTGTCGTCAGCACAGCGGGACCGCCCCTCCGGCGCCCTCCGGCCAGGCGGTGAGCGGGGTGAAGCCGCGGTGACCGCACTCGCCGAAGACCGTGACGGGCGCTCCGCCCGACAGGGCGACCAGACGCCACAGCCCCGGGCGCGCGCCGACTGTGCGGGTGAGGGGGAGCGCCGTGTCGCCGTCCGCGTCCGCCAGCTGCCAGGAGTCCTCGACCGGCGTCGGTATGACCCGGTCCAGAGTCACCGGGAACGACTCCAGCCACGGATCCTCCCGCAGGGCCTCCCCGTACCGCGCCACCGCCTCGGGCGTGGTCACGCCCGGCGGCCGCATCCCTGCCGGTGCCGGGGGCGCGAACTGCTCGCCCAGCGCGACCCGGAGTTGCCCCGCGCCCGGATAAGCGGACACCTCCGCCTCCAGCGCCAGGCCCACCGGCAGCGTCGGCTCCGGGATACGTCCGGCCGCCCCATAAGAGAGGAGCAGCACCGTGCGGTCCGAGTGCGCGCCGTGCAGCCAGATGCGACGCGTCGTCAGCCGCGCGTCCGCGGTGTCGTACTGCGCCAGGACCAGCCAGCGGTCACGGACCGGCGGACCCTCCGGCGAGCCCGAAAGCCCCACCCGGGTACGGACCGTCGCCGCCAGCCCGTCCGGCAGCAGCTCGCGGCGCAGCCAGGCCTGGTCGAGAAGGTGCAGCAGCGCGCACTCCTCCACCAGGCGCACCGGCCAGCCCGGCCCCGACGACGGGATCGCCCCCAACTCCCGCACCCGCGCGGCCAGTCCCGGGGCCTGCGCGTCGACCATACGGGCCGCCGTCTCCTCCCAGGTGCCGTATCCGTCCCGGTCGGCCGTGGCGAGGCCGCCGCGCAGCAGGTCGGCCAGCCGCTGCTCCAGCTCCGTCGCCCCCGCGGTGATCCGCTCGGCCCGTCGCTCCGCCCTGCGGCGGGCCGCCTCCGGATCAGCGGTCGTCGCGGAGTCCGAGCCACCGGCCGGACGCCTCTCGTCCGTCTGCTGTCCGCGTCCCCTTGTCCACTGCTCCGCCCAGTCCGGCGCCTGCCCCCGCGACACCGTCCCGTCCCCGGCCGCCCAGAGCAGCAGCAGACCCAACGTGTGCTTGCACGGGAACTTGCGGCTCGGGCAACTGCACTTGTACGCCGGACCGGCCGCGTCCGCGAGATCGACGACCGTCCGGTACGGACTGCTGCCGCTGCCCTTGCACAGCCCCCATACCGCCCCCTCGTCGGAACTGCCCGCCTCCGACCACGGCCCGGCCACGCCGAGTCTGCTCCCCGCCTCGCGTGACGCGGCGTCAGGCGCCAGTGCCAGCACCTGTTCCGCGGTCCAGCGCACCCCCTGCTCAGTCATGTCTCGAAGGTAGGTCCCGGCACTGACAATGGCCGGGCGAGGGGAGTCTGCGCAGGTCACCGCGCATTGTCAGTGGGGTGGTGCACGGTTGGTGGCAGATCCGAACCGGCCGAGCTGAGGGGGATGTGGCCATGCGTGTGTCCGTTGATCCGATGTCCGTCGAACCGAACCCGAGCGAGTCCGCTCCGGCCGGGGCCCTGCGGCCGCACGCCGAGGACGCCTTCGCGGCCGAACTCGCCGCGCTGGCCGCGCAGGACGACCGGCCACGCCCGGCCCGCTGGCGGCTGTCGCCCTGGGCCGTGGCCACCTATCTGCTGGGCGGCACCCTGCCGGACGGCACGGTGATCACCCCGAAGTACGTCGGTCCGCGCCGCATCGTCGAGGTGGCCGTCACCACGCTCGCCACCGATCGCGCGCTGCTTCTGCTCGGTGTGCCCGGCACGGCCAAGACCTGGGTGTCCGAGCATCTGGCGGCGGCCGTCAGCGGCGACTCGACCCTGCTCGTCCAGGGCACGGCCGGCACACCGGAGGAGGCGATCCGCTACGGCTGGAACTACGCGCGGCTGCTTGCGCACGGCCCCAGCCGTGACGCGCTCGTACCGAGCCCGGTCATGCGGGCCATGGCCGAGGGCAGGGTCGCCCGCGTCGAGGAGCTGACCCGTATCCCGGCCGATGTACAGGACACGCTGATCACGATCCTGTCCGAGAAGACCCTGCCGATACCGGAGCTGGGGCAGGAGACGCAGGCCGTCCGCGGCTTCAACCTGATCGCGACGGCCAACGACCGCGACCGCGGGGTGAACGAGCTGTCGAGCGCCCTGCGCCGCCGCTTCAACACGGTGGTGCTGCCGCTGCCGGAGACCGCCGACGCGGAGGTGGACATCGTCTCCCGCCGGGTCGAGCAGATCGGCCGCTCCCTCGACCTGCCGGTGATGCCCGATGGCATGGACGAGATCCGGCGGGTCGTCACGGTCTTCCGCGAGCTGCGCGACGGAGTGACCGCGGACGGCCGGACGAAGCTGAAGTCGCCCAGCGGGACGCTGTCCACCGCCGAGGCCATCTCCGTGGTCACGGGCGGACTCGCGATGGCCGCCCATTTCGGCGACGGCGTGCTCCGCGCCGGCGACGTCGCCGCGGGCATCCTCGGCGCCGTCGTCCGCGATCCGGCGGCCGACCGCGTCGTCTGGCAGGAGTACCTGGAGGCGGTGGTCCGGGAGCGGGACGGCTGGACGGACTTCTACCGGGCCTGCCGGGAGGTGACCGTATGAACGGCGGGTTCCGTCCCGCGGGGGGTCTGGTGAGCGGGGCGCGGGGACCGGTGGGTGCGGGGGAGCTCGGCGTCCCGGCGGTGAGGGGGACCGGTGGACCGGAGGTGTCCGGGTGCGTGAGGGGGAGCACATGACAGGCGTGGACCGGCCGCCGGGCGACTCGGCCGGTGAGGGGCCGCTGCTGCTCGGGGTGCGGCACCACGGGCCGGGCTCCGCCCGTGCGGTGCGGGCGGCGCTGGAGGCGGCGCGACCGCGGGCCGTGCTGATCGAGGGGCCACCGGAGGCGGACGCCCTGATCCCGCTGGCGGCGGACGAGGAGATGCGCCCGCCGGTGGCCTTGCTCGCCCACGCCGTGGACGAACCCGGCTGCTCGGCGTTCTGGCCGCTGGCCGAGTTCTCCCCCGAGTGGGTGGCGCTCCGCTGGGCCCTGGACCACGGAGCCCCGGCCCGCTTCATCGACCTCCCGGCGACGCACACGCTGGCCTGGGACAAGGGGGAACGGCCACCGACGGCGGGGGCACCCGGGGACGCAGCGGCGTCGCCCGAGGACGAGGCGTCCCGTTCGGTGCACGGTTCCGGTGACGCCCTCCGCGTCGACCCGCTGGCCGTGCTCGCCGAGGCGGCCGGGTACGACGACCCCGAGCGGTGGTGGGAGGACGTCGTCGAGCACCGGGGTGCGGGCAGCGGGGACCCGCTCGCGCCGTTCACGGTTCTGGAGGAGGCCATGGCGGCCCTGTGGGAGGAGTACGGCACCGGGGGACACCGGCGCGACACCGTGCGCGAGGCGTACATGCGACTCCAGGTGCGTTCGTCCCTGCGGGAGTTCGGTCCCGGGGTGGCCGTGGTGTGCGGGGCGTGGCATGTGCCCGCACTGCGACGGAGGACCGCCGTCTCAGCGGACCGCGCCCTGCTGAAGGGGCTGCCCAAGGTGCGGACGGACATGACCTGGGTGCCCTGGACCCACCGGAGGCTGTCCCGGGCCGGTGGTTACGGGGCGGGGATCGAATCGCCCGGCTGGTACGCGCATCTGTTCGCCGCGCCCGACCGTCCCGTCGAGCGATGGCTGACCAAGGTCGCCGGACTGCTGCGGGAGGAGGACCGGGTCGTGTCGTCCGCGCATGTCATCGAGGCGGTGCGGCTCGCCGACACGCTCGCGGCGCTGCGCGGGCGCCCGTTGCCGGGACTGTCCGAGACGACCGACGCCGTCCGGGCGGTGATGTGCGAGGGCTCCGACGTGCCACTGGCACTGGTGCGCGACCGCCTCGTGGTCGGTGACGTCCTGGGGGAGGTGCCGGCGTCGGCTCCCGCCGTGCCCTTGCAGCGGGACGTCGCGCGGCTCCAGAAGCGGCTGCGACTGAAACCAGAGCCGACGGAGCGGGAGTTGGAGCTGGACTTGCGCAAAGAGACCGACGTCGGGCGCAGTCGGCTGCTGCACCGGCTGTGTCTCCTCGGCATCGGCTGGGGCGAGCCCACGGTCCCGCGCGGCGGTACGGGCACGTTCCGGGAGACCTGGCGGCTGTGCTGGGAGCCGGAGTTGGCGGTGCGGATCGCGGAGGCGGGGGTGTGGGGGACGACCGTGCTCGGCGCCGCGACCGGCAAGACCGGGGCGGACGCCCTCGCCGCGCGGGCGCTCGCCGATATCACGGCGCTCGCCGAGCGATGCCTCCTGGCGGAACTGCCCGACGCGCTGCCCGTCGTGATGCGGGTGCTCGCCGACCGGGCGGCCCTGGACGCCGACGTCGGCCACCTTGCCCAGGCACTGCCCCCCCTGGTCCGCTCCCTGCGTTACGGAGACGTGCGCGGCACGGACACCCGGGCCCTGGCCGAGGTCGCGGCGGGTCTCGCGGAGCGGGTGTTCGTTGGACTGCCGCCCGCGTGCACCGCGCTCGACGCGGAGGCGGCCGAGGAGATGCGCCGTCATGTGGACGCGGTGCACGGGGCGGTGGGTCTGCTGGCGGAGGGAGCACGGGAGGCCGACGGCGAGATACGGGCGCGGTGGCGTTCCGTGCTGCGTGCCCTGTCCGGCCGGGACACCGTCGCGGGGGTCGTCCGTGGGCGTGCCGTGCGACTTCTCCTGGACGAGGGGGAGTTGGGACAGGACGAGGCCGCGCGGCTCATGCGGTTCGCGCTGTCGCCGGGCACGGCTCCGACGGACGCGGCCGCGTGGATCGAGGGATTCGTCGGGGGCGGCGCCGGCGGGATGCTGCTGGTGCACGACGAGCGGCTGCTCGGGCTGGTGGACGCCTGGCTGACGGGGGTGCCGGCGGAGGCGTTCACCGGCGTACTGCCGCTGCTGCGGCGCACGTTCTCGGCATACGAGCCGGGAGTCAGACGCACCCTCGGCGACTTGGTCCGACGGGGGCCGAAGGCACAGGGAAGCGTGGTGGCCCTCGGCGCGGGCGTGTCAGGGTTCGCGTCCGACCTGGACGCCGGGCGGGCGGACGCGGTGGTCCCGGTGGTACGGCTGCTGCTCGGACTGGACGGCCCCGGGGGTGGTGATCCGGGCGAGCCCGGCGGCAGTGATCTCAACGGCCCCGGGGGCAGAGGAGAGGGCGGCGAGCTGGTGGGGGTGGCTCGATGAGTACGGATGCGATCGACAGCGGGGCGGCGACGCCGGCCGGGGGACGGGACGACGGCGCGGGCGAAGTGACCGGAATGGCCGGAGGGACCGGCCCCGCTGATGCGGCCGGCGTGACGGGGGCGGCCGACATGACCGGTGCGGCCGGCTCGGCCGGGCCAGACGAGCGGTTGCGGCGCTGGCGGATGGTGCTCGGAGGGAATTCGGCGGACGGAACCGGGTACGGGCTGACCGGGCGGGACGCGGCGATGGACGGGGCGCTGACCGCGCTGTACGGGAAGGGGGACGCCTCGCGTCAGGGCCGGGACCGTTCGGCGGGGCTGGGGGCGTCGGCGCCGTCCGTCGCTCGCTGGCTCGGGGACATCCGGACGTACTTCCCGTCGTCCGTGGTCCAGGTCATGCAGCGCGACGCCATCGATCGCCTCGGCCTGTCCGCGCTGTTGCTCGAACCGGAGATGCTGGAGGCCGTCGAGGCGGACGTGCACCTGGTCGGCACGCTGCTCTCGTTGAACAAGGCGATGCCGGAGACCACCAGGGAGACGGCACGGGCGGTGGTGCGCAAGGTCGTCGAGGATCTCGAGAAGCGGCTCGCCACCCGCACCCGGGCCACGCTCACCGGAGCCCTCGACCGCAGCGCCCGGCTCCACCGGCCCCGCCACCACGACATCGACTGGAACCGCACGATCGCCGCCAACCTCAAGCACTACCTGCCGGAGTACCGAACGGTCGTACCGGAGCGGCTGATCGGGTACGGACGGGCGTCGCAGTCCATGAAGAAGGAGGTCATCCTCTGCATCGACCAGTCGGGGTCGATGGCGGCCTCGGTGGTGTACGCGTCGGTGTTCGGGGCGGTCCTCGCGTCCATGCGGTCCCTCGCGACCCGGCTCGTCGTCTTCGACACCTCCGTCGTGGATCTCACCGACCAACTCGACGATCCGGTCGACGTCCTCTTCGGCACCCAGCTCGGCGGCGGCACGGACATCAACAGGGCGCTGGCGTACTGCCAGTCGCGGATCAGCCGGCCCACGGAGACGGTCGTGGTTCTCATCAGCGACCTGTACGAAGGGGGGATCCGGGACGAGATGCTCAAGCGGGTGGCGGCGATGAAGGCGTCGGGGGCGCAGTTCGTGGCGCTGCTCGCGCTCTCCGACGAGGGGGCGCCCGCGTACGACCGTGAGCATGCGGCGGCGTTGGCGGCACTGGGGGCACCGGCGTTCGCGTGCACGCCCGATCTGTTCCCGGAGGTGATGGCGGCGGCGATCGAGAAGCGGCCCCTGCCGGTGCCGGAGACCGCCTGAGCAGGGCGAGAGACACCTCGCAAACAGGACACGGTTTGACGCAAGGAGGAAACCGGACATGGCTACCCATCGGTAACAGGGGACTTGCGCAACGGAGGGAGGGCCGTGCGAGGATCGACGGCGCTTCGACCTCGGCGGTGCGCCGTGTCGCCCGTACCGTCCAGTTCCGCCGCACGGAGGCTCTCCCCGTCGTGACCCTGCCCGCCGCACTGCCCTTCGCCGGTGCCGCACTGCGCGTGATGCGTGCGGCAGCGGGGCGGCGTGCGCTGCATCTGGGGGTGCTGGTGGGCGGGTTGTTCGCACTGGGGCTGCTCTGCGAGGGACAGGCCCACGCGGCGGACGGAACCCTTGCCGCCACGACCTCTCCGACGGCTTCCGCCGCGACCCGCGCCCCGGCCCACGCCGAGGTGCGGCGACCGGTCCAGCAGACGGTTCTGCACATCGAAGGGGCCGTCAGCAGCACGGTCGGAGGAGCGTTGCGGCAGGGATCCTCCCTCGCCCACCCCTCCACGTCCACCACACACGTCACGCAGAACACCGGCTGCACGTCCGCCACTAGGCCCGCGCCGAAGACCGGCCGTACGTCTGTCGCTCGGCGCACGCAGAACACCGGCCGCACGTCCGCCACTCGGCCCGCGCCGAGCACCGGCCCCACATCCACCCTCCGACCCGCACCCACGGCGCTCGGCGCGCTCGCCGACCCCATCATCCATGTCACCCATGTCACCGGTGTCACTCGCGTCACCTCCGTGACCCGGGTGGTCTCCACGGTGGTGCGACCGGTGGGGGACACCCTGGTGCGGACCGTGTCCGAGGGGCTGGCGGACGCGCCGTCACCATGGCTGTCCCTCCCGGCGGTTCCCTCCCTGTCGTCCCTCCCCGTCCTCCCCTCGGCCCCGTCGGTGCCCGAGCTCCCCGTACTTCCCGAACTCCCCGGACTTCCAGGCGAGACGGGGCTGCCGGGTGTGCCCGGAGCGTCGACGCCGTCCGGGCCGTCGGTCGCGGACCGGGCGTCGGGCGAGGCTGAGCACCACCGGACGGGGGAGCGGCGGGAGGCCGGGCCGCGGGTCGCCGTGGCCGCTGGAGCGGCGGGGCGGTACGCGCACCGTGCGCTCCGTCTTTCCCGGACCGCGCACGCGCCCCTGCACCAGTCGCCCGGCGATGCGCCGTCGGGGCTGTCCGGCACGCAGCCGGTCGGCGACGACGGGGCGCCGCGACACAGTGACGGGCACGCCGTCGCGTTGAACCTCCGGGCGCCGTTGCGGCTTCTGCCCGGCGCCACCGCGGTCGTCACCGCGGACGGGACCCGGGACCGACACCGGGACATTCCCGAGTTCCCCGGCTAGGGCGGCAGCACCTCCTCCCCGCGAGACCTTCCGCGCGGGGGCGGAACAGGTCTGCCCGTCGTCCGGGCCCCACTCAGCGGCCCTCCCCGGACGGAAGCCATCGGACCCGAGCCGCACAGCCGGATCACCTCCATGGCCGCCGGTCCCTCCGGATCGCCCATGGATCCGCCGGCCCCGCGCCGGCGCCGGCCACAGGACTCGGCAGCGATGGTCCCGAACTCCCGGAATTCCAGAATCCCGAAGGATCTGACGCACACATGAACAAGAACATCCGCCGCTCCATCGTCATAGCCGCCGGAGTCACCGGTGCCTGGGCGCTCGGCTCGGCCGTCGCCAGCGCGGACGAGCTGGCGGCGTCCTCCGTGTCCACGCCCGACGTGAGCATCGACACCGCGGACACTGTCGGCGCGGTCACCGGCACCGTGGGCGGTGTCGTCACCGATGTGCAGAACACCGGCTCCGGGGTCACGCACGGTACGGCCGTGACCGACACCGCGAACCGGGCCACGACCACCCTCACGGACGGCACGCACACCGCCGCCCGGGCCGCCACCCACCTCACCCACCAGGCCGGGAACCAGGCCGGACAGGTCGAGCAGCAGTCCGGGACGCAGGTCCGGAAGGCCGCGCCCGCCGTGGATCACGCCCGCCGGTATGTCGACGCCGAGGTGTCCGCCGCGCGGGCATCCCACCCGAGCGGTGCCGCGCACGCCGGCGTGGGCCGGGCCGCCGGGCTCGCGGACCACACCCGGGGCACGGCCGCCGCCACCGTCGCCGACGCGGCCGCCGCGCCGCAGCAGCACGAGATCGACTACCTCTTCGGCCCGCTGTCGGCCTTCGCCCCCGAGCTGGAGCAGGCGCTCGCCGCCGCGCAGACCAGGCTCCAGGCCGTGCAGAACACGGCGCGCGCCCAGGCGCAGGGCGTCGACGGAGTGGTTCGTACGAAGGCACACCGCGGGGTCGCGGGCGCGGGCCGCACCGCAGGAACCGGCACCGGCGCCGCGCGGCAGACGTTCGCCGGGACCGAGGGCCGTACGGCGGACGTGACCGCCCTCGCGCAGGGCCGGGCCGAAGAGGCCCAGGCCGGTGTAGCCGCGGTCCCGGGCCATCTCACGGGTGACGTCATGGGCGTGCGGCAGCAGGTCGTGGTCACGGTCGGCAGTGTTCCCGGCAAGGTCACCCCGGTGGTCGACGGGACGGCCGCCGCGGTGCTGCCGCCGGTCGCCCGTACCGCCGTGGACGGGGTCGTGCCGGTCGCCGCTCATGCCGTCGGCGGCGCGGTGGGTCTGGCGGCCGGGGCCGTCGCGGATGCCCAGCCGCTCGCCCGGCACGCGCAGGCCCACGCGGCGACGCTCGCGTACGGGACGGCCACGGACACTCAGGCGGCGGCCTACGGGACGGTCACCCCGGTGGTCGACGCGACGGCCGCCGCGGTGCTGCCGCCGGTCGCCCGTACCGCCGTGGACGGCGTCGTGCCGGTCGCCGGGCAGGCCGCCTGGGACGCGACGGGGCTGGCATACGGCGTGACAGGCGAGGTGGGGCCGTTTGCGGACGGAACCGTCGGGACCGCCGCGCGGGTTCCGTCGTTCACCGGGGGCGTGGCCGCGGGCGCGTCGGAACTGGCGTACGGCGTCGGGGGCGAGGTGCAGCCGTTCGCGCAGGGCGTGGCCGGCTCGCTGCGCCCGGTCGTGGAGACGGCGCACCAGGCCCTGGGCACAGCACACGAGGTTGTGCGAACGGCGAACGCCACCGTGCGGCCCGTCGTGCAGCCGGTGGCGGACAGCGTCACCCGTTTGGCCTACGGAGTGACGGGTGATGTGCGGCCCTTCGCGGACGGGGTCGCCGGTGAGGCCGGCGGCTTCGCGCACGGGGTCGCCGGGCCGGTGGCGCCCTTCGCCGGTGATCTGGCCGGGACGGCGGGCTCCGCGGGCGGCGCGTTGACCGGCCACGCGGTGACCGGCGCCCAGGACGTCGCCGCGTCCGTCACCCCGGAGTACCTGCACCACGGCACGTACTCCCTCTGAGACCGACGCCGCGCGGCACCGCCGTGCGGCGTCCGAACGCCTCCGCGGGGAATGAGGCACCGGGGCAGGCCGAAACCCGTCGGCCTGCCCCGCCGAAACCCCGTGGACCGGGCGAGTGGCCCCATTGGGGTGGGGACCACTCGCTCCGCGCCCCTCCCGGGGCGGCACGGGGTCCCACCGGGCCAACCCCAACCCGGTGGGACCCTTCCCGTCCTGTGCACGTGTGACAGGTATCACCGCTCAGGTGTGATCTGCGATTTAGAGCCCCACCGCAAGCGGCGATAACCTGCGAGACGGACATGCCGCGCGCTCGGACACCGTGTGCGCCTCCCTTGTGACACATGCGGACGTCACGTTGCCCTTCGCGGCACGCCCACGCATCCAACGAACCGCGAGATCACTGATAGGGACGGAAGCGCGTGGACCTGTTCGAGTACCAGGCGAGGGACCTCTTCGCCAAGCACGGTGTACCGGTGCTGGCCGGTGAAGTCATCGACACGCCTGAGGCGGCGCGCGAGATCACCGAGCGGCTGGGCGGCAAGTCTGTCGTCAAGGCGCAGGTGAAGGTCGGTGGCCGCGGCAAGGCCGGCGGTGTGAAGCTGGCCGCCACCCCGGACGAGGCGGTCGCCCGTGCGACGGACATCCTCGGCATGGACATCAAGGGCCACACGGTCCACAAGGTCATGATCGCCGAGACCGCCCCGGAGATCGTCGAGGAGTACTACGTCTCCTTCCTCCTCGACCGCGCCAACCGCACCTTCCTCTCCATCGCCTCCGTCGAGGGCGGCATGGAGATCGAGGAGGTCGCGGCCACCCGCCCCGAGGCCGTCGCGAAGATCGCGATCGACGCCATCGACGGTGTGGACGAGGCCAAGGCCCAGGAGATCGTGGCCGCGGCCAAGTTCCCGGCCGAGGTCGCCGACAAGGTGGCCCACGTCCTGATCAAGCTCTGGGACACCTTCATCAAGTCGGACGCCCTCCTGGTCGAGGTCAACCCGCTGGCCAAGGTCGCCTCCGGTGACGTCATCGCCCTCGACGGCAAGGTGTCGCTCGACGAGAACGCCGAGTTCCGTCACCCCGAGTACGAGGAGCTCCACGACAAGGCCGCCGCCAACCCCCTCGAGGCGGCCGCCAAGGAGAAGAACCTCAACTACGTCAAGCTCGACGGCGAGGTCGGCATCATCGGCAACGGCGCGGGTCTGGTCATGTCGACCCTGGACGTCGTCGCCTACGCCGGCGAGAACCACAAGGGCGTCAAGCCCGCCAACTTCCTCGACATCGGCGGTGGCGCCTCCGCCGAGGTCATGGCCAACGGCCTGGAGATCATCCTCGGCGACCCGGACGTCAAGTCCGTGTTCGTCAACGTCTTCGGCGGCATCACCGCCTGCGACGCGGTCGCCAACGGCATCGTGCAGGCCCTGGAGCTCCTCGAGTCCAAGGGCGAAGAGGTCAACAAGCCGCTGGTCGTGCGCCTCGACGGCAACAACGCTGAGCTGGGTCGCCAGATCCTGGACGACCGCAACCACCCGCTCGTGCAGCGCGTGGACACCATGGACGGCGCGGCCGACAAGGCCGCCGAGCTGGCTGCTGCCGCGAAGTAAGGGACGAGGTCACAGACACCCATGGCTATCTTCCTCACCAAGGAATCCAAGGTCATCGTCCAGGGCATGACCGGCTCCGAGGGCCAGAAGCACACCAAGCGCATGCTGGCCTCCGGCACGAACATCGTCGGTGGCGTGAACCCGCGCAAGGCGGGTCAGGTCGTGGACTTCGACGGCACCGAGGTACCCGTCTTCGGCTCCGTCAAGGAGGCCATCGAGAAGACCGGCGCCGACGTCACGGTCATCTTCGTCCCGGAGAAGTTCACCAAGGACGCGGTCGTCGAGGCCATCGACGCCGAGATCCCGCTCGCGGTCGTCATCACCGAGGGCATCGCGGTGCACGACACGGCCTCCTTCTGGGCGTACGCCGGCAAGAAGGGCAACAAGACCCGCATCATCGGCCCGAACTGCCCCGGCCTGATCACCCCCGGTCAGTCGAACGCCGGCATCATCCCGGCCGACATCACCAAGCCGGGCCGCATCGGCCTGGTGTCGAAGTCCGGCACGCTGACGTACCAGATGATGTACGAGCTGCGTGACCTCGGCTTCTCGACCTGCGTCGGCATCGGCGGTGACCCGATCATCGGCACCACCCACATCGACGCCCTCAAGGCGTTCCAGGACGACCCCGACACCGACCTCATCGTCATGATCGGTGAGATCGGCGGCGACGCCGAGGAGCGGGCCGCGGCCTTCATCAAGGAGAACGTGACCAAGCCGGTCGTCGGCTACGTCGCGGGCTTCACCGCGCCCGAGGGCAAGACCATGGGTCACGCGGGCGCCATCGTCTCCGGTTCGTCGGGCACCGCCCAGGCGAAGAAGGAGGCCCTGGAGGCCGCCGGTGTCAAGGTCGGCAAGACGCCGACCGAGACGGCGAAGCTGGCCCGCGAGATCCTCGCCGGCTGAGTTCTCCTCTCCGGCGTTCGCGGCTCCGGCCGAACGGCCCGAGCGGCTGAACGCCACCGTGGCTGAACCACGGGTGGGCCCGCGTTCCCTTCGGGGAGCGCGGGCCCACCGGCGTTTCCGGGCGTGTACGCGGTCGGGTGCAGACGGGCGCCGTGTTCGCCGAGCCCCCGGCCGACATGCCGCTGCGGGGCTGTCCGGCTCGGGCCGGCGAACGACGCGTGAGCGGCGGCCGTCACGCTGATCGACGCGTCCCTCTCGCAGCGGGCTGAACAGGCGGGCTGAACAGGCGGGCTGAACAGGTGGGCTGAAGGGGCACGGCAGGCCGGCCGCCGAACGACCTGTCACCGCGCCTCCGGCACCAGCCGTTCCGGCCCGCGAAGGAGCAGTGACTCCAGCAGTGCGTGGATCTCCTGCTGCTCCTCGGACAGCGGCCCCTCGGCCCCCGGCGGCGGCAGGTCCCGGATCTCCGTCCCGCGGGCCACGGGGCGTTCGTGGTGGTCCTCGGCGACCCGCAGGGTCAGTGTGGTCGCGGCGACGATCGCGGTCGTGAAGGCGAAGGTCGCCGCGGTCCACCGCCGGGTGCGCCGCTCGCCCCGGGTGCGGACCGTGGGCGGCCTGGCCGCGCGCAGGGGCTGCGCGGTGGCCAGCTCGCTCAGCCTGTGCCGCAGCACGGGCGGCGCGGCCTGGTCCGGTACCAATGCGGTGAGCGCCTCCCGCGCGGACAGCAGCCGGCCCGCCGCGACCGGCGTGCTCGCCTGTGTCTCGGCCGCGGCCTCCGGCAGACCGAGGCCTACGCCGTCGTAGAGCAGCAGCGTGCGCCGGTGCGCGGGCGGCAGTGTCAGCAGCGCGTGCAGCAGCTCGCGGTTGTCCAGGTCGGCGGGCGGCGGGCCGGGCTGCCGGTGGCGCGGGCGGAAGCGGTGCCATGGCGCGAGCGCCCAGTCGTGCGCCGCGGCTCGTACCCACCCGGCGGGATCGGGGTCCACGGCCACCTCGGGCCAGCTCCGCCAGGCCTGCTGGAAGGCCTGCTCGACGGATTCGCGAGCCAGCAGGGGGCGGCCGGTGAGCAGATACGTCTGCCGTACGAGGGCGGGGACGCAGGACTCGTACAACGCGTCGAAGGCCTCCGGGGGCGTCACGGGGGGCCGCTCGCCCCGCGGTTGGGGGGAGGCGGAACCCTGCGTCGCAGGGCGGCCTGCGGCCTTCCGTGTAAAAAAGTACATAAACGTATATTGAGCGACACATCGGCGCTTCCCTTGTTACGACAGGAAAGCGCGTGTCGTTGGCAGCATGGCGGGCGTGACCCCATGGACCGACCACCGCACCCCGCCGTCGCCCCAGCCCACTCGGTCGCGCGACCGATGGCCCGGGCTGGGCGGCAGTCTCCTGGGCGGTGCCGTCGCCGCCGCGCTGGGGCTCGGCTCGCTCACCCTGCTCGTGATCCTGCTGTGGATCACTTCTCCGTTCCCCGACAACGGCCCCGGCGGCGCGGTGCGCCTCGCGGCCTCCCTCTGGCTGCTGGCGCACGGTGTCGTCCTCGTCCGCACCGACACGCTCTCCGGGGTGCCCGCGCCCGTCGGCGTGACCCCCCTGCTGCTGGGCGTACTGCCGGTGTGGCTGCTGTACCGGGCGGGACGCGACGCGGTGGACGGCGTGGAGGACGCGGAGGACCTCGAAGGCGCGGCGGACGACGCTCCGCTCGTCCCGGCGCGCACGGCCTGGCCCGGGGTGACGGCGGGCTACCTCGGGGTCGGCCTGGTGGCGGCGCTGTACGCCTCGGGCGGGAACCTGCGGCCGTCGTGGGCCTGGATCACGCTCTGCCTGCCGCTGGTCACCGTGGTCGCGGCGGGGGCCGGTGTGTGGACGGCGCACGAGCGGCCGGACGGTCCGGTGTGGGTCCGCCGGGTGCTCGCGTGGCTCTCCCCGGCCGGGCCCGGGCCGGCGGACGCCGAGGGCCGGAGGTGGCTGGCGGCCTCCGTGCGGGCCGCCCTGGCCGGGACGGCCGCGCTCGTCGGTGGCGGCGCGCTGCTCGTGGGCGCGTCGCTGGTGTGGCACGGCGCGGCCACGCGGGCGTCGTTCCTCCAGCTCACGGCGGGGTGGTCGGGCCGGTGCGCGGTAGTGCTGCTGGCCCTGGCGCTGGTGCCGAACGCGGCGGTGTGGGGCGCGGCCTATGCGCTAGGGCCCGGGTTCGTCCTGGGGGCGGGGCATGCCATGGGGCCGCTGTCGACGGGCCGGCCCCCGGCGACCCTGCCCCCCTTTCCGCTGCTGGCGGCGGTGCCGGACGCGGACGGCGGGCCGTTGGCGTGGGCGGTGGGGGCGGTGCCGGCCGTGGCGGGGGTGACGGTCGGATGGTTCGTGGCGGGCGCGGCGTGCCGGGGCGGGGAGCCGCGGCGGGACCGGGACACGGCGTGGTCGGCGGGCCGGACGGCGGCGGCCGCGGCGATGGCGGCGCTGGTGTGCGGGATGCTGCTCGGCGGCCTCGCGGAGGCGGCGGGAGGGTCGCTCGGGGTGGCCAGGCTGGCGCGGTTCGGGCCGGTGGGGTGGCAGGTGGGCGGTGCCGCGGCCGGCTGGACGGTGGCGGCGGGACTGCCGGTGGCGCTGGGCGTACGGGCCTGGCGGCTGCGTGGGAGCGCCAGGCCGGAGCGGAGCGGTCAGCGGCGGGTGCGGTGGCCATGGCCCCGGCAGGCAGGGGAGTCCCCCGCACCGCCCGCCCCCTCGGTGCCGTCGCCGACGGTCCCCGAACCGGCCGGGGCCCGCAAGCCGGGCCATGTGCTGTGGGAGGACCCCGATCTCCAGCCGTACGGGGTGCTGTCGGGGGAGGTGGACCCGTTCCTGTCGGACTTCGGGGGGCACGAGCCCCCGCCGCCGCCTCCGGGGACGAACCCGTGAGCGGCCCCGGGGCGCCCTGCCGCCGAGGAGCCGGCCGACGGCTCAGTTCTGGGTGCCCAGAACCCCTCGCAGATCCTTCGGCAGCAGGTCGTTGCACGAGTGTTTCGCCACGGCCGTCAGCGAGTCGTTCAGACAGGTGTAGTAGTCGCGGTAGACCAGCTGGGCCGTGAACGTGGCCGCCACCATCGCGATCGCCAGGGTCGCCGTGACCAGACCGCTGATCGCCGCCGTCGTCTGCGGACGGGCCGGGGGCGCCGAGCTCTTCGGGTCGGGGGTGCGGGGCTTGGCGCGCAGCGCGCTCGCACCCCAGTACACGGCCAGCGCGCCCAGCAGCAGGGCCACGTACGGCCAGCTGAAGAGCGCGAAGAAGAAGGCCCACATGCCGGACAGCAGGGCATAGCGCGCACGCCGCTGGGCGGGGTCCGTGGGGTCCCAGCGCAGGGCCGGGCCCTGACCGCCGGGTCCCTCGGGGCCGCCCTGTCCGCCGGAGCCGCTCGGACGGTCGCCGAAGCGGCCGCCCGACGCGGGTCCGGGCTGCCGGTCGCTCCACTGGCTGCCCCACCCGGAACGTCCGCCCTCGTCGTCCGAGCCGTCCTGTCCCTTGCCCTTGCCGGGCGCCGGGTGGCGCGGCCGCCAGGGCTGGTCCGGGGTGCCCTCCGGCGGTGGCGCGAAGGGGTTGTCGTCCGCGGGCGTCCCCTGGCCCCGCCCGCCGCTCGCGGAGTCACCCCCGTTCCCAGGGGTCTCGTCGCTCTCCCGTGGCGGCACAGGGGAAGGGCGCCGCTCGCGCAGCAGCAGCGGAGGGAGTCGGAGACTGCGGTCCGGCATCAGGTGTGCGTCTTCCCCTTGGTGAATCTGGCGGGCGGCTCGTCGGCGGAGAGTGCCGCGAGGCGGGCACGCCCGGGCAGGCGTTCTTGCCCGGATCAACGTCCGGCGCAGGCGCGTCGTTCCCCCGCGTCGATCCGCTTCCCCGGGCGGTTCCCCCCAGACGCTACCTTCCGGCCACGCCCCCGTCCCGTGGGGGCCGTCCGGAGTGCCGGTATCGTTGCTGACGGTCGACCGCTTCGTAGACTTCCCCGTATTCGGGGGCGCGAAGCATTCGTACGACCATACAAACGCTCTCCCGGGCATCCGCTCGCCGAGCGACCGCACGAACGCTCTCCCGAGAAAGGGCCCCGCCGTGGCCGAGTCCGTGGCCGAGACCGCCTCCGAGTCCGCGGCCAAACGCCTGGTCGTCCTGGTTTCCGGGTCCGGCACCAATCTGCAGGCGCTCCTCGACGCCATCGCCGAGACCGGGCCCGCCTACGGCGCCGAGATCGTCGCCGTCGGTGCCGACCGCGACGGCATCGAGGGCCTCGCCCGCGCCGAGCGGGCCGGGCTGCCCACCTTCGTGTGCCGGGTCAAGGACCACGAGAGCCGTGAGGCCTGGGACGCGGCCCTCACCGAGGCGGTCGCGGCCCACGAGCCCGACCTCGTCGTCTCCGCGGGCTTCATGAAGATCGTGGGGAAGGAGTTCCTCGCGCGGTTCGGCGGGCGGTTCGTCAACACCCACCCCGCTCTGCTGCCCAGTTTTCCCGGAGCCCACGGTGTGCGGGACGCGCTCGCGTACGGCGCCAGGGTCACCGGGTGCACCGTCCACTTCGTCGACGACGGCGTCGACACCGGACCGATCATCGCTCAGGGCGTGGTGGAGGTCCGGGACGAGGACGACGAGAGCGCTCTGCACGAGCGCATCAAGGAAGTCGAGCGAAGGCTGCTCGTCGAGGTCGTGGGGCGACTCGCCCGCAACGGCTACCGCATTGAGGGACGAAAGGTAGTTATCCAGTGACCGCCGAGAGCACCAAGCGGCCCATCCGGCGCGCGCTCGTCAGCGTCTACGACAAGACCGGGCTCGAAGAGCTGGCCCGAGGCCTCCACGAGGCGGGTGTCCAGCTCGTCTCCACCGGCTCCACCGCGTCGAGGATCGCCGCCGCGGGCGTTCCCGTCACCAAGGTCGAGGAGCTGACCGGCTTCCCCGAGTGCCTGGACGGCCGGGTCAAGACCCTGCACCCCAAGGTCCACGCGGGCATCCTCGCCGACCTGCGCCTCGACAGCCACCGGCAGCAGCTCGCCGAGCTGGGTGTCGAGCCGTTCGACCTCGTCGTCGTCAACCTCTATCCCTTCCGGGAGACCGTCGCCTCCGGGGCGTCCCCCGACGAGTGCGTCGAGCAGATCGACATCGGCGGCCCCTCCATGGTCCGCGCCGCCGCCAAGAACCACCCGTCCGTAGCCGTGGTCACCAGCCCGGAGCGGTACGCCGACGTCCTCGCCGCGGTCCGCGACGGCGGCTTCGACCTGTCCGCCCGCAAGCGGCTCGCCGCGGAGGCCTTCCAGCACACGGCCTCCTACGACGTCGCGGTCGCCTCCTGGTTCGCGTCCTCGTACGCGCCCGTCGACGAGAACGCCGAGGGCGCCTTCCCTGACTTCGTGGGTGCCACCTACGAGCGCAAGAACACCCTGCGCTACGGCGAGAACCCGCACCAGCCCGCCGCCCTCTACGTCGACGGCAACGGCGGCGGCCTCGCGGAGGCGGAGCAGCTGCACGGCAAGGAGATGTCGTACAACAACTACACGGACACGGACGCCGCGCGCCGTGCCGCGTACGACCACGACGAGCCGTGCGTCGCGATCATCAAGCACGCCAACCCCTGCGGCATCGCGACCGGCACGGACGTCGCCGAGGCGCACCGCAAGGCGCACGCCTGCGACCCGGTCTCCGCGTACGGCGGTGTCATCGCCGTCAACCGGCCGGTCAGCAAGGAGATGGCCGAGCAGGTCGCGGACATCTTCACCGAGGTCATCGTGGCGCCCGACTACGAGGAGGGCGCGCTGGAGGCCCTCACCAAGAAGAAGAACATCCGGGTGCTCAAGGCCCCGAACGGCCCCTGCAACCGGGTGGAGGCCAAGCAGATCGACGGCGGCGTCCTCCTCCAGGCCACCGACCGCCTCCAGGCCGACGGCGACGACCCGGCCAACTGGACGCTGGCGTCGGGCGAGGCGCTCACCGCCGACGAACTGAAGGAGCTGGCGTTCGCCTGGCGGGCCTGCCGTGCCGTCAAGTCCAACGCCATCCTGCTCGCCAAGGACGGCGCCTCGGTCGGCGTCGGCATGGGCCAGGTCAACCGGGTGGACTCCTGCAAGCTGGCCGTCGAGCGGGCCGGCGAGGAGCGGGCGCGCGGTTCCTACGCCGCCTCGGACGCCTTCTTCCCGTTCCCCGACGGTCCGGAGATCCTGATCGCCGCGGGCGTCAAGGCGATTGTCCAGCCGGGCGGTTCGATCCGTGACGAGCAGGTCGTGGAGGCCGCGCAGAAGGCGGGCGTGACCATGTACTTCACGGGCACGCGCCACTTCTTCCACTGACACCGGCGGGCGCGGGGCCAGCGGCCGCCAACGGGCGGAAGCGGGCCTCCCCGGGGATTTCCCCCCGGGCATGCGCCGCGGGACGACACACCAAGGGCCGTGCCTCCCTTGTCCGGGGGGACACGGCCCTTTCGTGCGGTGCGGTGCGGTCAGTTCTGGATGACCATCGTGCCCGCGGCCTTGTCGTGCCAGCCCTGCTGGCGGCCGGACTTGTCCCAGAACGGGGACAGGTAGACCAGGAGCTGGCCGATGCCGCAGAGCACGGAGCCGACCGTCGGGATGATCCAGCGGATGAACGACTTGCCCAGGCCCGGCTTCCCGCCCGTCTCGGCGTTCACCACGTGCAGGCCGACGGCCATCTTGCCCAGGGTGCGGCCCACCAGGCCGACCATCAGCCACTCGTAGAGCAGGCCGATGATCGCAAGCACGCCGATGATGGCGCCGAACTTGGCCGCGAAGTCCGAGCCGGCGTTGTTGATGCAGGTGTTGTAGTCCGCGGCGTTCGGGTCGCAGTTCTTGGCCTCACCGACGGCACCGGCGACACCCACGACGGCGAGGACCGCGTATATGACGGCGAAGACGGCGCCGTCGATCAGACGGGCGCCGAACCGGCGGCCCATGGACGCGACCCGGGGAGCGGGAGGGCCCGCGTAACCCTGGTCCTGCGGGTAGCCATAGGCGCCCTGCGGCGGCACGCCCGGTGCCTGCGGGTAGCCGTAGCCGGGCTGCTGACCCTGCTGGGGGTAGCCGTACCCCTGCTGGGGGTTCTGCGGCTGACCGTAGGGGTTGTTGGGCGAGCCGAAACTCATGGCCGGTTTCCTCCGTTGACGCATGGGGACGGTGCGGATTGCGCGGAGGAACGTCACGAACTGAGCGGTTTGCCCCCCGAACATGAACCGCAGAACTGCGCCGTTCATCGTTCTAGCAGCGGTGGCGATTTGTCCAGTCAGCGGAGACATGTGTTGTGCAGTCGCAATGTGGATGATCATCCGGTGCCGGAAGCGCCCGCCGACGGCCGTCCGCACCGGTTCCCACCCGGATTGGAACCGGGGGCGGGTCATCCGGGAGGATGGGAGACATGACCGCCCAGATTCTCGATGGCAAGGCCACCGCAGCCGCGATCAAGTCCGATCTGACCGCCCGCGTGGCGGCGCTGAAGGAGAAGGGCGTCACGCCCGGCCTCGGCACGATCCTGGTCGGGGACGACCCCGGCAGCCGGAAGTACGTCGCGGGCAAGCACCGCGACTGCGCGGAGGTCGGCATCGCGTCGATCCAGCGCGAACTGCCCGCGACCGCCACTCAGGAGGAGATCGAGACGGTCGTCCGCGAGCTGAACGAGGACCCGGACTGCACCGGCTACATCGTGCAGCTGCCGCTGCCCAGGGGCATCGACGAGAACCAGATCCTGGAGCTGATGGACCCGGAGAAGGACGCGGACGGTCTGCACCCGATGAACCTCGGCCGCCTGGTCCTGAACGAGCCGGCGCCGCTGCCCTGCACCCCCAACGGCGTGCTCACCCTGCTGCGCCGCTACGGCGTCGAGATCAAGGGCGCCGAGGTCGTGGTCGTCGGCCGCGGTGTGACCATCGGCCGCCCGATGCCGCTGCTGCTGACCCGGCGCAGCGAGAACGCCACGGTCACCCAGTGTCACACCGGCACCCGCGACCTCTCGGCGCATCTTCGGCGGGCCGACATCATCGTCGCCGCGGCGGGCTCCGCGCATCTGATCCGGCCCGAGGACGTCAAGCCGGGCGCCGCCGTCCTCGACGTCGGTGTCTCCCGCAATGCCGAGGGCAAGATCGTCGGCGATGTGCACCCGGGCGTCGCCGAGGTGGCCGGATGGATCTCCCCCAACCCGGGCGGTGTGGGCCCCATGACCCGTGCCCAGCTGCTCGTCAACGTGGTCGAGGCGGCGGAGCGCAGTGCCGGCTGACGGCAAGCCCGAGGGCACCCGGGACAAGGAGACCGAGCCGGTCGTGCGGGACGCGGTCGGCACCCCCGACGCCGTCGGCCGGCCGCCGCGGACGACCCGTCGGTTCCCGCGGGTCACCCGGGACACCGCGCGGCCCGAGGGCGGCGGCCGGGCCGCGCCCGGTGACGCGCCCGCGCCCGCCCGGCAGTGGCCGATCCTCGTGGTGCTGGGCGTCGTCGGGCTGGGGCTGCTGGTGACCGCGCTGGACGCGTTCCGCCTCGGCACCATCCTGATCGGCGTCGCGCTGCTGGGCGGTGCGGCGATGCGCTGGATACTGCCCGACGTGGGCATGCTCGCCGTGCGGTCCCGTTTCACCGACATGGTGACCTACGGCGTCCTGGGCCTGGCCATCGTGCTGCTCGCGATGATGGCCCAGCCCGATCCATGGCTGGAGATACCGTTCCTGGACGACACGCTGCACTTCACGGTCCGCGCCTGAGACCACGGCCGTCGCCCCCGCACCACGGCGGGCCGCCCCTTCTCCTGAAGGGGCGGCCCGCCGTCGTCGTACGGGCGAAGGGGGGCGCTCGGCCTCTCCCCCGTGGAAGGCCGGGCGCCCGGGGCGGCCGGGCCGCCCGGGAAACACCCTTGTGTACGAGCGTGAGCTGTTCAACACCTGAGGGGCTGCTGTGGCACGGAAGTGACCGTTCCGCCATGGTCCGCGTGCCCAGCGGCGGAACCGATCCGGCCCCTGACACCGTCAATCGAACGAATGGACGCTTGGGTCGGGGTGACGCGGAGGGGTGAGCGATGGGCGCCTGGCAGCCGCTGCCGGACGGTCTGCCGCCGGAGGTACGGCACTTCGTGGAACAGCTGCGGCTCCTGAAGGACCGCACCGGACTCAGCCTCGTCGCTCTCGGCGCGCGCACCGCGTACAGCAAGTCCTCCTGGCAGCGCTATCTCAACGCCTCCCAGCCGCCGCCCCGCCAGGCGGTCGCGGCGCTGTGCCGGGTCGCGGGACTGAAGCGCGAGGAGGCCGAACGCTTCGGCGTCCGCTGGGAACTGGCCGTGGACGCCTGGCCCCGCCAGCCCGCCCCGCCCCCAGCACCGGCGGACACCGACCCCACGCCCATACCGACGGGCGGGGCTCCCATGCCCGTCCCGACGGGTTCCGCTTCCACGACCCCACCGACCGGCACCGCTCCCGTACCCGCCCCGACCGGCACCGCTCCCGTACCCACAGCTGTGGACGGCCCCGTGCCGGGGGAGTACGAGGATGATCCGACCGTTCCGTGGTGGGACCTGCCCGAGACGGAGCCCCCGCGGCGGCCCGCCGGACGCCGGCTTCTGCTCGCCGCGCTCCTCGCCCTGCTGGTGCTGCTCGTCGTCGCCGTCGCCGGTGCCGTCACGTTCGGGTGACCTGAGTCCGGTGTGACCGCTGAGGTCGCCGCCGTGTCCCGGTTGTGCCGATGCGTCGACAAGTTCGCGGATGGCCCCGAATGCTCGCTGAGCCGGGGCTAACGTGTCTCCTCGGGACGGTCCGGGGGCGTCCCGAGCGCCCGCACCCGTCAGGAGACCGCCTCAGCGCGCACCGGGGGAATGAGGGGGGAAGCGATGCCTCGTTGGAAGGCCCTGCCCGAGGAACTCGATCCGCAGGTGAGGGAGTTCGCGGGACAGCTACGGCGGCTCGTGGACCACAGCGGGCTCAGCGTCTTCGCCGTGGCCGACCGCACGGGCTACAGCAAGACGTCCTGGGAACGCTATCTGGCCGGCCGGCTGCTCCCGCCGAAGGGCGCCGTCGTCGCCCTGGCCGAGGCGACCGGCACCGATCCCGTCCGTCTCGTCGCCCTGTGGGAGCCGGCCGAGCGTGCCTGGAGCCGCACGGAGATGCACCACGACATGACCACGCAGGCCGCCCGGATCCCCGAGGTGCGCACCGCGCCCGGGGAGCCGCAGCCGGGGGCCGCTCGGACCCCGGGCACCGCGGGTGAGGCACGGACGGGCCTGCCGGGAACGGTCGGATCGGCAGGGGAGTTCGGACCCCCGACGGCGGGCGGGCCTCCCGGCGCCGGACGGCCGGACGCACAGCGCAGGCGGCGGCTGGTGACGTTCCTCGCGGGGCTGGCCGGGGCGCTCGTGGTGATCGGGGTGGCCTTCCTCCTCACCGGCGGCGAGGGGAAGGAGTCCGCCGGGGCACCCGCACCGGCCCCGACCTCGGCGGGCGCGAGCACGAACCTGCCGGCGGGCGTCCGATGCGGCGGCGCGGACTGCACCGGCAAGGACCCGGAGAAAATGGGCTGCGGCGGCACCCAGGCCAGGAGCACCGCCACCGCCACCGTGGGCACGACCCTCGTCGAGGTCCGGTACAGCAGGACGTGCGGGGCGGCGTGGGCCCGTATCACGCGGGCGGCACCGGGCGACACGGTCGAGGTGTCCGCGAGCGGATCGGCCAGGCAGACCGGTTCGGTGACCGAGGCGGCGGACACGGACGCCTACACCCCCATGGTGTCCGTGAAGGACCCGGCCGCGGCGAAGGCGTGCGTGACGCTCGCGTCGGGGCGCAAGGGGTGCACGAAGTAGTGCATACGACCCGCGGGGCGCGCGCGAAGCCGTCTTCCCGTTCCCGGGAAAGCCGTCCTCCCGTGCCCGGGAGGCGTGCGGAACAAGGCCGCGTCCCCGCCGAGAACGCCGGGCGGACCTGCGGGAAGACCCGTCGGAAAGCCCGGCCGAAGAGATCCGTCGAAAAGAATCGCCCTCGCCATGCATGAGCCCGCCGACACGGGGCAGGCGCACGCTACCCCCACGGGAGTCCGGCAGCGCCGGAAGGCCGGCAACCCTTCCGGCTGGACGTCCCCCCTGCGGCGGCCGCCGCTCAGTCCCCCTCTTCGGAGCGGACGGCCGCCGCTCCTTCGCGCCCGCCGAGGCGGACGGACGCAGCCCTCAGCCTGTTGTGGGACGGGCCACACGGGCCCGGGAGTGCGGGATCACGGATGCGCGATAGCCTGACCGCTGGATCTCTCTTGACGCCAAGAGATCGATCATCCCTACCCTTGATCGATCATCGCGGCGGGCGTCGGCCACGAGCCGGCGGGGATCCCGCACCCCGGGGCGACGAAGCCCTACCGCCAGCTGTCCTACGGAGAACGCCATGACCCGCACTCCCGTGAACGTCACCGTCACCGGCGCGGCCGGCCAGATCGGCTACGCACTGCTCTTCCGCATCGCCTCCGGCCAGCTGCTCGGCGCGGACGTGCCGGTCAAGCTGCGCCTCCTGGAGATCACCCCGGCGCTGAAGGCCGCCGAGGGCACGGCCATGGAGCTCGACGACTGCGCGTTCCCGCTGCTGCAGGGCATCGAGATCAGCGACAACCCGAACGTCGCCTTCGACGGCGCCAACGTCGCCCTCCTCGTGGGCGCCCGCCCGCGCACCAAGGGCATGGAGCGCGGTGACCTCCTGGAGGCCAACGGCGGCATCTTCAAGCCGCAGGGCAAGGCCATCAACGACCACGCGGCGGACGACGTCAAGGTCCTGGTCGTCGGCAACCCGGCCAACACCAACTCGCTGATCGCCCAGGCCGCCGCCCCGGACGTGCCGGCCGAGCGCTTCACCGCGATGACCCGCCTCGACCACAACCGCGCGCTGACCCAGCTCGCGAAGAAGACCGGCGTCTCGGTCGCCGACATCAAGCGCCTGACGATCTGGGGCAACCACTCCGCCACCCAGTACCCGGACATCTTCCACGCCACGGTCGCCGGCAAGAACGCCGCCGAGGTCGTGAACGACGAGAAGTGGCTCGCCGACGACTTCATCCCGACCGTCGCCAAGCGTGGTGCCGCCATCATCGAGGCCCGCGGTGCCTCGTCGGCCGCCTCCGCCGCCAACGCCGCCATCGACCACGTGTACACCTGGGTCAACGGCACGGCCGAGGGCGACTGGACCTCCATGGCCATCCCGTCGGACGGCTCCTACGGTGTCCCGGAGGGCCTGATCTCCTCCTTCCCCGTCACCACCAAGGACGGAAAGTACGAGATCGTCCAGGGCCTGGACATCAACGAGTTCTCCCGTGCCCGTATCGACGCGTCGGTGAAGGAGCTGGAGGAGGAGCGCGACGCGGTCCGCTCCCTCGGCCTCATCTGACCCGTCCGGTCTCCCGGCGAACGCACGCAGGCCCCGCCCCGGTTCTTCCGGGGACGGGGCCTGCGGCCGTTCCGCTCACCGTCCGGGACCACCCCGGGCCGCGGACCGGGCTCCCGTCACGGCCGCCCCGCGCGCGCCGGCACACGTTCCGTGCCGGCGGCGACCCGGCGGGTGCGCGCGCGGTCGCCGTAGCCGGCCACCACCACGGCGGTGGCGGCCGCCCACCCGTCGACCCGATGATGCCGAACAGGACCGCGACCAGGCCGACGGTCAGCAGCAGGGGGGCGCCGCCCGCCGGCTTCATCTCTCCGAACCGGCCATGAGCCGCACCCTGGGCCGGATCCGCAAGGCGCTGGGCGACCCGGTCCTCGTCCGCGCCGGACGCGGGATGGTGCCCACCCCGCATGCGCTGGCCGTACGCGCCGAGGTGAGCGCGGTGGTGGAACGGGCCCGCGCGCTGTTCGCGCCCGGCCGCGACACCGACCTCGGAACCGTCAGCCGCACCTTCACGATCCTCGGCCACGACGCGATCGCCGCCGCGTGCGGTGCGGCGCTCTTCGCCCGCGCCGCGCGGGAGGCGCCGGGCATCCGCATCCGGTTCCTGGCCGAGAGCCATGTGGACGCGCCGTTCCTGCGCCGGGGAACCGCGGACCTGGAGGTCGGGGTCGTGGACGCCACGGAGCCCGAGGTGCATGTGGAACCCCTGCACGAGGACCGCATGGTGGGCGTCGTACGGTCCGGACATCCACTGCTCGAAGGGGAGTTGACGGCCGAGCGGTTCGCCGCGGAGGCGGACCATCTGATCGTCTCGCGCCGCGGCCGGATGCACGGCCCGGTGGACGCGGCCCTCGCCGAACTGGGTCTGGAGCGCCGGGTGGTGGGCACCGTCGGCACCTTCCCGGCCTCGCTCTTCGTCCTCCGCGACACCGATCTGGTGGGCCTGATCGGCGCCTGGGGACTGCCCCTCGCGGCGGACCTGGGCCTTGTCACCTTCGAGGTGCCGCTGCCGCTCCCGCCGCTGCTCATGGGACTCGCCTGGCATCCGCGCCATGACGCCGACCCGGCGCACGCATGGCTGCGCACCTGTGTCCGGGAGCTCGCGCAGGAGTGGCGGACGGGCGCCGGGCGGCCCTGACCTCGGGCCGTCCGGCGGGGTTCCGTCTCACACCGGCTTCGGCGGTCCTGTCCGGACCGGCTCCGCCGGGCGCTGCCTCAGGCCGGCCCGGGCGAGGCAGTGCCCAGCAGGCTCTGCAGCTTCGAGACGTCCAGTGACGCGCTCGCGGGCGGGATCTTGGCCGGAACCGGCTTGTTGTAGTCCGTGAAGGTGAGGGTCAGGTCCGTGCCCGGCCCCTTCTGGGACGCGCGGTACAGCAGGTGCGGCTTGCCCGTCGTGACGTACAGCGTCGAGGTCAGGCCGTTCGCCTCGAAGGACAGCGGGACCACCCGGGTGCCGTTCACGATCGTCGCGAGGCCCTCCTTCAGGGTGGCCGGCGGCGACGCCGTCGCGGCCGACTGGAGGTCCTGGAGATTGCAGGCGTTGACGACACCGCTGAAGACCATGTCGTTCGTGGAGCCGTGGATGTAGTGGTTCTTGAACGTCTTGGCCGCGGTGGCGCCCCGTTCGCCCGGCAGCTCCGACGTCCAGAAAGCCGCGTTCGGCTTCAGCCACACTTCGGCGCCCCGTTTGATGATCTGGACCATGCCCCCGTGCGTGCCGAGGGTCAGGGAGCCCGCGCAGTTGCCCTGCCGGTCGAGCGCGAGATCCATCGCCGTGGGCAGCGTGATGCTGTTCGCGGCGGCGGCGCTGCGGTCCTGATAGTGAAGCCGGACCGATGTCGCCTTCCGTAGTGCGCCCTGAGCCTGTGCGGCCAGCTGCTGTGGGCTCTGGTCGCCGCCGGTCTTGGCCGACGACGCGCCGCCCAGTACGGGGGAGAACAGCAGGCCCATCGTCGCGGCAGTCACCGTCGCGCGCGTCGCGATCGTGAAGCCATGCGTCCGGAACATCGCGTCACCTCCACCAGTAGTTCAGGCTCAGCGTACTTTTCACCCTTTTCGACCGCATTTTCAGTGACGCGGAGCACTTTCGGTCACACAGGCGCATGCATCCCCGGCGCGGGGGCAGGTGCACGCCGCCCACCGGGGGGTGGCACGCAGGTGACACGGGGCGACCGAACAGTAACGGAAGGCATTACCGATCATGTCGGCACAGCAGGCACGGCAGGCAGCGCAGACCATTCATGTGGCAGGAGAGTGGCGCGCGGCGCTCTCCGGCGCCACGCGCGAGATCCTCGACCCCGCGGATGCCGAGCCGCTCGCCCTGGTTGCGGAGGGTGACGAACGGGACGCCGACGCGGCCGTCGCGGCCGCCCGCCGTGCCTTCGACGAGGGTCCCTGGCCGCGTACGTCCGCGGCGGAGCGCGCCGCGCTGCTGCACCGGGTCGCCGATCTCCTCGTACGCGATCGCGAAGAGCTGGGCCTCCTGGAGAGCCGCGACGCGGGCAAGACCCTGGAGGAGGGCCGCGTCGACATCGACT
This sequence comes from Streptomyces sp. NPDC002573, assembly GCF_042889625.1. NCBI lineage: Bacteria > Bacillati > Actinomycetota > Actinomycetes > Kitasatosporales > Streptomycetaceae > Streptomyces > Streptomyces sp. NPDC002573. The sequence goes on along the minus strand of NZ_JBIARC010000001.1, from coordinate 166,227 downwards.
GCGTCGCCGACGCCTTCCGCTACTTCGCGGGCCTCGTCGCCGGCGAGAGCGCCGGCCGTGTCGTCGACGCCGGTTCGCCCGACATCCACAGTGTCGTGGTGTACGAGCCCGTCGGTGTGTGCGCCCTGATCACCCCCTGGAACTACCCCCTGCTCCAGGCGAGTTGGAAGATCGCCCCCGCGCTCGCCGCCGGCAACACCTTCGTGATCAAGCCGAGCGAGATCACCCCGATGACCACCGTCGCCCTGATCGAGCTGCTGGCGGAGGCCGGACTGCCCGCCGGGGTGGCGGGCATCGTCACCGGTCCCGGCCACTCGGTGGGCGCCCGGCTCGCCGCGCACCCCGGCGTCGATCTGGTCTCCTTCACCGGCGGGCTCGTCAGCGGCACGAAGGTCGCGCAGGCCGCGGCCCTCGGCGTGAAGAAGGTCGCCCTCGAACTCGGCGGCAAGAACCCCAACGTCGTCTTCGCCGACGCCTGCGCCACCGACGAGGGCTTCGACACCGCCGTCGACCAGGCCCTCAACGCCGCCTTCATCCACAGCGGCCAGGTGTGCTCGGCCGGCTCCCGCCTCATCGTCGAGGAGTCCGTCAAGGAGCGCTTCGTCGCCGAACTCGCTCGCCGCGCGGGCCGGATACGCCTCGGCCGCGGCACCGAGAAGGGCGTCGAGTGCGGCCCGATGATCTCCGCCGAGCAGCGCGCCCGGACCGAGGCCTACGTCGCCTCCGCGCTCGCCGAGGGCGCCGTACTGCGCTGCGGCGGCAAGCGCCCCGAGCCGGACGAGACCAGGCCGGCCGACGGCTACTTCTACGAGCCCACCGTGCTCGACGGGTGCCACCGGGAGATGAAGGTCGTCCGCGAGGAGGTCTTCGGGCCCGTCCTGACCGTGGAGACCTTCCGCACCGAGGACGAGGCGGTCGCGCTCGCCAACGACACCGAGTACGGCCTCGCGGGCGGCGTGTGGAGCGCCGACGCGGGCCGCGCCCGCCGCGTCGCCGGCCGGCTGCGCCACGGCACCGTCTGGATCAACGACTTCCACCCCTACCTCCCGCAGGCGGAGTGGGGCGGCTTCGGCAAGAGCGGCATCGGCCGCGAACTCGGTCCGGCGGGCCTGGCCGAGTACCGCGAGGCCAAGCACGTCTACCAGAACCTCGCCCCCCAGCCGGTCCGCTGGTTCGCGGGCTGACCCCCCGCGCATCCCGTCCCCTCCCCCACAGCATCTTTGGAGCAGTTCCCCATGCACCCGAACACGCACGTGTACGACTACGTCGTCATCGGCGGCGGCACCGCGGGTTCCGTCATCGCCTCCCGGCTCACCGAGAACCCCGACGTCACCGTCGCCGTCATCGAGGGCGGCCCGAGCGACGTCGGCCGCGACGACGTCCTCACCCTGCGCCGCTGGATGGGCCTGCTCGGCGGTGAACTGGACTACGACTACCCGACCACCGAGCAGCCACGCGGCAACTCCCACATCCGGCACAGCCGCGCCCGGGTGCTCGGCGGCTGCTCCTCGCACAACACCCTGATCGCGTTCAAGCCGCTGCCCTCCGACTGGGACGAGTGGGAGGCGGCGGGCGCCGAGGGCTGGGGCGCCGTCCCGATGGAGGCGTACTACGCCCGCCTGCTCAACAACATCGTCCCGGTCGACGAGAAGGACCGGAACGCCATCGCCCGCGACTTCGTGGACGCGGCCCAGGAGGCGATCGGCGTGCCGCGCGTGGAGGGCTTCAACCGGAAGCCGTTCACCGAGGGCGTCGGCTTCTTCGACCTCGCCTACCACCCCGAGAACAACAAGCGCTCCAGCGCGTCGGTGGCGTATCTGCACCCGGTGATGGACGAGCGCCCTAACCTGACGATCCTCCTGGAGTCCTGGGCCCACAGGCTGGAGCTGGAGGGCACTCGCGCGCAGGGCGTGCACGTGCGCACCAAGGACGGCGAGGAGATCCTCGTACGGGCCCGGCAGGAGGTCGTGCTGTGCGCCGGCGCCGTCGACTCCCCGCGGCTGCTGCTGCACTCGGGCATCGGTCCCAAGGCGGACCTGGAGAAACTCGGCATACCCGTCGCGCTCGATCTGCCGGGCGTCGGCGAGAACCTGCTCGACCACCCCGAGTCGGTGATCGTGTGGGAGACGCACGGACCGATCCCGGAGAACTCCGCGATGGACAGCGACGCCGGTCTGTTCGTGCGCCGCGACCCCGAGCAGCCGGGCCCGGACCTGATGTTCCACTTCTACCAGATCCCGTTCACGGACAATCCGGAGCGACTCGGCTACGAGCGGCCGGAGTTCGGCGTCTCCATGACCCCGAACATCCCCAAGCCGATGAGCCGCGGCCGTCTCTACCTCACGAGCGCCGACCCCGGCGAGAAGCCCGCGCTCGACTTCCGCTACTTCACCGACGAGGACGACTACGACGGCCGCACCCTCGTCGACGGGATCCGCATCGCTCGTGAGATCGCCAAGACCGAGCCGCTGGCCGGCTGGCTGAAGCGCGAGGTGTGCCCCGGCCCGGACCTCACCGGCGACGAGGAGCTGAGCGCCTACGCGCGCAAGGTCGCCCACACCGTGTACCACCCGGCCGGCACCTGCCGCATGGGCGCCGAGACCGATGAACTCGCCGTGGTCGACCCGCAGTTGAGGATCCGTGGTCTGGACGGTATCCGCATCGCCGACGCGTCCGTCTTCCCCACCATGCCCGCCGTGAACCCGATGATCGGGGTGCTCATGGTCGGGGAGAAGGCCGCGGATCTGCTCGGAGGTAACGCCTGATGGCTCTCACAGTTCCCACCCGTAAGCCGCCCACCGGCGACTCCGCCGACGCCCCCGTCTTCTCGGTCGACGGCCTGTGGAAGGTCTTCGGCCCGAGGGCGGGCCGTATCCCGGCGGACCCCGAGCTGGCCGCGCTGCCGGCCGCCGAGCTGCGTGAACGCACCGGCTGCACGGCCGCCGTCCGCGATGTGGGCTTCGACGTCCGCAAGGGCGAGGTCTTCGTCGTGATGGGCCTGTCCGGTTCCGGCAAGTCCACGCTCGTGCGCTGTCTGACCCGGCTGATCGAACCGACCGCGGGCACCATCGCCATCGACGGCGAGGACGTCCGCGCCATGGACCGGACACGGCTGCGCGAGCTGCGGCGCCACCGGGCCGCGATGGTCTTCCAGCACTTCGGCCTGCTGCCGCACCGCACGGTCCTCGACAACGTGGCCTACGGCCTGGAGATCCAGGGGATCGGCCGGGCCGAACGCCGGGAGCGTGCGGCGGAGTTCGTGGTCAAGGTCGGTCTGGAGGGCATGGAGAAGCGGCGCCCCAGCCAGCTGTCCGGTGGCCAGCGGCAGCGTGTCGGTCTCGCCCGCGCACTCGCCGTGGACCCCGAGGTGCTCCTGTTCGACGAGCCGTTCAGCGCGCTCGACCCGCTGATCCGCCGCGACATGCAGGAGGAGGTGGTCCGGCTGCACCGTGAGGAGGGCCGCACGATGGTCTTCATCACGCACGATCTGAGCGAGGCCCTCAAGCTGGGCGACCGCATCGCCCTGATGCGCGACGGCCGCATCGTGCAGCTGGGCACCCCCGAGGAGATCGTGGGCTCCCCGGCCGACGACTACGTCCGGGAGTTCGTCCGGGACGTACCGCGCGAGCAGGTCATGACCGTCCGCTCGGCCATGCGGACCGCGTCCGCGGAGGAGACCGGGGGCGGTCCGGCGCTGTCGCCGGACGCCACGGTCTCGGAGGCGATCGAGGCGGTCGCCCGCACGGGTTCCCCGGCCCGCGTCATGGACCGGGGCCGCTGCCTCGGCGTCGTCGACCACGCACGCCTCCTCGGCGTCGTGGCCGGGACCACCCAGGCCCCCGCGGACGAGGCGGAGCGGATCGCCGTGACCGGTACGGACCAGCCCGAGCAGGGCGCCGCGACCGAGACGCAGCAGACAGCCACGACCGGCACGGAGCAGGCCGCCACGGCCGGCACGGAGCGGAAGGCCGCCACAGCCGCCGCGGAGCAGAAGGCAGCCGCCCCCTCGGACCAGGCCGCCACGGCCGACACGGACCAGAACGCCCCCGCCCCCTCGGACCGGACCGCCCCGTCGGATCAGGCCGCCGCGCACGGACCGGGGCACGGCGCCGTGACCGGAACGGAGCAGGCCGGGGAGGCGGTGTGATGGCCACGCTCACCACGACCGCTCCCAAGGTCACGCTTCCCGGCCTGCTCAGGCATCGTGCCGCGAGCAAGCTGCTGCTGCTCGCCGCCGTCGCGGCCGTCCTCGTACCGCTGGCGGACGCCCGCTGGGCGAGCGGCAGCTGGCCGCACGCGCTCACCGTCGACTTCTCCAAGCCGCTGGCCTCGGCCAGCAACTGGATCATCGACAACCGCGACAGCCACCCCCTCTTCCTGTACTTCTTCGGCTACATCAGCAACGCCGTCGTCCTGTCCGTCCACGCCGTCTACCTGGTGCTTCTCGCGGCGGGCTGGGCGGGCGTGACCGTCGCCGCCGCGCTGCTGGCCTGGCGCGCCGCGGGCGTCCGGCTGGCCCTCGGCACGGGGGCCGCGTTCCTCGTCTGCGGTCTGCTCGGCATGTGGGTGCCCACCATGCAGACGCTGGCGCTCATGGTGGTCGCCGTGCTCGTCTCGGTGCTGCTCGGCGCGCTGCTGGGCCTGGCCGCGGGCCTGTCCGACCGTACGTTCCGCGCCCTGCGCCCGGTCCTCGACACCATGCAGGTGCTGCCCGCCTTCGCGTACCTCCTGCCCGTCGTCCTGGTCTTCGGCATCGGTGTCCCCGCGGCCGTGCTCGCCACCGTGGTGTACGCCGCCCCGCCGATGGCCCGGCTCACCGCGCTGGGCCTGCGCGGCGCCGACAAGGAGGTCCTGGAGGCGGTCGAGTCCCTCGGCACCACCGCCCGCCAGCGACTGTTCACCGCCCGGCTGCCGCTGGCCCGCAAGGAGCTGCTGCTCGGCCTCAACCAGACGATCATGATGGCGCTGTCCATGGCGGTCATCGCCTCCGTGATCGGCGCGGGCGGTCTCGGTGACCGTGTCTACCAGGCGCTCGCCTCCGTCGACGTGGGCGCCGCGCTCGCCGCGGGCATCCCGATCGTGCTGCTCGCGGTCGTCCTGGACCGGGTCACCGGCGCGGCGGGAGCCGGGGCCGAGCGGCCCGGCGGACGCGCCGGATGGGCCTACGCGGCCGTCGCGGCCGTCGCCGTCGCCCTGGCCGTGCGGCTCGCCGGCCGTCTGGACTGGCCCGACGCATGGACCGTGAAGATCGCCGAGCCGGTGAACCGTGTCGTCGACTGGATGACCGCCCATCTGTACTCGGGCGTCCCCTTCGTCGGCGGCACCGCCGACTGGGCGGCCCACTTCACCACCTGGATCCTGGACCCGGTGCGCACCGGGCTGCAGTGGCTGCCCTGGTGGTCGGTCCTGCTCATCGTCGCCGCGCTGGCCTGGCTGATCGGGACCTGGCGCACCGCGCTCACCGCCGTGCTCGCGATGGCCGCGACCGGTGTGCTCGGGGTGTGGAAGCCGTCCCTGGACACGCTGTCCCAGGTGCTGGCGGCCGTCGCCGTCACCGTCGTCCTCGGTGTCGCGATCGGGATCGCGGCCGCCCGCAGCGACCGCTTCGAACGGCTGCTGCGCCCGGTCCTGGACGTCTTCCAGACGATGCCGCAGTTCGTGTACCTGATCCCGGTGGTCGCGCTGTTCGGCGTCGGCCGCGCACCCGCCGTCGCGGCGGCGATCGTCTACGCGCTGCCGGCCGTCGTCCGTATCACCGCCCAGGGCCTGCGCCAGGTCGACCCGGCCGCCCTGGAGTCGGCGCGTTCGCTCGGCGCGACCAGCGCCCAGCAACTGCGCCAGGTCCAACTCCCGCTCGCCCGCCCGGCGCTGCTGCTCGCGGTCAACCAGGGCGTGGTCCTGGTCCTCGCCGTCGTCATCATCGGGGGCCTGGTCGGCGGCGGCGCGCTCGGCTACAACGTCGTCTTCGGCCTCGCCCAGGGCGACCTGGCGACCGGTCTGGTGGCCGGCGCGGCGATCGTCTGCCTCGGCCTGATGCTCGACCGGGTGACCCAGCCGACCGAGCGCCGCGCGAAGAAGGGAGCGTGACATGGCTCGTACGCGCACGAAGATGCTGACCGCCGCCCTCGCCGTGCTGGGGCTGACCACCGGCTGCGGTGCCGCCGACATGACCAAGCAGGCCTCGCCGTTCGCGGGTGCCCAGGGCGCGCAGACGGTGACCCTGTCGGTGCAGTCCTGGGTGGGCGCGCAGTCGAACGTGGCCGTGGCCCAGTACATCCTGGAGCATGAGCTCGGCTACCGGGTCGACACCGTCCAGGTCGACGAGATTCCCGCCTGGGACGCCCTCAGCCAGGGCCGGGTCGACGCGATCCTGGAGGACTGGGGCCACCCCGACCAGGAGAAGCGGTACGTCGAGGACAAGAAGACCATCAGCCCGGGCGGTGGCCTCGGAGTCACCGGCCATATCGGCTGGTTCGTCCCGACGTACCTCGTCAAGCAGCACCCGGACATCACGGACTGGCACAACCTCAACAAGTACGCCCATCTGTTCCGCACCGCGGAGAGCGGCGGCAAGGGCCAGCTGATGGACGGCTCGCCGTCCTACGTCACCAACGACAAGGCGCTGGTGGACAACCTGAAGCTGGACTACCAGGTGGTGTTCGCCGGTTCGGAGGCCGCGCAGATCACTCAGATGAGGCAGTTCGCCAAGGAGCACAAGCCCTTCCTGACGTACTGGTACGTACCGCAGTGGCTGTTCAAGAAGGTCCCGATGACGGAGGTGAAGCTGCCGCCGTACAAGGAGGGCTGCGACCAGGACGCGGCGAAGGTGGCCTGTGCGTACCCGCACACCCCGCTGCAGAAGTACCTGAACGCGAACTTCGCGAAGAACGGCGGGAAGGCGGCGGCCTTTCTGAAGAAGTTCAGCTGGACCACCGAGGACCAGAACGAGGTCGCGCTGATGATCGCCGACCAGAAGCTGACCCCGGACCAGGCCGCGAAGAAATGGGTGGAGGGTCACCGGTCCACCTGGCAGAAATGGCTGTCCTGAACCGCCGTAAAGTGCTTCGGAATTGCTTTTCTCGGGATACGGTCTGCCCATGAGCAACAGCGATGCCATTTCCCGTGTGAACCTCAAGAAGATCACCCCGGATGTCTCCAAGGCGATGGGTTCCTGCACGCCGCCGCGGTGTCCGCGGCGGCGGACGCCAAGGTCGAGCCGGAACTGCTCGAACTGGTCAGGATCCGCGCCTCGCAGCTCAACGGCTGCGCCTTCTGCCTGGACATGCGCACTAAGGACGCCCGGGCCGGGGGCGAGACCGAGTAGCGCATCTACGCGCTGAACGCGTGGCGGGAGACCCCCTTCTTCGCCGAACGGGAGCGCGCGGCCCTGGCGTTGACCGAGGCGGTCACCTTCGTCGCCGAGGGCCAGGTGCCGGACGCGGCCTACGCCGAGGCCGCGCGGGTCTTCGACGAGGCGCAGATCGCGGCACTGGTCTGGGCGGCCACCGTCATCAACGCGTACAACCGCATCGCGATCGCCACGCGAATGGTGCCGGGGGCTTACCAGCCGGCCAAGAAGTAATGGCAGGGAGAGAGGAAAGGAAAAATCGGGAATGCGGAATTCGAACATCGGTGCTGTTGGTCAATGTCCGGTTTTCGCGCGTTCTATTTGTCCGGCAGCGGCTCCGTGAGGCTCTCCAGCCATTCCCGCCATTCCGCCGCCCGCAGCGCCGGTCCGGCCGCCAGTTCGCCGCCCGCCCAGCCCGTCACCGGCCGGATCCCGTGCAGCGCGTTCACGAGCCACACCTCCCCGCCGTCGAGTGCGGCGAGGGTCCGCTCGCGGTGGGCGATACGGATGCCGTGCCGTACGGCCCGCTCCTGGACCAGTCCCGTGGAAGCCCTCGCCCCGGGTGCCCTCCAGGGCGATGCCCAGCTCCCCCCGGACCACCGAGCGGGCACCGTCGGCGGCGACGAGGTACCCGGCGCGCCACTCGCGCCCGCCCTCCCCGGCGAGCACGATCCCGTCCGGAGAGGTGCGGGCGCCCGTCACCCGTGCGCCCCACCCGCCCGCGCGCACGCGGCCCGCAGAAAGCGCTCGGTGTCCACCTGCCGCAGACTGGGAGATCCGCAAGAGCGTGACCCCACGGCGCGGCAGGTCCGCCCGGTCCAAGGGCGACAGCTGACCGCAGGCCCGCCGGGCCGCCCGAACCCGAGGGCCGGCGCCGCCGCGGGCGGCCGGCCGTCGGGAGGGAGGCGTCACGGCTTGGCCGGGGCCTCCCCGAGGCGGGCCTGTGCCGTGGGCGCCTCCGGCGCCGGGGCCTCGCCGAACCGGGCCAGCAGCAGCGCCCCCACCACGGCGACACCGAAGCCGAGCACCGCCAGCCAGCCCAGGCCCTCGCGTGTCCGGTCGCCCAGCCACACCACCCCGACCGCCGCCGGCCCCACGGTCTCGCCCAGCACCATGCCCGCCGTCGCCACCGTCACCGAGCCCCGCTCCAGGGCCGTGGTCAGCAGCAGGAAGGCCGCGCCGCCGCCCACCAGCAGCGCGTACAGCGCCGGATTGGTGAGCAGGGCGGACGGTGTGAGCCCGTCGATCAGCCGTACCGCCACCTCGACGACCCCGAACCCGAACCCGGCGCCCAGCCCCAGCGCCAGCGACCGCCCCCGCGCCGGCAGCCGCCCCCCGGCCAGCCCCAGCAGCAGCACGGCCACCGCGGTCGCGAGCATCGCGTACTTCAGCGCCATGGACCCTGGCCGGCCGCCCTCGGCCCCGGAGGCCAGCCCCAGCAGCGCGAGCCCGGCGCACACCACCCCGACCGCGGCCCACTCGCTCCCGGCCAGCCGCACCCCGAGCAGGCGCGCCCCGGCCACCGCCGTCACCGCGAGGCTCGACGCGAGTGCCGCGCCCACCACGTAGATGGGAAGCGACCGCAGCGCCACGATCTGGAGCAGGAACCCGAGCCCGTCCAGCGCGAGCCCCGCCAGATACCGCCACTGCCGCAGGGCCCGCAGCAGCAGCGCCGCGTCCCCGCCCCCGCCCGGGCTCGCCGCGCGTGCCGCGACCGCCTGCAACACCGTCGCCATACCGAAGCAGACCGCCGCGCCGAGGGCGCACACCATTCCAAAGAACACAAAGCGACTGTAAGGGAGTGGGCGGAGGAAGGGGGCCGATCGAACACCAGAGTGGCGCTCTCTAGTGTGGTGGCCGAAAACCTCTCACCGACGTCTCAACGAACACTCACTCGACGGGGGAAACGGACATGGCGGACGCTCGCCGGCAGCTGCGCTCGGGCACGGTCGTCCTCGGCGGCATGGGGCTTCTCGCGGCGGCGCTGACCGCCTGCTCCTCCGAGCCGGACAAGCGCTGCGTCGACCGCGACAGCTACACCCTGGGCAAGGGGTACAAGATCGTGGCCGACAAGAACTGCACCTCCCACGCGTCGACCGCGCACGGCGGCTGGTACTACGGGGGCACCAAGAAGAGCGGCTTCGTGGACGGCGGCTCCTTCACCAGGCCGAGGAGCTCCGGCAGCCACAGCGGCAGCCGCAGCGGTGTCCACCGCGGCGGCTTCGGCGGCCACGGCAAGTCCGGCGGCTGAGCGGCCGTGGAACGCCGCCGTAGCGAGCCCCGTCCCGACTGGCAGCGGACCGTCGAGGCGCAGGGCCTCGTCTACCCGCTCACCCGCCACCCGGACGACTCCCTGCGCCCCTACTGGGACGAGAGCGCGTACTACGTCTTCGGTCTGGACGAGGTGGAGGCGCTGGAGGAGGCCGTCGAGGAACTGCACCGGATGTGCCTGGCCGCCGCCGCGCACATCGTCGCGGAGAACCGGTTCGCCGACCTCGGCATCACCAATCCGCGCGTCGCCCGCGCGGTCGCCGAGGCATGGCACCGCCGCGCCGAACTCCCCTCCGTCTACGGCCGCTTCGATCTGCGCTACGACGGCACGGGCCCGGCCAAGCTCCTGGAGTACAACGCCGACACACCCACCTCCCTGGTCGAGGCCGCCTCGCCGCAGTGGTTCTGGATGCAGGAGCGCTTCCCGGGCGCCGACCAGTGGAACTCGCTCCACGAACGCCTCGTCGCCGTCTGGCGGAAGCAGTCCGAGCTGCTCCCGCCCGGCAGCCCGCTGTACTTCGCGCACTCCTCCGTCGACGAACTCGGCGAGGACCTGATGACGGTGGCCTATCTCAAGGAGACCGCCGAGCAGGCCGGGCTCGACACCGACTGGATCTCCATGGAGGAGATCGGCTGGGACCCCTTCTCGGAGCGCTTCGTCGACAACCGGCTCCGCTTCATCCGCAGCTGCTTCAAGCTCTACCCCTGGGAGTGGCTCCTCACCGACGACTTCGGCGGCCATGTCCTGGACACCCTCGACAACGGCGGCGGCACGGGGAGCACGCTGTGGATCGAGCCCGCCTGGAAGATGCTGCTCAGCAACAAGGCGTTGCTCGCGATCCTCTGGGAGCTGTACCCGGGCCACCCGAACCTCCTGCCGGCCCACCTCGACGGCCCCCGGGACCTGGCGCACACCACGGGCTACGTCGCCAAGCCGCTGCTGGGCCGCGAGGGCGAGGGGGTGACGATCCACGAGCCGGGCGCCGAGCCCGTCGTACGGGACGAGCCCTGCTGCTACCAGGAACTGGCGCCCCTGCCCTCCTTCGACGGCAACCATGTCGTCCTCGGCGCCTGGGTCGTCGGGGACGAGTCGGCCGGGCTCGGCATCCGCGAGTCGTCCGGCCTGGTCACGGACGAGTACGCACGGTTCCTTCCGCACGTGATCCTGTGAGGCCCGTGAGGGGCCCGCATGGTGGACGTACGCCCCCGCCGTCCGACCGGCCCGGTAGGCTGATCGCCGGGCCGTGACTGGCGCGCTGGGATGGGACCGACCATCGGGGAGCGGCCCTGATGTGACGAGTGCCGTGCGCCTGGGCCGACCGTGAACCGTGACCGTTTCAAGCCACGCCACCCGGAGGCCGACATGCCGGAGCAGCAGCCACTCTCCACCGAGTCCACCGCCTTCCGCGCCGCCCTCGACGTGATCCGCGCCGTCGAGCCCCGCGTCGCCGACGCCATCGGGCAGGAGGTCGCCGACCAGCGCGAGATGCTCAAGCTGATCGCGTCGGAGAACTACGCCTCGCCCGCCACCCTGCTGGCCATGGGCAACTGGTTCAGCGACAAGTACGCCGAGGGCACCATCGGCCGCCGCTTCTACGCCGGCTGCCGCAATGTCGACACCGTCGAGTCGGTCGCCGCCGAGCACGCCAGGGAACTGTTCGGCGCCCGTCACGCCTACGTCCAGCCGCACTCCGGCATCGACGCCAACCTTGTCGCCTTCTGGGCCGTCCTCGCCCAGCGCGTCGAGACCCCCGCCCTGGAGAAGGCCGGCGTCCGCCAGGTCAACGACCTCTCCGAGGAGGACTGGGCCGAGCTGCGCCAGGCCTTCGGCAACCAGCGCATGCTCGGCATGTCCCTGGACGCGGGCGGCCACCTCACCCACGGCTTCCGCCCGAACATCTCCGGCAAGATGTTCGACCAGCGCTCCTACGGCACCGACCCGGCCACCGGCCTGATCGACTACGAGGCCCTGCGCGCCTCCGCCCGCGAGTTCAAGCCGCTGATCATCGTCGCGGGCTACTCGGCCTACCCCCGCCTGGTGAACTTCCGGATCATGCGCGAGATCGCCGACGAGGTCGGCGCCACGCTGATGGTCGACATGGCCCACTTCGCGGGCCTGGTCGCGGGCAAGGTCCTCACCGGCGACTTCGACCCGATCCCGCACGCGCAGATCGTCACGACCACCACCCACAAGTCGCTGCGCGGCCCGCGCGGCGGCATGGTGCTGTGCGACGACTCCCTGAAGGACCAGGTCGACCGCGGCTGCCCGATGGTGCTGGGCGGCCCCCTCCCGCATGTGATGGCCGCGAAGGCGGTGGCCCTGGCGGAGGCCCGGCAGCCCTCCTTCCAGGACTACGCCCGGCGGATCGTGGACAACTCCCGCGCCCTGGCCGAGGGCCTGACGCGCCGCGGCGCGACCCTGGTGACCGGCGGCACGGACAACCACCTCAACCTGATCGACGTGGAGACCTCGTACGGTCTCACCGGGCGCCAGGCCGAGGCGGCCCTGCTGGAGTCGGGCATCGTCACCAACCGCAACGCCATCCCGGCCGACCCGAACGGCGCCTGGTACACCTCCGGCATCCGCATCGGCACGCCCGCGCTCACCACCCGGGGCCTCGGCACCGCGGAGATGGACGAGATCGCGGCCCTGATCGACCGCGTCCTGACGACGACCGTCCCCGGCACCACCGCCAAGGGCGCCCCGTCGAAGGCCCAGCACGTCCTGGACCCGAAGATCGCCGACGAGATCGCCCACCGCGCGAGCGACCTGCTCCAGGGCTTCCCGCTCTACCCGGAGATCGACCTGGGCTGATCCGGCCCCCGGCGGAGCGCTCCGCCGCTCACAGTTCGATCAGCTCCTGTCGCGGCTCGCGAGGCATGCCCTGCCTCCGGGCCGCGGCCCGGCGCACGGCGTAGGGGCCGAGGACACCCAGCGCCAGCCCCGCCGCCGCTCCGGCGGCCCCCCACCGCAGGCCGTCCGGGAGGCCGTCCGCGGCCGCGGGGGCGGACTGCTCGAAGAGCCCCTCCCGCTCCAGCCGGTCGAAGACGAGCCGCGGTGCCCGGTGCCACCGGATGTCGTCGTCGGAGACGTCCGGCGCCGGATCGGACCGGACCCACGGCGTCCCGTCCGCCGCCAGGAACAGCTGGTCCTGCCGCTCCACGGCCACATCTCCGCCCGGCGCCCGGCGGGTGTACGGCCACCCCCCGATCCCGGTCAGCGCCCACACCACGGTGGCCCGCACCCGCGGATACCGGCCCTCGGTCCAGGCGCCCGGCACCGGCTCGGTCCCGTTCTCCGTCGGGGACATCAGCTGCCACAGCAGCGCGAATCTCTGGTCCCCGGAGCGCAGTGTCGTCGTACGGCCCGTGCCGTTCGTCACGACGAGCGCCAGATCCGGGATGTCCTTGCGCATCGCCCACGCCGGGGCGGCCGCCCCCGCGAGCACCGCGACCGCCATCGTCAGCGCCGCCACCAGAGCACGCAGCCCCCGCACGCCTTCCCCCTCGCTCCTCATGCCCCTTTGTTACACCGTCCGCCTTACGGCAGGGTCACCCCGTGGTGCACGGTCCGCGCCCCGCCTGTCGCCCACTGCTTCCGGAACGGCCCTGCGGACCTGAGAGAATGGTGAACATGGCCTCAGACAGTCCCCGCGTGCTCTCCGGGATCCAGCCCACCGCCGGCTCGTTCCACCTCGGCAACTACCTCGGTGCCGTCCGTCAGTGGGTGGACCTGCAGGAGACCCACGACGCGTTCTACATGGTCGTCGACCTGCACGCGATCACGGTCCCCCAGGACCCGAAGGAGCTGCGCGCCAACACCCGTCTGGCCGCCGCCCAGTTGCTCGCCGCCGGGCTGGACCCCGAGCGGTGCACGCTCTTCGTCCAGAGCCATGTCCCCGAGCACGCCCAGCTCGCCTGGGTCATGAACTGCCTCACCGGCTTCGGCGAGGCCAGCCGGATGACCCAGTTCAAGGACAAGTCCGCCAAGCAGGGTGCCGACCGCGCGAGCGTGGGCCTGTTCACGTACCCGATCCTCCAGGTCGCCGACATCCTGCTGTACCAGGCGAACGAGGTGCCGGTCGGCGAGGACCAGCGCCAGCACATCGAGCTGACCCGCGACCTCGCCGAGCGCTTCAACGGCCGCTTCGGCGACACGTTCACGATCCCGCGGCCGTACATCCTCAAGGAGACGGCGAAGATCTATGACCTCCAGGACCCGTCGATCAAGATGAGCAAGTCGGCGTCCACGCCGAAGGGCCTGATCAACCTGCTCGACGACCCGAAGGCCACCGGCAAGAAGGTCAAGAGCGCCGTCACCGACACGGACACCGTGATCAGGTTCGACCGGGAGGAGAAGCCGGGCGTCAGCAATCTGCTGACCATCTACTCCACCCTCACCGGCACCGCGGTCGCCGATCTGGAGGAGCGATACGCCGGCAAGGGCTACGGCGCGCTCAAGACGGACCTCGCCGAGATCATGGTCGACTTCGTGACGCCGTTCCGGGAGCGCACCCAGCAGTATCTGGACGACCCCGAGACGCTCGACGCGGTTCTGGCCAAGGGTGCGGAGAAGGCGCGTACGGTCGCGGCGGAGACGCTCGCGCAGGCGTACGACCGGGTGGGCTTCCTGCCTGCCAAGCACTGACCCGTCCCGTGCCCCGACGCGCCGTGGAGTGCTGCACTCCACTCTGACTGTGCCTGCCCGACGGCAGGGCGTGGTCGTACAGTCGGAAAGCGAACACCGTGACGGCAGTCCGTCCCGCCCCGGCCACGCACACCAACACGACGACAGGAGACGACGTGGGGACCGTAACGATCGGTGTGTCGATCGCGGTCCCGGAGCCTCATGGCAGCCTCCTCCAGGAGCTGCGCGCGGGCTTCGGCGACGCCGCGGCTCACGGCATCCCCACGCACGTCACCCTGCTGCCGCCGACGGAGGTCGGCGGCGGCGAACTGCCCGCGATCGAGGCGCATCTGGTCGACGTCGCGGCGGCAGGGCGCCCCTTCCCGATGCGGCTGTCCGGGACGGGCACCTTCCGGCCCCTGTCGCCCGTGGTGTACGTCCGGGTCGTCGAGGGCGCGGAGGAGTGCGCCTGGCTGCAGAAGCAGGTCCGGGACGCCTCCGGGCCGGTCGCGCGCGAGCTGCTGTTCCCGTACCACCCGCATGTCACGGTGGCCCACGGGATCGACGAGGCGTCCATGGACCGGGCGTACGAGGAGCTGTCCGGCTACGAGGCCCAGTGGCCGTGCACGGGCTTCGCCCTGTACGAGCAGGGACCGGACGGCATCTGGGGCAAGCTGCGGGAGTTCCCGTTCGGCAGCGCGATGGTGCCGCCTCAGGCCACCGCCCCGACCGAGGACGCCAACCTCCCCACCCGCCGCGCCTAGGCGGCCCGCACTACAGCGGCAGACGCCGGAACAGCGCCCTCGGCAGATGCCGCAGGGCCGACATCACCACGCGCAGGACCCCCGGCACCCACACCACCTCCGACCGCCTGCGCAGCCCCAGCTCGATCGCCGTGGCGACCTCCTCCGGGGTCGTGGCCAGCGGCTCCTGGTCGTGCGCGGCCGTGCCGGGCCGCCGCAGGGACGCGGGGCGTACCACCATGACGTGCACCCCGGTGCCGTGGAGAGCGTCGCCGAGGCCCTGTGCGAAGGTGTCGAGCCCCGCCTTGCTGGAGCCGTAGATGAAGTCCGAGCGGCGGGCGCGCTCACCGGCGGCCGCGGACAGCACCACGAGCGAGCCATGGCCCTGGGTCTGGAGCGCCCGGGCGCACACCAGGCCCGCCGAGACCGCGCCCGTGTAGTTGGTCGCCGCGACGCGCGCCGCGGCCGAGGGATCGCGCTCGTCGGTCGCCTGGTCGCCGAGCACACCGAACGCGAGCAGCACCAGATCGACGGCCCCTTCCGCGAACACCTTGCCGAGCGCGTCCTCGTGGGACTCGACGTCCAGCGCGTCGAAGGCGACGGTGAAGGTGCCGGCGCCGAGCCCGCGCAGATGCCCGGCGGCCCGTTCCAGCTCGGGGGAGGGGCGGCCGGCCAGCCCGACGGTCCGGGTGCCGCGGACGATGAGGCGGCGGGCGGTGGCCAGCGCGATCTCGGACGTGCCGCCGAGGATCAGCAGGGAGCGAGGAGTGCTGAAAGCGTCCTTGTGGGCAGGCATGGCCGTGACCGTAGCGTGGCAAATGGGGCATACCCTCTTAATGTCTCAACTCGGCGGCGCTGCTCACTGAAATGGGTGATACGGGGAACGCTGAGTAGGCCGGGAGGCGGCGAAGGGCACGAGGGGAGCGTCTGATCATGGACTGGCTGAAGAGACTCCCCGGCATCGGACCGCTGGTCGTCCGGCTCATGGCCACGCACTCCTGGCGGTCCTACGAACGCCTCGTCCGGGTGAAGTGGACCCGGCTCGCGGCCGCCATGACGTTCGTCAGCTTCGTGGCGCTCTTCCCGCTGCTCACCGTCGCCGCCGCGATCGCCGCGGCCACGCTCAGCGTGGACCGGCAGAACAATCTGCAGAGCAAGGTCGCCGAACAGTTCCCCGGCATCTCCGGCCAGCTGGACATCCACGGCCTGGTCCAGAGCGCTGGCACCGTCGGCATCATCGCCGGTGCCACCCTGTTCTTCGTCGGCATCGGCTGGGTCGCCCAGATACGGGACTGTCTGCGCGCGGTGTGGGAGCTGCCCGACAAGGACGAGAACCCGGTACTGGCCAAGGCCAAGGACGGCGGGGTGCTCATCGGCCTGGGCGGCGCGGTCCTGACGACCCTCGCCATCTCCACCCTCGCCACCGCCCTCGTCGACTGGATGGCTGGGGAGCTGGGCCTCGACAAGGGCGGCTGGGGGAGTGTGCTGCTGCGGATCGCCGCCTTCGCCGTCGCCGTCCTCGCCGACTTCCTGGTCCTGCTCTACGTCCTCACCCTGCTGCCCGGCGTCGAGCCCCCGCGGCACCGGCTGCTGGTCGCCGCGCTGATCGGCGCCGTCGGCTTCGAGCTGCTCAAACTGCTGCTCAGCGGCTATATCCAGGGCGTCGCCTCGAAGAGCATGTACGGCGCCTTCGGGGTGCCGGTCGCGCTGCTGCTGTGGATCAACTTCACCGCGAAACTGGTGCTGTTCTGCGCCGCCTGGACGGCGACGCGGAACAGCGGGACCGAGGAGGTCAGGGACGCGTCCGGCGACGCATCAGATCGGGCAGCGGCCAGCGGCGGTTGACCAGGAAGCCACCCGCGGCGAGCAGGGCGAGCACACCGGCGCAGATGCCGAGCGCCACCCCGACCCCGCTGGATCCGCCGTTCTTCGCCGAGGCGGCCACCGGCTTGGCGCTCGCCCCGTCCTTGCCCCCGTTCGGGGTCGCTCCGGCGCCGCCCCGGGGGCTGGTGCCGACGCCCTTGGGGGCGACCAGCTCACCCACCGGCCTGACCTTCCCGGCGGCGCTGAAACCCCAGTCCAGCAGTCGGCCGGCCTCCCGGTAGACCTCGTTGTGCTCCTTCTTCTCGGGGTTCATCACCGTGACGAGCAGCACTCTGCCGTTGCGTTCGGCGACCCCGGTGAAGGTGGCGCCCGCGTTGGTGGTGTTGCCGTTCTTCACGCCGGCTATGCCCCGGTAGGGGCTTATGTCGAAGTCCCCGGCCAGCAGGCGGTTGGTGTTCTGTATCTCGAAGGACCCGCGGGTCGTCTTGCCCTTCTTCTTCGTGGTCTCGCCCGGGAACTGGGTGCGCACGGTCGAGCAGTACTCCCGGAAGTCCTTCTTCTGCAGCCCGGACCGGGCGAACAGCGTCAGGTCGTACGCCGACGAGACCTGCCCCGGCTCGTCGTAGCCGTCCGGGCTGACCACATGCGTGTCGAGGGCCTGCAGCTCCTCCGCGTGCGCCTGCATGTCGCGGACCGTCTGCGCGACCCCGTGGTTCATCGCGGACAGCACATGCACGGCGTCGTTGCCGGAGCGCAGGAACACACCGAGCCACAGATCGTGGACGGTGTAGGTCTCGCCCTCCTTGATCCCGACCAGGCTGGAACCGGAGCCCATGCCGGCCAGGTCGGAGGAGACCACCTTGTGCGTCTCGGTGCGGGGGAACCTGGGCAGCACGGTGTCCGCGAACAGCATCTTCAGGGTGCTCGCCGGGGGCAGCCGCCAGTGCGCGTTGTGGGCGGCCAGAATCTCACCCGACTCGGCGTCGGCGACGATCCAGGAGCGCGCGGTGAGGTCCTTCGGGAGCACCGGGGCGCCGTTGGCCAGGGTCACCTGGGTGCCGGGCCGGCCCAGCAGCTCTCCGCCGACCGTGGACATCGCCGCCGGAGGCGCGGCGGAAGGGGCCACGGCAGGGCTGCGCGGGGCCGCGAACGCGGTCGCGGGCGCGGCGAGAGAGAGGGACAACACAGCGGCGGAGGCGATCGGCAGGCGGCGCCGGGCGATCTTCTTCAAGGCGGACACGGTCGCGAACGTACCGGGTGCCCGACGGGAAGTCCCGGCCGGTCCCGGCCGATGGTCCGCACCCCCGGGCGAGTGGTCGTCGGGCAGCGGCGATACTGGGCTCATGCTGTGCCTGACCGGGGGACCGTCCCCGGACCCCTGGCCGGTCGGCTCGGCCTCGGGAGCCCGGCGCAGCGAGGAAAGGCCCGGTCTCGTGAAACTCAGCCGCCGCATCTCCTGGTTCCTGCTCGCATTCGGGGTGTGGAGCTGGTTCATCTGGATCACTTTCGTCAAGAACCTCTGGAAGGACGGCAGCGGACTCGCGTTCGACAACGCGGGGAACCCGACGGCGTACTTCTGGGTGCATCTGACGCTCGCCGTGGTCTCCTTTGTCTTGGGGACAGTCATCGGCGTCATCGGGTTGCGCGGGCTGCGCGCGTTGCGACGAACGCCATAGCGGAGATCGGGAACTCGGTGGTGGTTGTCGTCCTCGTCCTGGTCGCGGCGGCCGTCCTGGCCGCGTTCGCGGCGCTGCACCTTTGGGCGTGGCGCCGGCTGGTCCGCGACACGACCCGCGGCCCGGGCCCGGGCCCGGCCCGGCGCATCGGCACGGCCGTGGTCGTCGCCGGACCGGTGCTGACGGTCGCGGCCCTGTTCACCGAGCGCTCCGGAGCCCCCTTCTGGCTTCAGCGCGTGGTGGGCCGGCCGGGCTTCTGTGGCTGGCGCTCTCGCTGTATCTGCTGCTGGCACTGATGGCAGGCGAGGTCCTGCGACCGCTGGTGCACCGCCTGATGGACCGTGGCGCGCCGGCGCGGACGACCACGTCGAGGCCGGCCCCGGTCCCGGCGGAGACGGCATCCACGGCCCCCGTGGCCCCGATGCCTCCCGCGTGCGCCCCCGACGCGGACCCGGACCCGCAGCCGGCTGCCGAGACCGCCCCCACCGCCCCCTCCCGCCGCCTCTTCGTCTCACGTGTCATGGGCGGGGCCGTGGCCGCCGCCGCGGTCGGCACCGTGGGCTACGGCACCTACGGCGTGCTGCGCGGCCCCGCCGTGAAGCGCGTCACCGTTCCGCTGGCCAAACTCCCGCGCTCCGCGCACGGTTTCCGCATCGCCGTCGTGAGCGACATCCACCTCGGCCCCGTGCTCGGCCGGGACTTCGCCCAACGCGTGGTCGACACGGTCAACTCGACCCAGCCGGACCTGATCGCCGTCGTCGGCGACCTGGTCGACGGCAGCGTGCACGACCTGGGCTCGGCGGCGGCGCCCCTGTCGCAGCTTCGGGCCCGCCACGGCAGTTACTTCGTCACCGGCAACCACGAGTACTTCTCCGGCGCCGACCAGTGGGTCGAGGAGGTGCGCAGGCTCGATCTGCGCCCGCTGGAGAACGCGCGCACGGAGCTGCCCGCCTTCGATCTGGCCGGTGTCAACGACCTGGCGGGCGAGAGCGAGGGCGAGGGGCCCGATTTCGCCAAGGCGCTCGGTGACCGTGACCCCGCACGCGCCGTCGTGCTCATGGCCCACCAGCCCGTCCAGATCCACGAGGCCGTGCGGCACCACGTGGACCTCCAGCTCTCCGGCCACACCCACGGCGGCCAGCTCTGGCCCGGCGACTTCGTCGCGGCCGCCGCCAACCCGACCGTCGCGGGCCTGGACCGCTACGGCGACACCCAGCTGTATGTGACCCGGGGAGCGGGCGCCTGGGGCCCGCCGACGCGGGTGGGCGCGCCGTCGGACATCACGGTGGTGGAACTGGCGTCGCGCCGGGCGTGACGGACCGCGAGGGCCGCGGGTTCACTCCGAGGGCGACCGTGGGACGGTGTACAGCAAGCGCTTCACCCGCGGTGACATGGGCTTGAAACAATCCGTCGGTAAGTTCTTTCTCATCTCGGAAGATCCCTCTTCCCCAGATGAAACACCTGTGATTAGGTGATCCGCGCCACAGGGGAGTGGCATGCGCTGAGGGCCTGGGGAGGGGCGCCGATGCGATCGGTTCGCATGCGGATTCTCGCGACCGTGCTGGTACTGGCGGGAGTGGGAGTGGGCGGGTGGCAGTTGCTGCCGGCCGAGGAGAACACCGGCAAGACCATCACGGTCGGCACGGCGGACGCCGTCACGTCACTCGATCCGGCGGGCGCGTACGACGCCGGATCCTGGGCGCTGTACAGCAATGTCTTCCAGTCCCTGCTGACCTTCGAGCCCGACGGCGTGGCCCCCGTGCCGGACGCCGCCCAAAGCTGCACCTTCGAGGGGACGGACCTCACGACGTACCGCTGCACCCTGCGCAGGGGGCTGAGGTTCCCCGGCGGACGCACCATGACCGCCGAGGACGTCAAGTACTCCTTCGACCGGGTCAAGCGCATCAACTCCGACGTCGGTCCCGCCAGCCTGCTCGAGACGCTCCACTCGGTCGACGCCGACGGGCTCACGGTCACCTTCCATCTGTCGTCGCCCGACGCGACGTTCCCGTTCAAGGTGGCCACCGGCGCCGGTTCGATCGTCGACCGCACCAAGTACCCGAGCGACGCGCTGCGCAAGGACGACGGCGCCGACGGGACCGGCCCGTACACGCTGACCTCGTACACGAAGGACAAGGAGGCCGTCCTCGCGCCCAACACGCACTACCAGGGCGATGTGAAGGACACCGGCCGACCCGTGGTGCTGCGCTACTACGCCGACCCGAACGCCCTGGAGAAGGCGTGGAAGGGGCAGCAGATCGACGTCGCCACACGTCAGTTGCCGCCCTCCGTGCTCGCCGGGCTCTCGCCCAGCGACCCCACCGAGCGTGTCAGCGAGACCGACAGCGCCGAGATCCGCAATCTGGTGCTCAACACCGCCGCCGGATCACCGCTCCACGACCGCGGCGTCCGCCAGGCGCTCGCCCTGCTGATCAACCGTGAGGAGCTGGTCAGCAAGGTGTACGAGGGCACCACCGACCCGCTGTACTCGCTGATCCCGGCGGGCATCACCGGGCACACCACGTCCTTCTTCGACGCCTACGGCAAGCCCGACGCGCACAAGGCCCGTGCCCTGCTCGTCGCGGCGGGCGCGCATCTGCCCGTCCACTTCACCTACGGCTATGCCCAGGGCAGCGGTGCCGCCGCCGAGGAGGCCGCCGAGCTCAAGCGGCAGCTGGAGGCGAGCGGCCTGTTCACGGTGGACACCAAGGGCTATGAGTGGACCGACTTCCAGAAGCGCTACGCGAGCGGCAAGCTCGACGCGTACGCCGTCGGCTGGGTCGCCGACTTCCCGGACCCGGACACCTTCGGCGCACCGCTCGTCGGCACCGGCAGCAGCATGAAGAGCGGCTACAGCAACAAGGACGTCGACCGCCTCATCCTGGACAGCCAGCGCTACTCGGACCGCAGCCGTACGGCCGACGACTTCTCGCAGATGCAGCAGATCGTGGCCGAGGACGTGCCGTTGATCCCCCTGTGGCAGCGCAAGGAGTACGTGGTCAGCACCGAGGACGTCGGCGGCGGACAGTATCTGTCGGACGGTACCGGTGTCTTCCGGCTGTGGCGGCTGGGCTGGATCTGAGCTCTCAGGGGCGCCCGTCCGAGGCGGGCGCCCCCTTCCGCGCGGCGGGATCCGGAAGCGCCTTCGTCATCCCGGGCAGGAAGTCCGTGAACAGCTCGTGCACCTCGTGGACGAGCGGCCTGAGGACCCGGAACCGGGCCAGCGAGACGCCCCGGGCGGTGAGCCGGGCGCCGCGTTCGGCCAGCCGGTAGCTGCGCTCGCGTCCCTCGGTCCGGTCGAAGATCCAGTACAGGACGAGCCCCATCTGGGCGAGCCACATCAACTCAGGCAGCACGTCCCGCAGTTCCTCCGCCACCTTGGTCTTCGCACCGCGCAGCACCTCCTTGTGGACGCTGATGGCCTCCACGCGCGCGTGCTCCGACTCGGGGGAGAAGGGGCTGAGCGGACTGTCCGGGTCGGCGGCGTTCTTGAAGAACTGCACCGCGAACTCGTGGTACGGCGCGGCGATGTCCAGCCATGCCTTCAGCACCCCCGCGAGCCGCGCCTCCAGGTCGGTCTCCTCGGCCAGGATCCCCCGGACGGCTTCCTGGTGCTCGGCTGCGATCCGGTCGTAGAAACCCTGGATGAGGTGTTCCTTGCCGGCGAAGTAGTAGTAGGCGTTGCCCACGGAGACCCCGGCCTCCTGGGCGATGGCCCGCATGGTGGTTCTGTCGTAGCCGCGCTCCTGGAACAGCCGCATCGCCGTCTCGATGATCAGGGCGCGGGTCTGCTCGGACTTGGTGGGCACGAGGAGAGAGCCTAGTCCTCCTGCGTGCGCCGCCCCGCGTCGAGGATCTCCTTGACGTCCAGGGTGACCTTGGCACCGAGGGAGTCGGGGAGGGTGACCAGTTCCCCGGGGCGTGGACGCGGTGGGTGGCGTAGTCGTCCTCGCTTGGTTCCGTGAGCACGTGGATGCGCTGGTGCTTGCGGTCGACGATCACGTACACGGGGACATGGGCGGCGGCGTATGCGGACACCTTGGTGCGCAGGTCGGTCTTCCGGTTGCCGGAGGTGACCTCCAGGACGAGCCGGAAGGCTACAGGGTCGTAGCTGTTGTCCTTGACAAAGTGTTCATCGATGTCGGCATCGACGATCGCGAGGTCCGGGATGGCGTAGTCCGCGCCTGCGGCGAGCCACAAGCCGATGCCTTGGACACCGCCGATTCGCCGACGTCGAGACCTGCCGCGATGAACGGGCGCATGAACTTGGTCAGGGAGCGAGAGTGGGGAGCGTCCAGGGGCGGGACACGATGATCTGGTCTCCGATGATCTCGACTCGGTAGCCCGGAAGGCGGTCCATGATCCGGTTCGCTTCATCGATCAGTGAATCGCCATGGGGCCGCTCGACAGCTTCTGCTGACATCGGGTGCCTCCTGGGGGCTGGTGTCGAGAGCCTCATCGTAGACAGGGGAGCCCGGATTCGTCCCGATCGTGGTGCTTCACCCGATCGTGGCGGACACGCCCGAGGGCCCCGTTTCCAGCGGAAACGGGGCCCTCGGCCGTGGTGCGGGCGGACCTCAGAAGCGGCGCGTGATCAGCGCTCGCTTCACCTCCTGGATCGCCTTGGTGACCTCGATACCGCGCGGGCAGGCGTCCGTGCAGTTGAACGTGGTGCGGCAGCGCCACACGCCGTCCTTGTCGTTGAGGATCTCCAGACGCTGCTCGCCGGCGTCGTCACGCGAGTCGAAGATGAAGCGGTGCGCGTTGACGATGGCCGCCGGGCCGAAGTACTGGCCGTCGTTCCAGAACACCGGGCACGAGGACGTGCACGCGGCGCACAGGATGCACTTCGTGGTGTCGTCGAAGCGCTCGCGGTCCTCCGCCGACTGCAGACGCTCACGCGTCGGCTCGTTGGTGTCCTTCGCGATCAGGAAGGGCATCACGTCCCGGTACGCCTGGAAGAACGGCTCCATGTCCACGACCAGGTCCTTGAGGACCGTGAGGCCCTTGATGGCCTCGACCGTGATCGGCTTCTCGGGGTTGATGTCCTTGATCAGCGTCTTGCAGGCCAGACGGTTCTTGCCGTTGATCCGCATGGCGTCCGAGCCGCAGATGCCGTGCGCGCAGGAGCGACGGAACGTCAGCGTGCCGTCCATGTCCCACTTGATCTTGTGCAGACCGTCGAGGACGCGCTCCTTCGGGTCGATCTCCAGCTGGAAGTCTTCCCAGGTCGCCTCGGCCGAGACCTCCGGGTTGAACCGGCGGATCCGGAACGTGACGGTGATGAGGTGCGACGAGGCCGCAGCCTCCGCCTCCACCTTGTCCAGAACAGGGGTAGCCATCAGTACTTACGCTCCATCGGCTGGTAGCGGGTCTGGACGACCGGCTTGTAGTCGAGACGGATCGACTCGGTGCCGTCGTCGCCCACCTCGCGGTACGCCATGGTGTGGCGCATGAAGTTGACGTCGTCGCGGTTCGGGTAGTCCTCGCGGTAGTGACCGCCGCGGGACTCCTTGCGGGCCAGGGCGGAGACCGCCATGACCTCGGCCAGGTCGAGCAGGTTGCCCAGCTCGACGGCCTCCAGCAGGTCCGTGTTGTACCGCCGGCCCTTGTCCTGGATCGCCACGTTCTTGTAGCGCTCCCGGAGCTCGGCGATCTTCTCGACGGCCGTCTTGATCGTCTGCTCGGTGCGGAACACCATGACGTTGGCGTCCATGGTCTCCTGCAGCTCGCGGCGCAGCTCCGCCACGCGCTCGGTGCCCGTCGACGACCGCAGCCGCTCGATCTGCGAGACCACCAGCTCCGCCGGGTCCTCGGGCAGCTCGACGAACTCCGCCTTCTGCGAGTACTCGGCCGCGGCGATACCCGCGCGACGCCCGAAGACGTTGATGTCCAGCAGCGAGTTCGTGCCGAGGCGGTTCGCGCCGTGGACGGACACGCAGGCGACCTCGCCGGCCGCGTACAGGCCCGGGACCACCGTGGTGTTGTCCGACAGGACCTCACCCTCGACGTTCGTCGGGATGCCGCCCATCGCGTAGTGCGCGGTCGGCTGGATCGGGATCGGGTCCGTGTAGGGCTCGATGCCGAGGTAGGTACGGGCGAACTCGGTGATGTCGGGCAGCTTGGCGTCCAGCTGCTCCGGCGGGAGGTGGGTGAGGTCCAGGTAGACGTGGTCGCCCTCGGGACCGCAGCCCCGGCCCTCGCGGATCTCCGTGTAGATGGAGCGGGAGACGACGTCACGCGACGCCAGGTCCTTCATGACGGGCGCGTACTTCTCCATGAAGCGCTCGCCGTCCTTGTTGCGGAGGATGCCGCCCTCACCGCGCGCACCCTCGGTGAGGAGGATGCCCATGCGCCAGATGCCGGTCGGGTGGAACTGGAAGAACTCCATGTCCTCCAGCGGCAGACCACGGCGGTACACCGCGGCCTGGCCGTCACCGGTCAGCGTGTGCGCGTTCGACGTCACCTTGAAGAACTTGCCGGTGCCGCCGGAGGCGTAGATCACGGCCTTCGCCTGGAAGATGTGGATCTCGCCGGTCGCCAGCTCGTACGCCACCACACCGGCCGACTTCTTGACGCCGTCGACCTCGGTGATCAGCTGGTCCAGGACGTAGAACTCGTTGAAGAACTCCACGCCCTCCTTGACGCAGTTCTGGTACAGCGTCTGGAGGATCATGTGGCCGGTGCGGTCGGCCGCGTAGCAGGAGCGGCGGACCGGGGCCTCGCCGTGGTTGCGGGAGTGACCGCCGAAGCGGCGCTGGTCGATCTTCCCCTCGGGCGTCCGGTTGAACGGCAGGCCCATCTTCTCGAGATCGAGGACGGAGTCGATGGCCTCCTTCGCCAGGATCTCGGCGGCGTCCTGGTCGACCAGGTAGTCACCGCCCTTGACCGTGTCGAAGGTGTGCCACTCCCAGTTGTCCTCCTCCACGTTGGCCAGTGCGGCGGCCATGCCGCCCTGCGCGGCGCCCGTGTGGGAGCGGGTCGGGTAGAGCTTCGTGAGCACGGCGGTGCGGCTGCGCTTCGTCGACTCGATGGCCGCGCGCATGCCGGCGCCACCCGCGCCGACGATGACGGTGTCGTACTTGTGGATCTTCATGATTCTCGCAACCCCGTGCCTAGCGGATGTTCGGGTCGAAGGTGAAGATCACCAGCGTGCCCAGCAGGATGGTCCACACCGTGGCGGTGTAGAGCAGCGCCTTCAGCCACAGACGCGTGCTCGCCTGCTCGGCGTAGTCGTTGATGACCGTACGCAGACCGTTGGCGCCGTGCAGCATGGCCAGCCACAGCATGGCGAGGTCCCAGACCTGCCACCACGGAGAGGCCCAGCGGCCCGCCACGAAGGCGAAGCCGACCTTGGTCACGCCGCCGTCGAGCACCAGCTGGATCAGCAGGTGGCCGAGGACGAGGACGACCAGGACGATGCCGGACAGGCGCATGAACAGCCAGCCGTACATCTCGAAGTTGCCGCGGGTCGACTTGGGGGTCTTCTTCGTCCGCTTGCGGGGCGGCTCGATGACCGGCGCCGGGTTGTCGACGTCGTACAGCGGGGCACCCTCGACGGGGCCGATGCCGGAGGCGGTGGTTTCAGTCGTGGACATACGCGTCAGCTCCCGAACACTTCACGAGCGGCGTGGCCGAGAACGGGGTAGATGGCCCCGAGCATCAGCACGACCCAGAGGCCGACGACGGTCCAGAGCATCTGCTTCTGGTAGCGCGGGCCCTGCGACCAGAAGTCGACGGCGATGACGCGCAGGCCGTTCAGCGCATGGAAGAGGATGGCGGCGACCAGGCCGTACTCCAGCACGGCGACGATCGGCGACTTGTACGTGGCCACGACCTTGTCGTAGGCCTCGGGAGAGACACGCACGAGAGCGGTGTCCAGCACGTGTACGAACAGGAAGAAGAAAATGAGGACGCCGGTGACTCGGTGAGCCACCCAGGACCACATTCCTTCCCGGCCGCGGTACAGCGTTCCAGCCGGCACGGAAGAACCCTCCGGGAGCGGGGACTAGGGCCGCGCCGGCTTCTGTGTCGGTCGGGCCCGGCCGGGTACGGTCCACCGGCCCCCAGCATCGTAGCGACGTGTTGTCAGAACGCTTACGGCGCCCCTACCGATGTGATCGAACCGGCGATCAAACGAGCACGGACGGCCTATTGGCAGTGTTCCGCCACCGGCCGTCCCGACGGATCCCGGACGAGTCGGGTCAGTCTGCCCCTCGCCAGCCGGCGCAGCTCCTCGGCCGCGAGCAGGCGTTCCTCCTCCGGATCGTTCGCCAATCGTGATCGGATGCCTGTCAGTATCAGGTCGGCGGATTCGGCCGGGGACACCTCGTCCAGGCAGATGACGAACACGTGCCCGAATCGGCTCTCGTAGGCCGCGTGCGCGGCGCTCAGCGCGGTGTGCGCCGCGGAGTGGGCGCCCTCGGGCAGTTGGGTGAGATTCTCGCCCGCCAGGGCTTCGGCGAGGTCCGCGGGTGACAGGTCGTACGCCGCCTCGTCGGCCGCGGCCAGCAGGGAGTCCACGTCCGGGTAGGGGCGGTGCTCGGCGACACGATGGATCCAGCGCAGGCTGTGGCAGCAGGCGAGGAGGGCGTGCCGGACCACGTCGGCGGGCGCGGAGTTGAACCCCTCCAGGCCGTCGGGGGCCGGGGGGCGGTGTTGCGCCGGCAGGGCGGTGGGGCCGGGGAGGCGGGGGAGACGGTGCGGGGGCAGCGTGAATCCTCGGCGATGGCGGCGTGGCGTCGTGCGGACGTCACGTCCGGGGCGGCAGGGAGGGCGGGGGAGACGCGCCGTCACGCTATCGACGGCGGTCGGGCGGGCGTCCAGCGCCTGTCCCGATTTCACCCGAACGGGAGAGCCGTGGGGCGTTCTGTGGACGATCGGAGGGCGCCGGGGTCGTAGGTTCGAAAGGGATAAAAGAGGATAAGAGGGTCGAATGGCTGGAGGTGGGCAGCGTGTGGGCGAAAGTGGAGCGAAAGCGAATACATACGGGTGTGGCGCGTGAGGGGGAGCCGAGGCCTACGGGCGCGGTGTGTCCGTCCGCGCGTGCGGCGCGGGGTGCGGCGCGGTGACCGGCCAGAGGCGACGGGTTCCCGAGAGGGAGACGCACGCGAGGCGCAACCGGTTGCTGCTGGCGGCCGGAGTCGTCACCGCGGGCGCGGTCGCGGCGGCCGTGGTGTTCTGGCCGTCGGGCGGCGGCACACCTCCCGGCGCCAAGGTCACGGGCGGCACCCCCGCCGCGACCCCCTCCCCGACCTACCCCCTCTCCCAGGCGCCCCGCACCATTCCGGCCGTCCGGGAGTTCACCCCAGCCCACGGCCCGGGCTGGCGGCCCGCCTCCGGGAAACGGGTGGTCGTGGACGACGCCTCCCTCGCCGACGAGGGGCAGTTGCTGGCCGGGGAGCTGGGGACGGCGTACGGGGGGCAGACCGGCGCGCGCGCCGGTGACGTGGAGCTGCACGTGTCCGGGAGCGGCGACCAGGAGTCGTACGTCCTGACGGTCCAGAACGGGAAGGTCCTGATAACCGGTCCGGGTGAGGCCGGGGTCTTCTACGGCACCCGCACGCTCAAGCAGGAGGTGCACGGCGGCGGCACCGCGCCCGAGGGCGTCGTCCACGACACCCCGGCCAAGCCCCGGCGCGGCCTCATGCTCGACATCGCCCGCAAGTACTACACGGCCAGCTGGATCGAGGATCGCATCAAGGAGCTGGGCGACCTGAAGTACAACGAGATCGGGCTGCACTTCTCCGACGACCAGGGCTTCCGGATCGAGTCCTCCTCGCACCCCGAGATCGTGTCCGCGCAGCACCTGAGCAAGGCGGAGGTCAAGACGATCGTCGACCTCGCCGCGAGCCGTCACATAGCCGTCGTTCCCGAGATCGACTCGCCCGGCCATCTGGGTGCCGTGATCGCCGCGCACCCCGACCTCCAGCTGCGCAACGCCCGCGGCGTCACCTTCCAGGGGTCGCTCGACATCTCCAAGCCCGCCGCCGCGGAGATCGTGGACGACCTTCTGAACGAGTACGCGGACGTGTTCCCGGCTCCCTTCTGGCACCTGGGCGGCGACGAGTACCTGGCGCTCACGGTGGCGAACCCGACCGCCTCCTTCCCGCAGCTCGTCGCCGCCGCCCGGGCGAAGTACGGCCCGCAGGCGGGCGTTGCGGACCTCGCGACCGGCTGGCTCAACGACCGGGCGAACGTGATGCGCGCCCACGGCCGCACCGTGCGCGCCTGGAACGACGGCTTCTACCAGGCGAGCGCCGTGTCGCCGGCCAAGGACCTCCAGGTCGCGTACTGGACCGGCAAGGAGGCCGGTGCCCGGCCGCCGACCTCGTATCTGAGCGCGGGCCGGCAGCTGATCGTCTACAACGACGACCTCCTCTACTACGTGCTCGGCCAGCCGCAGACCTTCGTCTACCCCACCGGTCAGCGGATCTACGAGCAGTGGACCCCGCGGGTGGTCCGGGGCACGACGGCGGTGCCCGTGCAGTACGACGGGCAGATCCTCGGCGGAGTGTTCGCGGTGTGGGGCGACCGGCCGAACGCGCAGACGCAGGACCAGGTCGCGGCCGGGATCCGGATGCCGCTGCGGGCGACGATCCAGAAGCTGTGGGACCCGCGCACGCCGACGCTGTCCTGGGCGCAGTTCCACCAGCTGGCGGACCGTCTGGGATGAGGGCGGACCGGGGTGTCCGGCCCGGAGGACGGGCACCCCGATCGTCCGGAATGCTGCATTCCGGGCATGCGCCCGGTGTCGCTGTGGTCTATTCGGACCCGGCGACGGAACCGGGGCGCGGATGGCTTGAATCAGCTCTTCGCTCCGTTCGGGATCTCGACCGGCACCCGACCGGCACGGTGGGGTGCGGATCTGTGACACTCCGGGTCCGTTGCACGCAGTAAGGGGAAGTGCGGGCTCCGTAGAGACGAGGCGCCCCGTCGAGGGTTTCGAGGAGGCGTCATGAGCCTGGTGGACCTGATCGGACAGGCCGACGAGCGGGGGCTCGCGGCAAGCGGACTGGCTTGTTTGGATCGGTGTGTCCCCCTCCTCGGAGGCGACGACGACACCCTGCGCCCGCTGTGGGCGAGCCTGGTCGAGGGCCGCGAGTGGGAGGAACGGCTCGCCAAGGCGCGGGCCGCGCTGGGGACTGAGCTGCCGCAGGAGGACGACTCCGCCGCGGACTGCGCCTTCGAGGCCGAGGCCGCGGGGCTGGCCCGCCGGATGCTGGAGGGCGTCCCCGCCGAGCCCACCGCCGACGCCCTGCGCCGGTGGGCCGACGCCTGCTCGGTCGACGCGCTGCGGATCCACCAGTTGCTGGACCCCGCCGACGGCGACGGCGAGTCCTCCGTGGCGGCCCACCGCGAGGGCCGCACGGACGGCATGTCGCCCCTCGTCGCCGCCGAAATGCGGCGCCAGACGGCCGTCCTGGAACTGGTCGGCGGTCACGGCGCGACCGGACTGCGCCAGGCCCGTGACGTGGCGACCGAGGGCCGGCGGGTGCTGCAGGCCGTGGTCTCCCGCCGCGCCCGCGGCCGTTCGTAGCCGCAGTGGCCCCCGCCTGCGTAAACCTCCTTGCGTGCAAGGATCCTGTGTCCGTCCGGTGCGGCGGTGGGGCGGTCCTGCGCCGTTGTCGGGGAGTCCCTCCGGGGGGCGTGACGTTTCCCGGCGGTACCGCGCTCTTCCGGTTGTGAACGCAACTGAGGTGACCAGGCCCCCCGCCGCCACCAAGCCCGCGCGCTGGGCGGCCGACGCCGTCACGGCCCTGCGCGAGGGCGCCCGGCTGCGACTCGACTACTCGGCACAGAGCCTGTGGCGGCTGGACCGGACGATCGAGGAGATACGCGGTCAGGGCGCGCCCTACGACGCCGTGCGGACCGCGCTGCGCGGCTTCGGCGCGTACGCGGGCGAGGTGGTCGTACGGCTGACCGGCGGCGAGTGGTGGGCGACCGGCGGCGACCACTGGGTGCGCACCCCCGACGGCCGGCTGTGGGACCCGATCGAGGAGGCCCGTCGCTGCTACCACGGCGAAGGCTCGCTGCGGCTGCTGTGCCGGGACGCGACGGGGGACGGCAGCCACTGACAGGCGCCGGCCCCGGAACCTTGGGACTGGGAGGAACCCCGCCGCACGCAGGCGTACGACGGGGAGTCGGGCACGGGCTCGCACGGGCGGCCTGAAGCGACTCCCGCGCGAACTCGAAGAACCGGGATGAAGGGGACGGGGCGGACGGCCCGCGTTACGCGCACGGGTAAGAAGGGGTACAGAAAACGCGTACCCACGACCCTCGCGTACCGATGGCAACGGCCGGGGCCGCCACCCCCCACAGGAGAGGCCCCGGCCGTCGCGCGGTACGGGCCGCGCGGCGGCCCGTACTCTCTACAGCGCCGTGGATGCGTTTTCTGTCACACCCCGCCGCGTCACGGGTCGGTTGCGCGGCGTGCGGACATGGACGTAGACCGGTTTCAAGCCGTAACGTGCCTTTCGCGCCGACCGAGGATGATCAGTAAATCCGGTGAGAGGATCCGCCGCACATCACGAGCGGCCGCAGACCGCAACGAACGATGAGGAATCACGACAGCGAGAACCCGGTCCGTGGGAGCGTGCGGGCTGAGGCGCACAGAGGGGCAGTTCGGGTGCTGGGGGACGACGCGGAGTTGACCGCCGCGGTACTTGCGGCCCAGGCAGGGGACGAGACCGCGTTCCGTACCGTGTACCGCGCCGTGCACCCACGGCTGCTCGGATATGTGCGGACGCTGGTCGGCGATCCGGACGCGGAGGACGTCACCTCCGAGGCATGGCTGCAGATCGCCCGAGACCTGGAGCGGTTCAGCGGAGACGCCGACCGGTTCCGCGGCTGGGCGGCGCGGATCGCCCGCAACCGCGCGCTCGACCACATACGGATGCGCGGGCGCCGCCCCGCGATCGGCGGCGACGAGACGGAGCTGACCGGCAAGGCGGCCGAGTCCGACACGGCGGGCGAGGCCATGGAGGCCCTGGCCACCGGCCACACCCTCTCCCTCATAGCCCAGCTCCCGCAGGACCAGGCGGAGGCCGTGGTGCTGCGCGTGGTCGTGGGCCTCGACGCCAAGTCCGCTGCCGAGACGCTCGGCAAGCGCCCCGGGGCCGTCCGCACGGCGGCCCACCGTGGACTCAAACGGCTCGCGGAGCTGATCGCCGGCCCGGACGGGGATCCGGAATCGGCCGGCGTGCTCGGTGCCATGCCTCCCCAACGCGGAACCCACAGGCGCCCGGTGACGTCTGCCGGTGTGACGCATATGCGTTCGCGTACGCAGAGGGACATGTGATGGCCGACGAGCAGTACAGGTGGCTGAACGGCGACGCGGCGGAGCGTCTGCTGCGTGGAGAGCCGCTGGAGGCCATCGACGACGACGCACAGGAACAGGCCGCAAGGCTTGCCGAAACCCTTGCCTCACTCGCCGTCACACCCCCGTTGACCAGCGAGGAACTGCCGGGCGAGGCCGCCGCGCTGGCCGCTTTCCGGGCCACGCGCACCGGCGCGGACCAGGCCGGGGCGACCTCCGGCCGGCTCGATGCCGTGCATCCCGACTACGCCGCCCGTCAGGTCGCCGACGCCGGGCTGGTGCGCCTCGGGCGTCCCGCCGCAAACGGTCGGGGCCACCGCTGGGGTCGTCCCCTGCGGTTCGGCCTGGCCGCCGCGCTGGCCGCCGGGATGATCGGCGGAGTCGCGGTCGCGGCCGGAACCGGAGTCCTGCCGGCACCCTTCCACAAGGAGCCGGGACCCGGGGCGTCGGTGTCGGCGGCCGTGTCGCCGCCGCAGCCGCTGCTCACGCCCACACCCGACGCCACGGAGACCGGCACACCCCTGTCACCGACGTCGGACGCCGGCGGGTTTACGCCGGGCGGTTCCTCGTACGACGAGGCCGGCGCCGGTCCCGGCGCGAGCGGCTCGGCGTCCCCCGGCGACGACCACCGGAGCGGACACACCCGGAACTGGTGGCTCGCCCTGCGCTCGTCCTGCCGTGACATGGCCGTCGGCCGGGAGCTGCGCGCCGACCGGCTGCGCGATCTGCAGGACGCGGCGGGTGGCAACGGACGGGTGAAGACCTTCTGCAAGGGCATGTTGGGCGACGGCGACGGCGAGGGCCACTGGGGCGGCGACGGCCAGGGCTCGGGTCAGGACGGGAACGGCTCGGGCGGCGAGGACGGCCACGGGCACGGTCACGGTGGCGGCGACGACCACGGCGGCAGCGGTGACGACGAGGGCCACATACGGCCCGGCGGTAGCGGTCTGTTCGGCGTCCCGTCGGGCGCCTCATCCGCCCCGGTCTCGGCCCTGTCCACGCCGGACCCCTCCTGACCTGCGGTTTCGTGTTTTTTTGAATTATCTTCCAAACGGGTGTGACACTTTCGGCCCCCGCTACGCAGTAATGAGTGAGCCGACTGGTCATCGGCCGTTGCACAGAGCCGGGGTTCCCCCCGTACCCACGGCTCGGTGCCCTGGCGCGGGCGGGACACGTTCCCCCGGTCCCGCCCGCGCCCCACACGCTTCCCCATCGGCTCCTCTCACCAGCTGACGACGACTTTGTCGCCCGTCCTCACCTGGGAGAACAGCGTCGCGATCGCGGCCTCGTCCCGTACGTTCACGCATCCGTGGGAGCCCCCGGCGTATCCGCGCGCCGCGAAGTCGTACGAGTAGTGCACCGCCTCGCCCCCGCTGAAGAACATCGCGTACGGCATCGGGGCGTTGTAGAGCGTGGACACATGATGGCGTGACTTCCAGTAGATCCGGAACACGCCTTCGCGGGTGGGGGTGTTCTCCGTGCCGAACCGGACCGCCATCGTCGACAGCGTCTGCCCGTCGATCATCCAGCGCAGCGTGCGGGTCCGCTTGCTGATGCACAGCACCCGGCCCGTCAGACAGCGCGGGTCCGGCGCGGCGGCCGGCTGCCCGCCCATCAGATACAGCTCCCAGGTGCCGGGCTCGTGCGTCATGCTCAGCAGCCGCTGCCAGGTGACCGGGTCGACCTCGCCCGTCGGTGCCAGCCCCCGCTTGCCCTGGAAGCCTCTGACGGCGTTCTCGGTGAGGTCGTCGTAGCTCCCCGTCGGCCCGTCGAACAGCCAGTCGACCTGGCGCAGCCGGGCCTGCAGTTCGCGCACCTGAAGGCCCGAGTCCCCGCGCTCCAGCAGGGCGGCGGACGGCGCCCCCGGGGTGGGCACGGCACTCCGGGAACCGGTGCCGGAGGGGGTGTGCGGGATCTCGATGTGCACCGGTGAACGGCCCTTGCCGTCACCCCCCTGGGCGTCCAGGGGCTGCGCCGTGCAGCCGGTCACGGCGGCGAGCGCGACCGCCCCGGCCGCCGCGGCGAGAGATCGTCCCCAGCGCTCCGTACGCATGCCCGCTCCCCCTGCCCGCTCTGCCGGCCCCACCGCGACCACCGCTCCCCGGCGTCCCGCCGTGTCTCCGAGATGTTCCCCCTGCGTGACCGCCGCCGAACCAAGGAGCATGGTTGTGAGCAAGGTCCCAGCCGACGGATCTCCACGCGGCGCACGCCCGCCGCTACAGTCCGTCGCGACAGTTGTCTACTGGCGAGTAACCAAAGCCGGGTCACCGAGCCGGGTCACCGAGCCGGGTCACGAAGCAACGCGGAGGCACACACCATGACGCGCGAGTCGGAATCGGGGCTGCCCATCGAGCCGGTGTACGGGCCGGACGCCCTGGAGGGCTGGGACGCGGCGGAGAAGCTGGGTGAGCCGGGCGCGTACCCGTTCACGCGGGGTGTGTATCCGAGCATGTACACGGGCCGCCCGTGGACGATGCGGCAGTACGCCGGATTCGGTACGGCGACGGAGTCCAACGCCCGCTACAAGCAGCTGATCGCGAACGGCACGATGGGTCTGTCGGTGGCCTTCGACCTGCCCACCCAGATGGGCCACGACTCCGACGCGCCGATCGCGCACGGCGAGGTCGGCAAGGTGGGGGTGGCCATCGACTCGGTCGACGACATGCGGGTGCTGTTCGGCGGGATCCCGCTGGACAAGGTGTCGACGTCGATGACGATCAACGCTCCGGCGGCGCTGCTGCTCCTGCTGTACCAACTGGTGGCGGAGGAGCAGGGGGTGCCGGCCGAGAAGCTGACGGGCACCATCCAGAACGACGTGCTGAAGGAGTACATCGCGCGCGGGACGTACATCTTCCCGCCCAAGCCGTCGCTGCGGCTGATCGCGGACATCTTCAAGTACTGCCGGGCCGAGATCCCGAAGTGGAACACCATCTCGATCTCCGGCTACCACATGGCGGAGGCGGGCGCCTCTCCCGCTCAGGAGATCGCCTTCACGCTCGCGGACGGCATCGAGTACGTGCGCACCGCGGTCGCGGCCGGGATGGACGTGGACGACTTCGCGCCGCGCCTGTCGTTCTTCTTCGTGGCGCGGACGACGATCCTGGAGGAGGTCGCCAAGTTCCGGGCGGCGCGCCGGATCTGGGCGCGGGTGATGCGGGAGGAGTTCGGGGCGCGGAACCCGAAGTCGCTGATGCTGCGGTTCCACACGCAGACGGCGGGGGTGCAGCTGACGGCGCAGCAGCCGGAGGTGAACCTCGTGCGGGTGGCGGTGCAGGGTCTGGGCGCGGTGCTGGGCGGGACGCAGTCGCTGCACACGAACTCCTTCGACGAGGCGATCGCGCTGCCGACGGACAAGTCCGCGCGGCTGGCGCTGCGTACGCAGCAGGTGCTGGCCTACGAGACGGACGTGACGGCGACGGTCGATCCCTTCGCGGGCAGCTACGTGATCGAGAAGATGACGGACGGCGTGGAGGCGGCGGCGCTGGAGTTGATGCGGAAGGTCGAGGACCTCGGCGGCGCGGTGCCGGCGATCGAGCACGGCTTCCAGAAGCGGGAGATCGAGCGCAACGCGTACCGGATCGCGCAGGAGACCGATGCCGGTGAGCGGGTCGTGGTGGGCGTGAACCGCTTCCAGCTCGACGAGGAGGAGCCCTACGAGCCGCTGCGGGTGGACCCCGCGATCGAGGCCCGGCAGGCCGAACGCCTCGCCAGGCTCCGCGCGGAACGCGACCAGCAGGCCGTGGACGCGGCCCTGGCCTCCCTGCGGAAGGCCGCCGCGGGTGAGGACAACGTCCTGTACCCGATGAAGGACGCCCTCAAGGCCCGCGCGACGGTGGGCGAGGTGTGCAACGCGTTGCGGGAGGTCTGGGGGACGTACGTGCCGTCGGATGCGTTCTGAGCTGGGCGTTTCGTCCGTATGGGTGAACGCGGGCGGAATCCGTGTACTCCCGGTTACGCTCGTGAAGAGTGAGCCCCGAAATGGAGGATGCCGTGGCTGTACTGCAACACGAGCTGACGTTGGGCGAGGCCGCCGACCTGCTCGCCCGTGCACTGCCTGGGCACCGCGTGGAGATTCTCCAGGGGAGGCTCACTGTGACACCGCCGCCGGACGGCTCGCGTGCGCTGTCGTTGACGAAGCTCGGCAGGGCATTCGACCGGGCGGGGATCGTCGAGGCCGGCCGGGAGTATGTCCAGGGCATCGGCCTCTGGTTGCCCACACTGCCTGAGGACTTCGCCATTCCCGACTTCTCCGTCGTCGACGAGGACTTTCGCGACGCCCACGTCACCGAGAACTACTACGCGCCGGACGTCTTCCGGCTGGTCGTCGAGGTGACGTCGTCGAACTGGGCGGACGACCTGGGTCCCAAGGCCGAGTGCTACGCAGCGGCCGGTATCCCCGTCTATGTCGTGGCGGACCGCAAACACGACGAGGTTCTCGTCTACCAGGACCCGGTCGACGGTAGGTACCCGGCTCCTGCGCGCTACAAGCGTGGTACCACCGTCCCCGTCCCCGAGTCGGTCGGCGTCACTGTCGAGTTCTCCGTCGACACCCTCCTCGACGGCGACGACTGACCGTCCCGTCTCACCCGTCGGCACCCGGAACGGGACTGTCGTACCCCCGTGCGACACTCCTGTCCATGTTCGGCGTCATCGATCTCCCCACCTACCTGGCAGGCCTCGTCCTGATCGTCCTCCTGCCCGGCCCCAACTCCCTGTACGTCCTCTCCGTCGCGGCCCGGCGCGGTGTGCGCGCCGGCTATACCGCGGCGGCCGGGGTGTGGTGCGGGGACACCGTGCTGATGACCCTGTCCGCGGCCGGAGTCGCCTCGCTGCTCAAGGCGAACGCCGTGCTGTTCGGGATCGTGAAGTACGCCGGGGCCGGTTATCTGACGTGGCTCGCCATCGGGATGCTGCGCGCCGCGTGGGGGATGTGGCGGACCCGTCGGGAGAAGACCGTGGAGGAGGAGGCCCCGGCCGCAAGCGCCGCCGCGGAGCGGCCCTTCCGCCGTGCGCTGGTGGTCAGCCTGTTCAACCCCAAGGCGATCCTGTTCTTCGTCGCCTTCTTCGTGCAGTTCGTCGACCCGGCGTACGCCTACCCGGCGCTCTCCTTCGTCGTCCTCGGCGCCTTCGCGCAGCTCGCCAGCTTCCTCTACCTCACCGCGCTGATATTCAGCGGAACGCGTCTGGCCGCGGCCTTCCGCCGGCGCAAGCGGCTGTCGGCGGGGGCCACCTCGGCCGCCGGCGCCCTCTTCCTCGGCTTCGCGGTGAAGCTGTCGCTGGCGAACTCGTAGCTGCCGTACCGGTTCGCGATCAGGCGGGCCCCGGCCGGGTCAGGACCCGGCGGATCCTCGGTGTGAGCAGATCCTCCACGAACCGGTTGAGCAGCCAGGCCAGCAGCAGCATGGCGGCGACCGTCAGCAGGAACGTGCCGTAGGACGGGATGCCTAGCCCCTCGTGCAGGGCGTGGATGACGACCCAGCCCAGATGTTCGTGGACGAGGTAGAAGGGGTACGTCAGCGCGCCCGCGACGGTCAGCCAGCGCCAGTTCGCCCAGCCGAACAGGCCCAGCGCGATCGCGGCGACGGCGACGAAGCCCAGGGTGACGACCAGGATGATGCCGGAGGCACTGCGGTAGGAGAAGCCGGGCGCGTTCGCGGCGTGCCACAGGCCCTGCACCGCGTAGTGCTGGCCTATGAGCCAGCTCACGGCCACGATGCCCCACGCGTACGCGTCGCGCCGGTCGCGGTGCACGAGGTAGAGCCCGATGCCGCCGATGAAGAACGGCGCGTACTCGGGCATCAGGACGATGTTCAGCAGCGGCATCTGCGCGCCCTGCGCGATGGCCGCCGCCAGGGTCCAGCAGGCGCAGAACAGGATGACCCGCCGCCGGTTCGCGCCCGGCAGCACGATGCACAGGGCGAACAGGGCGTAGAAGCGTATCTCCGCCCAGAGGGTCCAGCAGACGCCGAGGACGCGGTCCACGCCGAGCGGCTGCTGCATCAGCGTCAGATTCACCAGCGCGTCGCTGGGCGAGACCGCCTTGTAGGCCACCGCCGGAAGTGCGAACACCGCTGTCACCAGGACTATCGCGGCCCAGTACGCGGGCAGCAGCCGGGAGGCGCGGGAGGCGAAGAAGGAGCGGAGGGGCCGGCCCCAGCCGCTCATGCATATGACGAAACCGCTGATCACGAAGAATATCTGCACGCCCAGACAGCCGTAGGCGAAGAAGGGGTGCAGGGTGGGGAACTGGTGCCGCGGCGAGCTTCCCCAGGCCTGGGTGACCTCGCCGTCGCGCCCGCCGTAGTGATAGGCCGCGACCATCAGCGCCGCCACCAGCCGCAGCCCGTCGAGGGCGCGCAGTCGGGCTCCGCCGCCACGGGGGCGGACGGGGGCGGGGGACGGGACGGCGGCCGGCGACAGGGGAGGCGTCGGGCCCACAGCGGTCGGGGTCGGGACGGAGCCCGGGTCGGGGGCGGCCATGGTCTGCTCGGACGTGGTCATGCCGGACTCTCTCGACGAGGCAGCTGATGGGGAGTGGCCCTGTCGCGGGGTGGGACGTACGACGAGCGCGGTGCGCCTACCCGGTGGCCTCCGGTCCATGACACCCGCGGCCCGAACCGGGCTGGGACACAGGCGTCATGGGGTCGGAGCCGGGACGCATGCGCCTCGTCGGCCGTCGCCGCGGGGCGGCACGACGCCCCGCCCCGGTGGCCGGGACGGGGTCGGTCGTGGTGGCGGGTGTCAGCGCTTGGCGCCACGGCGCAGCTCGCGGGCCCGACGGGCGACCCTGCGGACGGTCGCGTTGCGCGGGATGAACGCGAGCTGGACGGGGATCCCGCCGGGCAGCACCAGCGAGGTGAGCCGGCGCCGCTTGAAGTACCGCCAGGTGTGCGGGTTGAGATTCTTGGTCAGGTACAGCTCGGTCTCGGCGCGCAGCCCGGGGTAGATCTTCGGCTGCATCGCGAAGCCCACGGCGCGCACGAGCGCGTTCAGGGCGTCGACCGTCATGCCCTGGCGCCGGCTCGTGACCGCCTTGCGGTTGGTCAGCTCGGGCAGCAGCGCGTCGACGATCGTGACGGGGACGCGGTTGCTGTTCTCGTACGGCGTCAGACGCTCCAGGAGGGCCTCTGTGCCGATGCGGGCGACCGGGAGGCCGTAGAACGCGGACGCGGTGAGCAGCGCGGTGGAGAAGCAGCCCACGACCAGCGCCGGACGCATGCGCTGGTAGAGGACCTCGGCGAGGACGGGGGTGTCGAGCACCGTCAGATCGACGCCGAGCTTCTCCGCCTCCTTCTCCAGGATGCGCGACCAGCGCACCGGGGCCGTCGGGTGCGGCTTGAACACCACCTGGGTGTGCCCCAGCGCGACCGCGCCCTTCAGCATCCGTACGTGGAGGTCCTCCTCCTCCTCGGCGGTGAGGATGCCGAGTGCGGAGAGGTACTGGCCGAGCAGCAGCGCCGGAGCGTCGAGGGACGGCAGCGCGTCGCCGGTGTTCTCCAGCTCGGTGAGGACCTTGGCGAACGCCTCGGTCGGCACGATCTCCGGCTCGACACCGAACTCGGTGAGCAGCAGCGGCTTGAGGCCGGGCACCAGGTCCAGGTGGAGCAGGCGGTCGATACGGGTGCCGACCAGCGGGTCGATCTTGTTGCGGGTGGGGCCGTAGCTCATCAGGCCGTCCGCGTACACCGTGACGGGCGCGCCGGTGAAGAGCTGGCAGAACCCGAGCGCCGGGTTGACCTGGATCGACTCGACGATCAGCTCGATGTCGTCGTCGCCGAGGTTCCACAGGAGCCGGAGGTACCTCTCCCAGAGCGGGACGTCGTCCAGCCGCGGGGCCCAGCCGCCGGGGTGGAACGGGGTGATGGTCTCGTTCCAGGAGATGACCTCGTCGAAGCGGCGGCGCAGCTGCTCGAAGCCGGGGCTCTCGTCCAGGCCGGGCGTCGTCTCGGGCGTCGCGGCGTTGTTGCAGACGAGGAGTATGCGTCGGTCGGCGGGCGTGAAACAGTCGCTGTCCAGCGCCGCGGCCAGGGTCGCCGTGCCGTAGAGCGTCGACGCCAGGAAGATCTGCGTCGTCACGCGGCCACCCCCGAGGAGGCGGGACGGCGGCGCAGCCGGCGCAGGCGCGAGGCCCGCTGGATGTCCATGGAGTCGAGGGCCTCGTCGAGTACGTCCTGGGGCATACGCCGTAGCGCGGCAGCGCTCATCGACTTCAGTTTCCGTGCCACCGCCGGCTCGAACCTTTCGATGGATCCCAGATGATGGGAAATGATTGCGCAATATGTGCGAACAGCCTTGGGGAGCAGTTTATCCGCGTCCCGGTCCTTGGCTGTTTCGGCCACCACTTGGTCGAACGCACGAATGAAGTCCAGCTGGCGAACGTCGCCGATCTGGGTGAGCGAGGAGGCGACACCACGCCGGTAGAAGACACCGAGAAGCCCCACCGTGGCGAAGGATTCCGCCTCCCGGTGCAGCTTCCAGATCCACGGACGGTCCTCGGCCGTGCGCAGTCCGTCGGTGAAGTGGAGCAGACCGCGGTCGACGAGCCGGCGGTGGTAGATGCCGGCCCACGCGTACGCGTAGTCGACGGAGGTGGAGCGGTCGGCTGGCAGGATCGCGTCGCGCGGGTTCATCACCACCCCGCGCCGGCCCTGCGGCACCCGCTGGATGGTGCGCGCCCGGGCGGTGGACTGGACATGGTCGGTGCGGATGAAGTCGCAGTCCAACTCCTCGATAGCAGCGAGGAGTTGGGGGTAGTAGCCGGGTGCGAGCCAGTCGTCCCCGTCGAGGAACGTGAGGTAGTCGCCGCGCGCCTTGTCGATTCCCGTGTTGCGTGCGGTCGCCAGCCCTCCGTTCTTCTCGTGGCGGACGTACACCGCGCCCGGCAGCTCGCGCTCCGCGCGCGCGAGGATGTCCGGGGTCTCGTCGCGCGAGCAGTCGTCGACGAGAATGAATTCGAAGTCCTCACGTGCGTTCGCACGCAGGCTCTTCAGGGTGTCTGGCGCGTATTGCTGCACGTTGTAGAACGGCACGATGACGGAGAGCTTGACCACGCCAGTGACGTTAGGCGGCGGCCCGGCATTCGTCTTGACCGCCGGCTTGATGTCAGGTGAACGACGCGTGGCGGAACAGTGAACCAAGTTGTTTCCCCGGAGTTTCGCGGCCCGATTCGCCATTCGGCGATGTGCTGTTAACCCTTTGTTGCATTTCGGTTGGGCTGAGCATCGGAATCGCTTCCTAGCGTCTTCGACGTGCCAGCCAGTACCGCGAAGTCCCTTCGGGTAGCCGTCCTAGCCGATTCCGATACCCGGTGGAAGTGGGGTGCGCTCACCGCGAACCGCATCACGCCGTCGGAATTCACCGCATCCAGCGAATCGACCGAATCCTCCAAATCGGTTGAGTCGGACATACGGCTTGACGGCTTCCTCCTGAGGGGCCGTGCCACCCCCACCGCCCGCCAGCTCGAAGAGGTCGGCGTCCGCGCGGACTCCCTCCGCGAGGTGACCGCCGTCGAGTTCCTGCGCGAGATGGCGAAGGAGAGCTACGACATTCTCGTGCTCGCCCTCGTCGGCGGCGGTGTCCAGGCGATGCTGCACGGGCTCGCCCACGCCTGGCAGGGGCGCACGCGGCGTCCCGTGGTCGTCACCGGCTACGTCGGCGTCGTCTACGAGAAGCTCGCCGACGGCCTGCTGCTGCGCCACGGCGCGGACCTCGTGCTGGCCAACTCCCGACAGGACGCCGAGCGTTTCCGTGCGGTGTACGAAGGAGTGGGCGCCGACGCCTCGTCGGTGACCGAGGTGGCGCTGCCCTTCCTCGGGGGTGCCGCCTACGAGAAGAACGACCCGTACACGGTCGTCTTCGCCGCTCAGCCCTCCGTGCCCGAGAGCCGCAAGGACCGGACGTACCTGTTGGACCGCCTGATCGGGCACGCCCGCAGGCACCCCGAGCGCGAGGTGCTCCTCAAGCTCCGCTCCAAGCCGGGCGAGCACACCACGCACATCGAGGAACTGCCGTACCAGAAGCTGGCCCAGAAGGAGGATCTGCCGGCCAACTTCCGCCTGGTGTACGGGAACATGGGCGAGGTCCTCGACCGCACCGACCTGCTGGTCACCGTCAGCTCGACGGCCGCCCTTGAGTCGCTGCACCGCCGCATCCCCACCGTCGTGCTCACCGACCTCGGGGTGCGGGAGGCGCTCGGCAACCACCACTTCGTGGGCTCCGGATGCCTCGCCTCCTGGGACCAGCTCGACGCCGGGCACGAGCCCGCGCCGGACGCGGAGTGGGTGTCGCGGCAGGGTGTCGCGGCCGACGGTTCGTACGCGACCGCCTTCGACGAGGCGCGCGAGCGCATCACCGGGCTGCTCGCCACCGGTGAACTCCCGCCCCTCGCCCCCTACTACACCCCCGTGACCGCGCCGGGCTATCTGCCCGGCGTCCTCGCCCGCCACCACCTCGCCCCGGACGGCAGCCCGCTGCCCGGCGCGCCGGCCGCCGACAAGGCGCCGAGCCCCGTACGCCAGATCGTCCGCCGCGCCGCGCGTGGCGCATACCGCCACGGAGTGCAGCGCGTGGCGCCCGTGATCCGACGGATGGGAGAGCTGTGAACGAGCGGTTCCCACACCAAGGACTCCAAGGAGCTGAACCCATGTCCAACCCGGAAGCGGGACAGGCGGCGCCGGTGCGCCGTGTGCTCGCGGTGATCCCCGCCCGCGGCGGCTCCAAGGGTGTGCCCGCGAAGAACCTCGCCCCGGTCGGCGGGATCCCCCTGGTCGCCCGCGCCGTGCGCGAGTGCCTGGCCGCCCGGCTCGTCACCGACGTCGTGGTCTCCACCGACGACCAGGCGATCGCCGCCGCCGCCCGCGAGGCCGGCGCCGAGGTCGTGCTGCGTCCCGCCGCCATCGCCGGTGACACGGCCACCTCCGAGGACGCCGTCCTGCACGCCATGGACGCCCACGAGACGCTGCACGGCTCGCCCGTCGACGTGGTGCTGCTGGTCCAGTGCACCAGCCCCTTCCTCGTCCGCGAGGACGTCGACGGGGTGGCCGCCGCGGTCGTCGAGAACGGCGCGGACACGGCCCTGACCGTGGCGCCCTTCCACGGCTTCATCTGGCGCGACGCGGCGGACGAGCCCGCCCCCGTGATCGGCTCCCAGCGCACCGGCGAGGTCGGCGGCGCCACCCGGGTC
The DNA here is from genome assembly GCF_042889625.1 of Streptomyces sp. NPDC002573. Taxonomy (NCBI): domain Bacteria; kingdom Bacillati; phylum Actinomycetota; class Actinomycetes; order Kitasatosporales; family Streptomycetaceae; genus Streptomyces; species Streptomyces sp. NPDC002573. The sequence continues at coordinate 123,238 of NZ_JBIARC010000001.1, read as the reverse complement.
GCCAACGCCACGGCCACCGACGGCGGGTACGGCGTCAACCACGACAAGTCCTTCCGGCCGCGCCGCCAGGACCGCCCCCAGGACCTGCTGGAGACCGGCGCCGCGTACGCGATGGACGCCGCCGGGCTGCGCGAGCACCGGCACCGCTTCTTCGGCCGCACCGAACTCGTGCGCACCGACCCGGCCCGCGTGCTGGAGATCGACGACCCGCACGACCTGGCCCGCGCCCGCGCCCTCGCGCCGCACTTCGATGGCGCGCGGCCCGGCGCCCTTCCGACCGCCGCCGACATCGACGCGGTCGTACTCGACTTCGACGGCACCCAGACCGACGACAGGGTGCTGATCGACTCCGACGGACACGAGTTCGTCTCCGTGCACCGCGGGGACGGCCTGGGCATCGCCGCGCTGCGCAAGAGCGGCCTGACGATGCTCATCTTGTCCACGGAGCAGAACCCGGTCGTCGCCGCACGGGCCCGGAAGCTCAAGATCCCGGTCCTGCACGGCATCGACCGCAAGGACCTCGCACTGAAGCAGTGGTGCGAGGAGCAGGGCATCGCGCCTGAGCGCGTGCTCTACGTCGGCAACGACGTCAATGACCTCCCGTGCTTCGCCCTCGTCGGCTGGCCCGTGGCGGTCGCGAGCGCCCACGACGTCGTGCGCGGCGCCGCACGCGCGGTCACCACCGTCCCCGGTGGCGACGGCGCCATCCGAGAGATCGCCAGCTGGATCCTCGGCCCCTCTCTCGATTCCCTCACCAAGTAAGGACATCTTCTGCCATGAGCACCAACTCCCGTCTGCGCATGTTCGGTTCGCGTGAGGTCGGCCCGGGCAAGCCCGTCTACGTCTGCGGCGAGATCGGCATCAACCACAACGGTGAGCTGGAGAACGCCTTCAAGCTGATCGACGTGGCCGCCGAGGCCGGCTGCGACGCCGTGAAGTTCCAGAAGCGCACCCCGGAGATCTGCACCCCGCGCGACCAGTGGGACATCGAGCGCGACACCCCCTGGGGCCGGATGACCTACATCGACTACCGCCACCGCGTGGAGTTCGGTGAGGACGAGTACCGTCAGATCGACGAGTACTGCAAGGAGAAGGGGATCGACTGGTTCGCGTCCCCGTGGGACACCGAGGCCGTCGCCTTCCTGGAGAAGTTCGACGTCCCGGCCCACAAGGTCGCCTCCGCGTCCCTGACCGACGACGAGCTGCTGAAGGCGCTGCGCGCCACCGGCCGCGCGATCATCCTCTCCACGGGCATGTCGACCCCGAAGCAGATCCGCCACGCGGTCGAGGTCCTGGGCTCGGACAACATCCTCATGTGCCACGCCACCTCGACCTACCCGGCCAAGGCCGAGGAGCTCAACCTCCGCGTGATCAACACGCTGGAGAAGGAGTACCCGAACGTGCCGATCGGCTACTCCGGCCACGAGACGGGTCTGCAGACCACCCTCGCCGCGGTCGCGCTCGGTGCGACCTTCGTCGAGCGCCACATCACGCTCGACCGCGCCATGTGGGGCTCGGACCAGGCCGCCTCCGTCGAGCCGCAGGGCCTCGTCCGCCTCGTCCGTGACATCCGCACCATCGAGGCCTCCCTCGGCGACGGTGTGAAGAAGGTCTACGACTCCGAGCTCGGCCCGATGAAGAAGCTGCGCCGCGTCGCCGGCGTGGTCGCCGAGGCGGAGATCGCCGCGGCCGCCGGTGAGCCGGTGTCGGTCTGAGCGCCTTACGGGACGGTCACACGCCGATGAGCCCCCGCGCCGGATCCGCCGGCCAGCCCACGCTTGCCTTTGTGGAGAGCCCGGTCCAGCTCCTGAACGTCCTGGAGTGGGCACACGCGCACGCGCTCCGCACACAGGGGAGCGGTGCGTCCGAGCGCGGGGCGGCGATCCCCGCGCAGGGCGGACCTCGGTCCGGCGCGGGGAGCACGGCGGCGATAGGCCCGGCGGCCTCCGGTGCGGGGCCTTCGGCCGCGGCGGCTTCGGCGGCCGCGGCGGGTCCGGCGCGCGAGAAGTTCATCCTCGTGGTGCTCTCGCCCACCGACCCGATGACCCGCGGCCAGTTGCGCCGCATGGCGGAACTGGCCCGGGACGAGGGCCACGAGGTCCGCTGGGAGGAAGCCCGGGGCGGCGCGGCGGCGCCGTTCCGGACGGTCGGCGGCCTCACCCCCCTGCTGCGCCGGGCCCGCCGGGTGGTGATGGGGGACCCTTTCTCCCGCTACGTCCAGCTGCTGCTGACCATCACCCGGGCCCGCGAGCTGGTGGTGGTGGACGACGGCACGGCGACCATGGAGTTCGTCGCCCAGCTCGCCCGCGGCGAACGTCTGGTGCGCTGGCACCGCAAGGGCGGCCGTCCCGGCGCCCGTGACCTGCTCTTCGCGCCGGTCTCGGCGGTGGCGCGGCGCCGGCTGACGCCACGCGCGCGGCGCGCCGTGGAGGTGTTCTCGTCGATGCCGATCGACGAGGCCCCGGCCGGGGTCACGGTCACCGCCAACGACTTCTCCTGGACCCGGTCCCGCTTCGGCCCGCCGCGCCTCACCAAGGGCGCGGACCTGGTGGGCACCTCCCTCGTGGAGACGGGCGTGGTGGACGGCGAACGCTATCTGGAGGCGGTCCGCGGCCTCGTCGCGGCGCACGGCGCACGGCGCTACTTCGCCCACCGCCGCGAGAGCCCCGAGAAACTGCACAGGCTGGCGGTCGAGGTGGGCCTGGAGGTGGTCCGCCCGGATCTCCCCCTGGAACTGATCGCCCGGCGCGGCCCCATCGGCCGTACGATCCTGAGCTTCCCGTCCACGGTCGTCCACACCCTCCCGCTGGCCCTGGTCGGCACGGAGGTGCGGGTGGCCGTGTGCGACATCGACCCGGCCTGGCTGACGGACGGGGCATCCCCCCGCGCCCAGGGCTTCCTGTCGGGGGTCACCGGGACGGCCCGGGACGTGGACAGGCTGTCCTCGCTGAGCCCGGCGGACTCGCCGCGCTCGGCGAGTTCGGCGTAGCAAGGCCGGCTGGTCCGGCGCAGCACCGCAGGGCGGGACCGCGATCGTCGTTCGACGGCGCGGTGCCTGCCCCTTTGTGTTTGTGTCGCTCCCGCTCCCAGGAACCCCCAGGTATCTCCGCACACGTGGAACCGAACAGACATGTGCTGTTCTTCGACTCGCCATGGATCACGCGTTGGAGCGACACGATCCGGCCATTGAATCTGCCGCGTGCGACGCCGACGGATCGGCGCGCGAGCAGATTCGTTCCCACAGTGGGGGGTCCACCCGTGGCGGCCACAGCACCGGAGTCCGGCAGACCGGATTCCGACCGATCGAATTCGGACACGTCGGCTTCCGGCAGTTCGGAGTCCGACAGATCCGGCTTCGACAGCCCGGAGGGCGAGAACCCGGAGTCCAACAGACCGGGGGACGGGATCCCGGCGGACGAGAGACCGGCTGACGAGCGTCCGAGGGACGAGAGTTCCGAGCCCGGCAGACCGGGAGTCGAGACCCCGAAGTCCGACAGCCCGGCCCTCCGCCGGAAGCCCGCGGCCCGTGGCATCGGTGACCGGATCTTCCGCTACCAGCTCACCGCCAGTGGGGTCGTCGTCCTCGCCATCATGGCCGCGGTCGGACTGTTCCTGCTGCTGAGGGCCTTTCAGGCGCTGCACGTCACCGGCTTGTCCTTCCTCACCACCGCCCAATGGCAGCCCGACGTCCACCGGTTCGGCATCGCGGCCGTGCTCACCGGCACCCTGCTGATCGCCGCCGTCGCGGTCGTCTTCTCCGTACCGCTCGCCGTCGGCACCGCGCTGTTCATCTCCGACGTGGCCCCGCGCAAGCTCCGCCACACCCTGGTGACGATGGTCGACCTGATGGCGGCCGTACCGTCCGTGGTGTACGGACTGTGGGGACTGTTCTTCCTCCAGCAGCACGTCATCGGGCTCTCGCGCTGGATCTCCACCTGGTTCGGATGGATTCCGCTGTTCACGGTGGACGGCGCCCAGCCCGGCGAGCCCCTCGCCTCCGAGAGCGTCTACACCGCCTCCACCTTCGTGGCCGGCATCGTCGTCGCGCTCATGGTCGCGCCGATCCAGTGCTCGGTGATGCGCGAGGTGTTCGCCCAGGCCCCGGCCGGCGAGCGCGAGGGCGCGTACGCGCTGGGCGCCACCCGATGGGGGATGATCCGCGCGGTCGTCCTGCCCTACGGCAAGGGCGGCATCATCGGCGGCACGATGCTCGGCCTCGGACGGGCGCTCGGCGAGACCATCGCGGTCTACCTGATCATCTCGCCGGTCTTCGTCATCCAGCCGCACATCCTGCAGACCGGCTCCAACTCGGTCTCCTCACTGATCGCCCTGCACTACGGAGACGCCTCCACCTTCGGCATGTCGGCGCTGATGGCAGCGGGCCTGGCGCTGTTCCTGCTCACTCTGGCGGTCAACTTCACCGCCTCCTCCGTCGTGGCCCGCTCCCGGTCCGGTGCACAGAGCGAGGCCTGAGATGACCGTCGTAGAAATCGAAGCGAAGGCGGCCGAGACCGCCCCGGCCCCGGAGGCCGTCGCCGCCCCGCCGGAGCCCGCCCCCGACCAGCCCCGCCGTATCGGCGGCCCGACCCGTTCGGGCATCCTGTCCCTGACCGGGGCCGCCGCCGCCGCGGTCTGCGTCACGATCCTGCTGTTCGGCGAACTCGCCCCGTTCTCCGGTGCGTTGGGCTTCACCGTCACCGCCTACCTGGCCTTCCTCGCGCTCTACGCGGTGCTGACCGGGCTGGAGGAGAACGGCCAGACCGTACGCGACCGGGTCATGACCGTCGTGCTGTGGACGGCCGCCCTGCTGCTGTTCTCGGCGCTCGTCCTCGTCGTCGGCTTCACCGCCTGGCGCGGTCGCGAGGCGCTGCCGCACGGCAACTTCTTCACCGAGGACATGAGGGCGGCGGGCCCGCTCGACCCGATCACCCGCGGCGGCATCACCCACGCGATGCTCGGCACCCTCATCATGATCGCCATCGCCCTGGTGATCACGGTCCCGCTCGGCCTGGCCTGCGCGGTCTACCTCAACCAGATCCCGGGCCGCTTCTCCCGGTTCGTGCGGACCATCGTCGAGGCGATGACCGCGCTGCCGTCGATCGTGGCCGGTCTGATGGTGTACGCCACCTGGATCCTCATCCTCGGCATGCCGAAGTCGGGCCTCGCGGCCTCCCTCGCGATCAGCGTGATGATGCTGCCGATCGTGATCCGCGCCGCGGACGTGGTGCTCCGACTGGTGCCGGGCACGCTGACCGAGGCCGCGGAGGCGCTCGGGGCCCCGCGCTGGCGCACCGTGTGGCACGTCGTCCTGCCGACCGCGCGCTCCGGCCTCGCCACCGCCGTCATCCTCGGCACGGCGCGCGGAATCGGCGAGACCTCGCCCGTGCTGCTCACCGCAGGCTTCACCACGGCGCTCAACGCGGACCCGACGAGCGGGCCGATGATCTCGCTGCCGCTCGCCGTCTTCAACTTCGTCAAGTCGCCCGAGCCCGCGATGATCGCCCGCGGATTCGGCGCGGCGGCCGTCCTGATGACCCTGGTCCTGGTGCTCTTCACCATCGCCCGGGTGATCGGCGGCCGCGGCCCCGGGCACCAGAGCCGCCGCCAGGCCCGCCGCACGGCCCGGGCCTCGCGCCGCGACGTCGCCCGCTTCGCCGAACTGCACGCCCCCGGCCTCACGTTGTTCGACGCCACCTCGCCAACCGCCCCGTCCGCCAAGCCTTCCGGGTCCACCACCGAAGAGGACCCCGGACAGAAGCCCGGAGAGACCGACTGATGCGCAGTCACCTGCCCCTTCTTCGCCGCCTGCGCGCGCCGGGGATCCTCGGCGCACTGCTCGCCATGATCGCCGGGCTGCTGGCCGTCCCTCTGACCGCACCGGCCGCCGCCACCACCTACACCCCGATCGCCGGCGCCGGCTCCACCTGGGCGGAGAACGCCGTCGCCGCCTGGGGCCGCGCCGTCAACCAGTACGGCATGCGGATCGACTACGCCGGCAACGGCTCCTCCGACGGCCGCCGCCAGTTCCTCAGCGGCACCGTCGACTTCGCGGTCTCGGACATCCCGTTCCAGACCCACCCGACCGACGGCTCGGCCGCCGAACGGCCGGCCCCGGGGTCGTACGCCTACATGCCCATCGTGGCCGGCGGCACCGTCTTCATGTACCACCTGACCGCGAACGGCCGAAAGATCACCAACCTGCGGCTCTCCGGCGACGTGGTCACCAAGATCTTCACCGGGGTCATCAAGACCTGGGACGACCCGGTGATCAAGGCCGACAACCCCGGCCTGCAGCTGCCGCACCGCGTCATCGTCCCCGTGGTCCGCTCGGACGGCTCGGGCTCCACCGCCCAGTTCACGATGTGGATGGCCAACCAGCACAAGGGCCTGTGGGATGACTACTGCCGTCGCGTCGGCCGCGCCGGCGCCTGCGGCCAGACCTCGGACTACCCGACGGTCTCCGGCATGATCGCCCAGTCCGGAGACCTCGGCGTGGCCTCGTACGTGGCCCAGAGCTACGGCGAGGGCTCGATCGGCTACGTCAACTACTCGTACGCGCTCAACGAGCACTATCCCGTCGCCAAGGTCCTCAACCACGCCGGCTACTACACCGAGCCCACCCCGCAGAACGTGGCGGTGTCGCTGCTCAAGGCGAGGATCAACACGAACAAGAGCTCCGCGGACTACCTCACGCAGCAGCTCGACGGCGTCTACAACGACACGGACAAGCGCAACTACCCGCTGTCCAGCTACTCGTACATGATCCTGCCGCTGAAGGTGCAGGGCATCTTCAACAAGGACAAGGGCAGGACGCTCGGCGCGTTCTCGTACTACTTCATGTGCCAGGGCCAGCAGCAGGCGCCCAATCTCGGGTACTCACCGCTGCCGATCAACCTGGTCAAGGCGGGCTTCGACCAGATCCGCCGCATCCCCGGCGTGCAGGCGCAGAACATCAACATCCGGGGCTGCAACAACCCGACGTTCACCACCAGCGGCCAGAACAGGCTGGCCCAGACCGCGCCCTACCCGGCCGCCTGTGACAAGAAGGGTGCCGCTCCCTGCACGACCGGCAGCGGCGGCGCCAAGTCGGGCGGCGGCTCCGGTGGTTCGGACGGCGGCTCGGGCGGTACGGGCGGCGGCTCGTCGAACGGCGGCGGCACGGCCGGCGGCACCTCCGGCGGCGGTACGGGCAGCGGCGGTACGGGCGGCGGCTCCGGCGGCAGCGGACAGCCGTCCGTCGACCCCGACACCGGCCAGACCCTCGCGCCGAACGGCTCCGCGGGCGGCGGCGGTTCCTCCGTCGGCGGCACCGTGGCCCTGGCCCAGCCGGTCGCGGTGGCCGGGCGGCAGGGCTGGACCGGTACCCAGACGCTGATGCTGCTCTCCGTGATCCTGATTCTCGGGCTGCTGCTCCTGCCGTCCCTCGTCTCGCGGCTGATCGGCTCACGCGCCGGCGAGAGCGGCGACCGCGCCCGCCGGGACATCCACGACGGGAGCGCGCGATGAGACGGCTGCGCAACGCGCTCCTGCGCCTGGTCGCCGGAGCCGCTGTCGGCGCCCTCGCCGGGCTGGCCGTGGCACAGGCGGCCCCCGTCGCCACGGCCGCGGACACCACCGGCTCCGCCGTGACGGTCTCCGGGCGCGGCGAGTTCAAGGACATGAAGTTCACGGTCGACCAGACCACCCACCTCACCAGCCAGGCGATCACCGTCTCCTGGCGGGGCGGCACCGCCACCACGTTCGCCGGCTCGCAGTTCAACACCGACTTCGTGCAGATCATGCAGTGCTGGGGCGACGACGACGGCACCGTCCCGTCCAACCCGGGCCCGCCGCGCACCCAGTGCGAGTACGGCGCCTCCCCGACCACCGACCGGGGCGGCTGGCCGGGCAACAGCTACGACGACACCCGCCAGGTCTTCTACAGCGCCGACCCCACCAACTACGGCCAGGACAACCGGTACGGGGCGGCCAACCCCAACGCCCCGGGCGAGGTGCCGTTCAAGTCCGTCAACGGCACGACCATCACCACGGGCACCCAGAACAACGCCTTCTTCAACCGCAACACCACCAACGAGGTCGACTTCGCCCGTACCGGCGCCGACGGCTCCGGACGCGAGTACTTCGAGGTACAGACCGCCAACGAGGCCCCGCACCTGGGCTGCGGTGCCCCGGTCAAGGAGAACGGCGTCACCAAGCCGCGCTCGTGCTGGCTGGTGATCGTCCCGCAGGGCCATCTCGACCTGGACGGCAAGCCGTACGCGGACCACAGTCAGGTCAACGCCGGCTCCCCCGTCTCCTCCACCAACTGGAAGAACCGCGTCGCGATCCCGCTGCACTTCAACACGGTCGGCACCAGCTGCGCCCTCGGCGCCAAGGAGCGTGCCACCTGGGGCAGCGAACTCGCCGCCGACGCCATGACCAGCTGGCAGGCGGCCCTGTGCCCCAGCGGCACGGTATACGGCTACACCGAACTGGCCGAACCCGTCGTCCGCAGCCAGCTCACCGACGACGGTTCCTCCGGACTCGCCTTCACCACCCGGGCGCTGGGCTCCGACGAGGGCACGACCGCACCGTCCGACACCACGAACTACGCGCCCGTCGCGCTCTCCGGAGCCGTCATCGGCTTCACCATCGAACGCAGACCCAAGGCCGGAGCGCCGGACAGCGTCAGAAAGCTCGCCGGTACGAAGGTCGACTCCATCGATCTCACGCCCCGCCTGGTCGCCAAGCTCCTGACCGAGTCGTACCGCAACTCCCCCTGGGGAGCGGTCATCGGCGACAAGGCCGCCGCCGGATACGGGTGGGCGAAGGGCAACCCGGCCGGTCTCGCGAGCGATCCCGAATTCATCGCCCTCAACCCCGAGTTCGAGCATCTGTCGGTCTCCGAGACCCCGGCGACCGACACCGACCTGCTCACCTCGGCCGGCCACTCGGACTCGGCCCGGGCGCTGTGGCAGTGGGTCCTGTCCGACAAGGACGCCCGCCAGTTCCTCGCCGGGGTGCCCGACGAATGGGGCATGCGGGTCGACCCGTACTACAGCACCAACACGGACCTGAACCCGACCGGCGTTCCCTTCGACCCCTCCCACAGCGACGACTACCCCAGGAACGCACGCTGGTGCACCGTCCCGCCGGGCTCGGACGCCCCGCAGGACAAGCAGCAGTGCATGACGGACTTCCACCCGTACGTGCAGGACATGCACGCCGCCGCCCTGGCCACGAGGCGCGCCGACACCCTGTGGAAGTCGACCTGGGACGCGCTCGCCAACCCGCCCACGTACAAGAGCCCCGGCCCGCAGACCGTCGGTTCACGATTCGTGATCACGGTCACCGACGCGGCCTCCGCCGTCCGCTACGGACTGCAGACCGCCCGGCTGCGCAACGCCGCGGGCAAGTTCACCGCGCCGACCCCGGCGTCCCTGACCGCGGCCGCCGCCGGCGCCTCCGGATCGGCCTTGGCCGAGATCAGCCCGGCCAAGGCCACGGCGAAGGGCGCCTACCCGCTCGCCCAGCTGGTGTACGGCGCCGCGCGTCCCGCCAAGCTCGACGCCGCCGCCCGCAAGGACTACGCGGCCCTGCTCAAGTACGCCGTCGGCAACGGCCAGATCAGCGGCGCCGACCCGGGCCGCCTGCCGGCCGGTTACGCCCCGCTGCCCCAGCAGCTGCGCACCCGCGCGCTCCACGCGGCCGACGCCCTCGTCCACTACACCGGGCCCTCGTCGCCCGACGGCGGCCCCGGGGGCGGATCGAACGGCGGCAGCGGAGGTTCCGGCGGTGCCGACGGTTCGTCCGGCGGGGGACTCTCCGGCGGCACGGGCGACGGCGGCGCGGGTGGCACGGGCGGTGGCGGTTCCGGGGGCACCGGCGCGAGCCCCACGCCCAGCGGCGCGCCCTCGTACGGCGGCGGCAAGGCCCTCCAGACCACGGCCCTCGGCACCACACCCGCCGACCCCGCGAACGCGCTGCGCTACGCCGTCCCGGTGGGCGCCGCGCTCGGCGCCGCCGCCGCCGTGGGCGCGCCCTTCGCGGGCGGCAGCCGGCTGCGCCTCCCGCTGCGGGTGCCGCTGCCCGGCGGCCGCACGGTGACCGTCGTACCGGCGCTCACGCTGCCGGAGCGGTTGCGGAGGCTGCTGCCGCCAGGACGGGACTAGTGCCCCAACAGGCAACGTTCGCCCCGTCGCGACGCCGGCACGCTCCCCCAAGCCCTCGGCTTCGCTCGAGCAGGGGGGACCCCCACGACGCCGCTCCTTGACGGGCGAACGTCACCTGCCGGGGCACCAGCTCCCGGGCCGGAGCGCGACCCTCGCGGGCCCGCGCTCCCCACAGACGGCCGCCCGCCCCGAAAGGCAGTCGGGGCGGACGGCCCGTACCACCCTGCCAGATCACCCGACGCACTCCCACGCACAACCCTTCAGGAGACTCTCGATGCGCAGCATGCGCTCCACGGCCGCGCTGGTCGCCGCCGCAGTGGTGGCCGGCGGCCTGGCTCTCGCGAGCCCGGCGTCCGCGGACCCCACCCCTCCCGGGACCTTCCGCCAGCTCGTCGGCGTGGGCTCCGACACCACTCAGGACGTGCTCAACGCCCTGGCCGGTGACACCGTCAACGGCAAGAGCTACGCCGCCTCCGCCGTGAAGTCGGCGGACGGTGCGGGCATCGCCTCGTACGACGCGATCGAGCCCGGCACCGGCTCCACCACGTCCCAGATCCAGACCCGCACGAACGGCCCGTCCTTCCTGCGCCCGAACGGCTCCGGCAAGGGCCGCCTCGCCCTGAGCGAGTCGCTGACCGGCGACAAGTTCCCGGACAGCTCCGGCGTCGGCATCCAGGGCCAGGTCGACTTCGCCCGCTCCTCCAGCGGCCCGAGCACCTCCGGCACCGCGTTCACCTACATCCCGTTCGCCCGGGACGCGGTCGGCGTCGCGGTCAAGGGCTCGGCCCTGGACACCCTGACGGTGGACCAGCTGCACGACATCTACTCCGGCACGCTCACCACGGTGAACGGCCAGACCGTGCACCCGAAGATCCCGCAGAGCGGCTCCGGCACCCGCAAGTTCTTCCTCTCCGCGATCGGCCTCACCGACGCGACGCTCTCCCCGAACATCCCGACCGTCCAGGAGAACCAGGGCGACGCCGCGCTCACCGAGGACGGCGCGCTCGTCCCGTTCTCCGTGGGCAGCTGGATCGCCCAGAACAACGGGGTCTCCCCCGACTTCAGCAAGGACGCGGCCGCGGCGGGCGGCCACCTGGCGGCCGTGCAGCTGCCCGGCGACACCGGTGCCACCAGCCCGGTGACGACGGTCAACGGCAAGCTCACCCCGGTCGACGGCTACTTCGAGAACGCCACCTTCGGCCGCGACGTCTACAACGTCGTCCCGAGCCGGGCGATCGACCCGACCAGCATCTTCTTCGACAAGGCGCTCTACGACGTCTTCGTCACCAGCGGCAGCCACACCGCGGTGCTCGCCTCCGACAGCGCCGAGCAGGTCATCGCCGACTTCGGCTTCATGAACGAGTCGTACAACGGCTCGATCAACCCGGCCAAGCACGCCAAGCTCGGCGGCCTGGAGGAGTCGGGCGTCGACGCCTCGATGCCCGCCGCGCCCGCCCTGCGGGCCACCGCCGGCGACGCGAGCCTCAAGCTGACCTGGTCCGCCCCGGCCGCCACCGGCCTGCCGCTGACCGACTACCGCGTCACGCTGACCGGTTCGGACGGCGCCGTCGTGGCCGTCAAGGACCTCCCGGCCGGCACCCTGTCGTACACCTTCTCCGGTCTGGCCAACGGCAGCTACACCGCCTCGGTCACCGCCGCGAACCTCAACGGTGCGGGCACCCCCGCCACCTGGTCCGGCGCGGTCAAGTACGCGAGCACCACCAAGGCGGTCACCGCCACCACCGAGTACGGCAAGACCCCGAAGGTCACCGTCACGGTCGCCGGCTCGCACGGTGTCGCCCCCACCGGCAAGGTGACGGTCAAGGACGGCAACACCACGCTGGCCACCGGCAACCTGGACGGCTCCGGCAAGGTCACCCTCGGCCTGTCGAACCACCTCAAGGTCGCCACCCACACGCTGAGCGTCTTCTACGGCGGCGCCACCAACCTCAACGCGTCCTCGACGACCGTCTCGCTGAAGATCACCAAGGCGACGCCGTCGGTCTCCACCAGCGCGCCCACCACGGTCAGCCACACCAGCCGCGCCAAGGTCACGGTGAAGGTGACCGCGACCGGCACCACCCCGGGCGGCACGGTCCGCATCTACGAGGGCGCCCGGGTCATCGCCACCGGCACGCTGAGCGGCGGCAAGGTGATTGTCACCCTGCCCAAGCTGAGCCGTGGCAAGCACACCATGCACGCCTTCTACACCGGCTCCTCGACGGTGAACTCGAAGAACGGCGCGAACTTCACCATCAAGTCCAGCTGATCCCACGCGTCGGGGAGACCGTCATCGCGGCGGTCTCCCCGGCCGTACCCGAAACCCGAAACCACCCCACGACCAGCGAAGGAGGCGGGCCGCCGTGACCGTCGCCGTACCGACCACGCTCGCACCGGCCGCGCTCCGGACGCGCGTTCGCAGCGTCACCGCCGTCCGTCACCTCGCCCGCGGCGGGCTGCTCAGCCTCGCCGCCCTGCTGCTCGGCATCACCGTCCAGGTGCTGCTGGTCAGCGGGATCCAGGAACACTCCGCGCAGCACGCCGCGTTCGACGAGCTGCGCAGCCAACTGGCCCTGGGCACCGCACCGGTGGCCCAGACCGACCAGACGGGCCAACTGCTGGCGCCCGGCACCCCGGTCGCGCTCATCGACATCCCCGCCCTGGGCATGAGCCAGGTCGTCCTCGAGGGCACCGACTCCACGGTCCTGACCGACGGCCCCGGGCACCGCCGGGACACCCCCATGCCCGGACAGGCGGGCACCAGCGTGCTGATGGGCCGGGCGGCGGCGTACGGCGGCCCGTTCGGAGGGCTGGCCGGGCTGAGCGAAGGCACCAGGTTCACGGTGGTCACCGGCCAGGGCAAGGCGACCTACCAGGTGCTCGGCGTACGCCGGGCCGGCGATCCGGCGCCCGCCCCCGTGGCCTCGGGCAAGGGCCGGCTGGTGCTGGTCACGGCCACCGGCCCGAAGTACATGCCCAGCGGCGTCCTGCGCGTGGACGCCGATCTGGTCTCCGCGCCCTTCCAGACCCCGGCGGCCGTGATCCGCTCCGGCACCCTGCCGGCCGCCGAGGAACCGCTGGCCGGCCCCTCCGGGGTGCCGTGGCCGCTGGTGATGTGGCTTCAGGCGCTGCTGCTCGCATCCGTCGCCGCCGTGTGGGCCTGGCACCGCTGGGGCCGCCACCAGACATGGATCGTCTTCGCCCCCGTCGTCGCGGTGCTGGGCCTCCAGGTCGCCACGCACACCACCGAACTGCTGCCCAACCTGCTGTGACCGCCGCACCGGCCGGCCCGCCACGAACCGAGGTACCCGACGTGACCGACACCCTGACCGAGACCGCCGTCCTGCCGCCCGTACCCGCGGCTCCCTCCCCCGCGGCCCCTGCCCCCGCGACCCTCGAAGCCCGGGCGGTGTCCGCCTGGTTCGGCAACCACCAGGTGCTGAGCCGGGTGTCGCTGACCATGCCCGCCGGCCGGGTCACGGCCCTGATCGGTCCCTCCGGCTGCGGCAAGTCCACCTTCCTGCGCACGCTCAACCGCATGCACGAGCTGATCCCCGCCGCGGCGTTCGCGGGCGAGGTGCTCTTCGAGGGCGAGGACATCTACGCCCCCGAGCGACGGCTGACCGACGCCCGGCGCCGGATCGGCATGGTCTTCCAGAAGCCCAACCCGTTCCCCGCCATGTCGATCTACGACAACGTGGTGGCGGGCCTGCGCCTGACCGGCACCCGCGTCGGCCGCCGCACCAAGGACGAGCTGGTCGAGGAGTCCCTGACCCGCGCCGGTCTGTGGAAGGAGGTCAGGGACCGCCTGCGCCAGCCCGGCGGCGCGCTCTCCGGTGGCCAGCAGCAGCGTCTGTGCATCGCCCGCGCCCTGGCCGTACGGCCCCAGGTGCTGCTCATGGACGAGCCGTGCTCGGCGCTCGACCCCACCTCCACCCGCCGCGTGGAGGAGACGATCCAGGAACTGGTCGGCCAGGTGACGGTCGTGATCGTCACCCACAACATGCAGCAGGCGGCCCGCGTCTCCGACCAGTGCGCCTTCTTCCTCGCCGAGCAGGGCACCCCCGGCGGCATCGTCGAGCACGGCCCGACCGACAAGATCTTCGGCACCCCGGAGGACCAGCGGACGGCGGACTACGTGGCGGGGCGCTTCGGCTGACGGGCGGGCGGGGCGGGCGGGGGGTTCGGCGGACCCTCGGGCCCTCGGACCGGCGGACCGTCGGACTGCGCGGCGGACCGTCGGACTATCCGGCGGTCCGTGGACTATGCGGCGGACTGCCGACTACGCGCCGGACCGTCGGACTACGCGGCGGTCCGTGGGCTATCCGGCGGTCCGTGGGCTACGCGCCGGACCGCCGACTACGCGCCGGACCGCTGCGGCCGGCCGGCCGACGGCTTGCGTACCAGCAGGAACACCCGGTCCCGCTTATCGTCCTCGTCCGGGTCGAGCAGCGTCCGCGCGTGGACGAGCAGACCGGCCTCGGCGAGCTGCCCGGTGATCGTCTCCGGGGCATGCCAGTAGTGGTCCAGTTCGATGCCGTGCCCGAAGCGCTCGGTGAGGCGGGTGCGGTCGTCCGTGCCCGCCCGGAATCCCAGCAGTACCTGGCCGCCGGGCACCAGGATCCGCTGGAACTCGGTGAACACCGTCGACAGATGCCCGGTCGGCACATGGCCGACCACGTCGAGCGCGGCGATGCCGCCCAGCGTCTCCGGCGGCAGATCAAGGGCCGTCACCGTGCCCACATGGAACCGCAGCCCCGGGTGGGCGCGGCGGGCCAGGGACACCATGCGCGGTGACAGATCGACGCCGAACACGGGGACGCCGAGGGCGTCCAACCGCGCCGTGACATGCCCCAGTCCGCAGCCGAGGTCGGCGACGGGCGCGGGGCCGTTGTCCCGTACGAGGTCCGCGAAGGCGGTCACCAGGGCCCGGTCCAGGGGCCGGGTCAGCAGGCCGTCGGGCACGTGGGCGGCGTAGTCGGGGGCCATGGCGTCGTACGACGCCCGGGCGGTGCGCAGGAAATCCGGTTCCTCGGCGTTCACGTTCACGGACGCTACCCACTGGCGCGGGCGCGCCGGGGGCTGCTTCCCAGGGTTCATCCGCTTGTCACCGGGGGAGGGGGAGGCCTTCGCGAAGCCCGGCGGAAGAGAGAGCGGGGCGGGAGACGGCGGCGCGGCGGGGTACCCGGAGAAGACGGAGGCCCGGCGGAGTGCCGCGGTCACCGGAGAGGAGAGGCCGACGTGACACCCCTGGCGGAGGGGAACGGATCGGGCTCTTCGAGCGTTGCCCCGGCGGGACGCTCGGACACAGGAGCGGTCCCGGGCAGGGATCACCGGGCGCCGTCGGCGGCGCCGGACGGCTCCGCGGTCACCCCGGCGGACCCGCTCACGGCCTCCCCAAGGATCCCATCGTCCGGAAAGACGGGCGAGTTTACCCATCGTCACCGTCGGCTATGCGACGCGCGGCCCGTTTTTCTTCCCCTGACGGTATGAAGTTTTGTTGATCGTGGGGAGAACGACCGCCCGATCGCCCTACCCTTCAAAGGGTGAACCAATTGATGTCCCGAGAGTCCGAGGCCGATCACCCCGGGGACAGCCTGCTCCCCGGCGCCCTGCCCGAGTTGCTGCGTGCCGAACTCGTGGCCTTCCGCCGCGACCTGCACATGCACCCGGAACTGGGCAACCAGGAGTTCCGCACGACCGCCGCGATCAAGTCCCGCCTTGAGCAGGCGGGACTCGCGCCACGTGTGCTTCCCGCCGGCACCGGGCTCATCTGTGACATCGGCGAGCCGGACGGCGTACGTCCGATCCTCGCGCTGCGCGGCGACATCGACGCGCTCCCGATCCCCGACACCAAGACCGACTGCGCCTACCGCTCCACCGTGCCCGACCGCGCCCACGCCTGCGGACACGACGTGCACACCACGGTCGTGCTCGGGGCGGGACTCGTCCTGGCCGAGCTGCACCGCGAGGGCGGGCTGCCGCGGCCGGTCCGGCTGATCTTCCAGCCCGCCGAGGAGGTCCTCCCGGGCGGCGCCACCGACGTGATCGCCGCCGGTGCGCTCGACGGGGTCGGACGGATCATCGCCGTGCACTGCGACCCGAAGGTCGACGCGGGCCGCATCGGGCTGCGCCACGGCCCCATCACCTCCGCGTGCGACCGGCTGGAGGTCACGCTCGCAGGCGCGGGCGGCCACACCGCGCGCCCGCACCTGACCACCGACCTGGTCACGGCCGTCGCGCGGGTCGCGGCGGACGTGCCGGGCCTGGTCGCGCGCCGCGTCGACGCGCGCAGCGGGCTCTCGGTCACCTGGGGACGCATCGAGTCCGGGCACGCGTGCAACGTCATCCCGCAACACGCCGAGCTGGCCGGGACCGTGCGCTGCCTGGATCTCGACACCTGGCGGCACGCGCCCGACGTCGTCCATGCGGCGATCGACGAGATCGCGAACCTCTACAAGGCCAAGTCCGAGATCAACTACGTGCGCGGAGTGCCGCCGGTCGTCAACGACATGACGGTCACCGAACTCCTGCACGACGCCATGGCCGCGCGTCGCGGTGTCCACTCCGTCGAGGACACCCAGCAGAGCCTCGGCGGCGAGGACTTCTCCTGGTATCTGGAGCATGTACCCGGCGCCATGGCCCGCCTCGGCGTCCGCCGGCCGGGCGAGCGCACCGTCCGTGACCTCCACCAGGGCGACTTCGACGTGGACGAGCACGCGATCACGGTCGGGGTGGAACTGTTCACGGCGGCGGCACTGCTGGACGCGGAGCGCTAGACGCAGCACTGGGCGCCCCCATGAGAGCGCGGGGGCGCCCAGCTCGCTCGCCGTGGGCCGCGTCCTCCTCCTCCCCGTCCTCCCTGATGGCCGAGAGCAGCCGTCCCCTTCACCCCCTTCTTCGTCCCTTTTGCCCGCCTGCGTGACCCGCCCGTAACGGGCGGCGCCGAAACGCGCCCGGATGTCGGCACGAATCGATAACGGCCACGAGAAACCCCGTTCCCCTCCCCTTCTACGCGCGTTACTGTGCGCCGAAATCGCTGCGGTGGCGGCGCATTGGGGAAACGGACCGGTGACGGTGCCGTGGGGATGAAGGGGTGCTTTGCTGTGCGTCTGATCTCTCGGAGGACGAGGTTCTCCCAAGCTGCGGTGGCCGTCGCGGTCATCGCCCTCGCCGCCGCCGGTTGCGGCAAGTCCAGCAGCGAGTCCACCGGCACCTCGGGTGGCAAGAACTCGTCCGGCTACTCGGGCAAGGGCATAGGCCTGGCCTACGACATCGGCGGCAAGGGCGACCAGTCCTTCAACGACGCCGCGTTCGCCGGTTTCCAGAAGGCCGAGAAGGAGTTGAAGATCGGCGGCCGGGACGTCGAGCCGAGCGACAACGAGACCGACGCTGACAAGGTGCAGCGTCTGGAGCAGCTCGCGAAGGCCGGCTACAACCCGATCATCGGCGTCGGCTTCGTCTACGGGCCCGCCGTCAAGGAGGTCGCGGCCAAGTACCCGAAGATCACCTTCGGCATCATCGACGACGACACGGACAAGGCGAGCAACGTCGCCGACATGGTCTTCCACGAGGAGCAGTCCTCGTACCTGGCCGGTGTCGCCGCCGCGAAGGCCACCAAGAAGAACCACATCGGGTTCATCGGCGGCGTGGACATCCCGCTGATCCACAAGTTCAAGGCGGGCTTCGTCCAGGGCGCCCAGTCGATCAACCCGAAGATCAAGATCGAGTCGCAGTATCTGACCCAGACGCCCCAGGAGGGCGGCTTCGCCAGCCCCGACAAGGGCAAGGACGCGGCGAACGGACAGATCGAGGCGGGCGCAGACGTGCTCTACCAGGCGGCGGGCCTGTCGGGCCAGGGCGTGATCCAGGCCGCCGCCGCGCACAAGGTGTGGGCGATCGGCGTCGACTCCGACCAGTACCAGCAGAGCGCGCTGGCCAAGTACAAGGACTACATCCTCGGCTCGGCCCTGAAGAACGTCGGTGGCGCGGTCTACGACCTGACCAAGTCGGTCGTCGACGGCAAGCCGCTGAACGGCGAGCAGCGCGGTGACCTCAAGTCGGGCGGTGTCGGCTTCGCGGACTCCAACCCGAAGTACCAGGCCATGAAGGACGTCGTCGCGGCGGTCGAGAAGGCCAAGCAGGACATCATCGACGGCAAGGTCACCGTCGCCACGCAGTGACGCCGGCGACCAGGCCGACGGCCTGACGCCCGGACACCGGAACCCACCCCGCGTACGGGGTGGGTTCCGTGCGTCTGCCCCCCTGAGGCACACTGGCCACGCTGGCATCAGTGGCCGGAAAACACCCCCTGCGCCACAGGGGTCGACCTCAGCCCCGGAGGGCTCTGTGGCCCCGCCCACACCGGTTTCCTCGCCTCACGCAAGGGTCCCGGCGCTCTCCGTAACCTGTCCCTGAGACCGTGGCCACATCTCGATAACGGACCGGACAGAAGGGGTTTTCCGTCTGGTCTACGCGCGTTACGCTGCCGCGGAACCAGCGCCTGGTATGGGCGCTTGCACAAAGGAGTCACGTTCCATGCGCCGGGTGTCCCGTATCGCCGTAGCCGGGGTTGCGACCGCAGCCCTCGCTGTCACCGTTTCCGCCTGTGGCAGCTCGTCCAGTGAGTCCGCCGGCGGGAAGGGCCAGTCCAAGGGTATTGGTCTCGCGTACGACGTCGGCGGCAAGGGCGACCAGTCCTTCAACGACGCCGCGTACGCCGGTTTCGAGAAGGCCAACAAGCAGTTCGGCGCCACAGGCCGGGACATCGAGCCGCAGGACGGCGAGTCGGACGCGGACAAGTTGCAGCGCCTGGAGACGCTGGCCAAGTCGGGCTACAACCCGGTGATCGGCGTCGGCTTCGCCTACGCGCCCGCCGTCAAGGAGGCCGCCGCGAAGTTCCCGAACATCACCTTCGGGATCATCGACGACAACGAGATCCAGGCGAAGAACGTCGCCGACATGGTCTTCCACGAGGAGCAGTCCTCGTACCTGGCCGGTGTCACCGCCGCCCTGACCACCAAGTCCAACACCGTGGGCTTCATCGGCGGCGTGGACGTCCCGCTCATCCACAAGTTCGAAGCGGGCTTCGAGCAGGGCGTCAAGGACACCAAGAAGGGCATCACGGTCAAGGCCCAGTACCTGACCCAGACCGCCCAGGAGGGTGGCTTCTCCAGCCCCGACAAGGGCGAGGCCGCCGCCGAGGGCCAGATCGGCTCCGGTGCCGACGTGGTCTACGCCGCCGCCGGCCTGTCCGGGCAGGGCGTCATCAAGGCGGCCGCCGCGCACAAGGTCTGGGCCATCGGTGTCGACTCCGACCAGTACAACCAGACCGCCCTGGCCAAGTACAAGGACTACATCCTGACCTCGGCCCTCAAGAACGTCGAGGGTGCGGTCTTCGACCTCGCCAAGTCGGTCATCCAGGACAAGAAGCCGCTGACCGGCGACATCCGTGGCAGCCTCTCCAACGCCGGCGTCGGCCTCGCCGACTCCAACCCCGTCTTCAAGAACAACGCCAAGCTGCAGGCCGCCCTGAAGAAGGCCGAGCAGGGCATCAAGGACGGCTCGATCAAGGTCAAGACCTCCTGACCCGAGGATCGCGGCCGGCCCGGAAGCATGGCTAAAAAGACGCTGTAGTGGCAGCGTTACGGTCACGAAACGGGGCGCGGGGAGGATGACCGACTCGCGCCCCGTTCGCGCGGCAGAATGCTCGGAACGGATCGAAAGTGATCAGGTCCGAGCACTATTTAAAGCAGGGGCGCTACGCGCGTAGATGGCCCCTTTCCCAAGGAGAGTGCGCCATCGACGCGTCCAGCAGCCCTCCGCTCACCGCACCGTCCACCACCGCGGTCGAGCTGGCGGGGATCACCAAACGATTCCCCGGTGTCGTCGCCAACCACGACATCCACCTGTCCGTCCGCAAGGGCACCGTGCATGCCCTCGTCGGTGAGAACGGTGCCGGCAAGTCGACGCTGATGAAGATCCTCTACGGCATGCAGAAGCCGGACGAGGGCACGATCACCGTCGACGGCGAGCAGGTGGCCTTCAACAGCCCCGGTGACGCCATCGCGCGCGGCATCGGCATGGTCCACCAGCACTTCATGCTCGCCGACAACCTCACGGTCCTGGAGAACGTGGTCCTCGGCAGCGAGAAGCTGTACGGCATCGGCGGCGGCGCCCGTAAGAAGATCAAGGAGATCTCCGAGCGCTACGGCCTCGGCGTACGCCCCGACGTCCTGGTCGAGGACCTCGGTGTCGCCGACCGCCAGCGCGTCGAGATCCTCAAGGTCCTCTACCGCGGCGCCAAGACCCTCATCCTCGACGAGCCGACCGCCGTGCTCGTGCCGCAGGAGGTCGACGCACTCTTCGACAACCTGCGCGAGCTGAAGTCCGAGGGCCTGTCCGTCATCTTCATCTCCCACAAGCTGGGCGAGGTCCTGTCGGTCGCCGACGACATCACCGTCATACGGCGCGGCACGACGGTCGGAACCGCCGTGCCCTCCGAGACGACCCCCCGCCAGCTCGCCGAGCTGATGGTCGGCAGCGAGCTGCCCACCCCGGAGACCGCCGAGTCGACCGTGACGGACCGGCCGGTGATCGAGGTCAAGGGCCTCACCATCCGCGCGGGCGGCGGCCCCTCGCTCGGCGAGCTCGCCGAGCCCGCCTCCACCGGCCTGCTCACCGAGACGACGGCCGAGAGCGCCGCGGGTGTCCGCCGCGTCCTCGACGACATCACCTTCACCATCCACGCCGGCGAGGTCATGGGCATCGCCGGTGTCGAGGGCAACGGCCAGACCGAGCTGATCGAGGCGCTGATCGGCCTCAAGAACGCCGACTCCGGTTCCATCGCCTTCCTCGGCGACGACATCACCGGCTGGCCCACCCGCAAGCGCCGCGAGCAGGGCGTCGGCTACATCCCAGAGGACCGGCACCGCCACGGCCTTCTCCTCGAAGCCCCCCTGTGGGAGAACCGCATCCTCGGCCACGTCACCGAGCGCCCCAACGCCAAGGGCTTCTGGCTCGACCCCAAGGGCGCACAGGAGGACACCCGGCGGATCGTCAAGGAGTACGACGTCCGCACGCCCGGCATCGACGTCACCGCCGCCTCCCTCTCCGGCGGCAACCAGCAGAAGCTGATCGTCGGCCGCGAGATGAGCCACGCGCCGAAGTTCCTGATCGCCGCCCACCCCACCCGCGGCGTGGACGTCGGCGCGCAGGCCGCGATCTGGGACCACATCCGCGCGGCCCGCCACGAGGGTCTGGCCGTGCTGCTGATCTCCGCCGACCTGGACGAGCTGATCGGCCTCTCCGACACCCTGCGGGTGATCTACAACGGCCGGCTGGTCGCCGACGCCGACCCCGCGACCATCACTCCGGAGGAACTGGGCTCGGCCATGACGGGTGCCGCGTCCGGTCACCTGGAACACGTAGACAACGCCACTGAAGGCGACGCAGACGCCGGCCCGGAGGACGACGCCCGATGAAGAAGTTCGACAAGGAGCGGGTGCTCCTCGCGGTGGCCGGCCCGGTCATCGCGCTCGTCTCGGCGATCCTGCTCACCTCGGTCGTGCTGATCGCCTCGGGCAAGAGCCCGTTCGAGCCGTACCGGCTGATGATCGAGCAGGCGGCGTACTCCGACGTCCAAGTGCTCATCCTCAACCAGGCGTCGATGTACTACCTGGCGGCGCTCGCGGTGGCCATCGGCTTCCGCATGAACCTGTTCAACATCGGCGTCGACGGCCAGTACCGCCTGGCCGCGATGATGACCGCCGTCGTCGGCGCGCACCTCGCGCTGCCGTCCTTCCTGCAGATCCCGGTGCTCATGCTGGTCGCCATGTTCACCGGCGCCTTCTGGTCCGGTATCGCGGGCCTGCTGAAGACCACCCGGGGTGTGAGCGAGGTCGTCGCGACGATCATGCTCAACGCCATCGCCACCAGCGTCATCGGCTACCTCACCCTCTCCAACATGTGGGGCGTGCAGGTCGGCAACAACATGACGACCGGCATCATGAAGAAGTCCGGCTGGTTCCCGGGCATCAACATGGGCTCCGACGTCGGCGAGATCTACGGCCTGGTCTTCCTCGCGGTCATCGCGGGCGTCCTGTACTGGCTGGTCCTCAACCGCACCCGCTTCGGCTTCGACCTGCGCGCCACCGGTGCCTCCGAGACCGCCGCCGCGGCCTCCGGTGTCGACGCCAAGCGGATGGTCCTCACCGCGATGCTGATCTCCGGCGCGGTCGCGGGCCTGTCCGGCCTGCCGCTGCTGCTCGGCGACGCCCACACCTACAGCCTGAGCTTCCCGACGGGCCTCGGCTTCACCGGCATCACCATCGCCCTCCTCGGCCGCAACAACCCGGCCGGCATCGCCGTCGCCGCCCTGCTGATCGCCTTCCTGGACAAGGCGTCCCCCGCCCTCGACTACGCGACCCCGGTGGCGTACGAGAAGGAGATCGCCACGATCATGCAGGGCCTGATCGTCTTCGCGGTCGTCATCTCGTACGAGGCCGTACGCCAGTGGGGCCTGCGCCGCCAGCAGAAGCGGGTCGGCGCGGAGCTGGCCGCCCAGGCCCTCAACAACTCGCACAAGAAGGAGGTGGCTGCCTGATGACCACCGCGACCGTCGCCAAGCCGAAGGCGCAGCAGCCCGGCAAGGGCAGCCGCCGAATGTCACTCCCGGTACTCCTGCTGATCGTCGCCGGTGTACTGGTCCTCACCTCCGTCGTCCGCCTGATCACGGGCGCGGACGGCATCACCTCGACCGGCCAGATGTCCACGGCACTGCGCCTGGCCGTCCCGATCGGTCTCGCGGGCCTCGGCGGCCTGTGGGCCGAGCGCTCCGGCGTCGTCAACATCGGCCTCGAGGGCATGATGATCCTCGGCACCTGGTTCGGTGCCTGGGCCGGCTACCAGTGGGGCCCGTGGGTCGGTGTCCTCTTCGGCATCATCGGCGGTGCGCTCGGTGCCCTCCTGCACGCCATCGCCACCGTCACCTTCAACGTGAACCACATCGTCTCCGGTGTGGCGATCAACATCCTGGCCCTCGGCACCACCCGCTACCTCTCGAAGTTCACCTTCGAGAACGCGCCCCAGGGCTCCTCCAAGCAGTCCCCGCCGATCGACTCGCTCGGCACGTTCGACATCCCGGGCCTGTCCAGCGCTCTGGACACGCTCAACCAGAAGCACTGGTTCCTGGTCTCCGACATCGCGGGCCTGATCGGCGGTCTGGTCACCGACCTGTCCCCGCTCACCGTGATCGCGGTGGCCCTGGTCCCCTTCACCTGGTGGGTGCTGTGGCGCACGGCCTTCGGTCTGCGGCTGCGCTCCTGCGGTGAGAACCCGGTGGCGGCGGAGTCCCTCGGCGTCAACGTGTACAAGTACAAGTACATCGCCGTGATCATCTCCGGTGGCTTCGCGGGCCTCGGCGGCGCGTTCCTGTCGATCGTGGCGTCCAACGTGTACCTGGACGGCCAGACCGCCGGCCGCGGCTACATCGGTCTCGCCGCGATGATCTTCGGTAACTGGATGCCGGGCGGCCTCGCCCTCGGTGCGGGTCTGTTCGGTTACACCGACAGCCTGAACCTGCGCGGCGGCACCACCAACGTGCACGCCCTGATCCTGCTGCTGGGCATCCTGGTCGTGGTGGGCGCCGCCTACCTCGCCTGGCGGAAGCGGTACGTCCCCGCGGTCATCACCGCCGTGGCCGCGGCGCTGCTCTTCGTCTGGTACTCCACCACGAGCGACGTCCCCGCGCAGCTCGTGACCGCGACCCCGTACATCGTCACCCTGCTGGTCCTGTCGCTGTCCGCGCAGAGCCTGCGGATGCCGAAGGCGGACGGTATGCCGTACCGGAAGGGACAAGGCAAGTGACCCAACCCGCCACGGTCGACTGGGAAGCCCTGCGGGAGCAGGCGCGCACGGCGATGGCCCGCGCGTACGCCCCCTACTCGGGCTACCCGGTCGGTGTAGCGGCGCTGGTCGACGACGGACGTGTCGTCACCGGCTGTAATGTCGAGAACGCCTCCTACGGCCTCGGCCTGTGCGCGGAGTGCGGACTCGTCTCCCAGTTGCAGAACACCGGGGGCGGCCGGCTGACGCACTTCACGTGCGTCGACGGCAAGGGCGACATCCTCGTGCCGTGCGGCCGCTGCCGCCAGCTGTTGTACGAGTTCGGCGGCCCGGATCTGCTCCTGGAGACCCCGGCGGGCATCCTGCCGCTGTCGGAGATGCTTCCCCAGGCGTTCGGCCCGGACCATCTCACCAAGTAACTCCCGTGCGGCCCCCCGAGTCGGAACCCCCGGCTCAGGGGGCCGCACACCTTCGGACCTTCGGAAGGAAACCATGGCCATGGACGCCATCTCCGTCATCCGCACCAAGCGGGACCGCGGTGAGCTGAGCGATGAGCAGATCGACTGGGTCATCGACGCGTACACGCGGGGCGAGGTCGCCGACGAGCAGATGTCCGCACTCGCGATGGCCATCCTGCTCAACGGCATGAACCGCCGTGAGATCGCCCGCTGGACCGCCGCGATGATCGCCTCCGGCGAGCGCATGGACTTCTCGTCGCTGTCCCGTCCGACGGCCGACAAGCACTCGACCGGTGGCGTCGGCGACAAGATCACCCTCCCCCTGGCGCCGCTCGTCGCCGCCTGCGGCGCGGCCGTCCCGCAGCTGTCCGGCCGCGGCCTCGGCCACACCGGCGGCACCCTGGACAAGCTGGAGTCGATCCCCGGCTGGCGTGCCCTGCTGTCGAACGAGGAGATGCTGCACGTCCTCGACACGACGGGCGCGGTGATCTGCGCGGCGGGCGACGGTCTGGCCCCGGCCGACAAGAAGCTCTACGCGCTGCGCGACGTCACCGGCACGGTCGAGGCGATCCCGCTGATCGCCTCCTCGATCATGTCGAAGAAGATCGCGGAGGGCACGGGCTCGCTGGTCCTGGACGTCAAGGTCGGCTCGGGTGCCTTCATGAAGACGATCGAGGACGCCCGCGAGCTGGCCTCCACGATGGTCGGCCTCGGCACGGACCACGGTGTGAAGACGGTGGCGCTGCTCACCGACATGTCCACGCCGCTGGGCCTGACGGCGGGCAACGCGCTGGAGGTCCGTGAGTCGGTCGAGGTCCTGGCGGGCGGCGGTCCGGCGGACGTGGTGGAGCTGACGATCGCCCTGGCGCGCGAGATGCTGGACGCGGCGGGCGTGAAGGACGCGGACCCGGCGAAGGCGCTGGCCGACGGCTCGGCCATGGACGTCTGGCGCCGGATGATCGCGGCCCAGGGCGGCGACCCGGACGCGACGCTGCCGACGTCGAAGGAACAGCACGTGGTGAAGGCCCCGTCGTCGGGCGTCCTGACCCGGCTCGACGCCTACGGCATCGGTGTCGCCGCCTGGCGCCTCGGCGCGGGCCGCGCCCGCAAGGAGGACCCGGTGCAGGCCGCGGCGGGCATCGAGATGCACGCCAAGCCGGGCGACACCGTGACGGCCGGCCAGCCGCTGCTGACCCTGCACACGGACACCCCCGAGCGCTTCGAATACGCCCTGCAGTCGCTCGAGGGCGCCTACGACGTGGCGACCCCGGACACGCCCTTCACCGCCTCGCCGGTGGTGCTGGAACGTATCGCCTGACCTGGACTTTCATCGTTCGGGTGAACGGGACCGGTGGACCTGCACCGGTCCCGTTCGGCATGCTGGCATCGGTGACGCACCGATAGGGAGACACCGCCATGAGCGCACTCACCGTGAGCCAGGACCCCGAGCAGAGCTGGGACGACCTCGTCCAGTTCTGGGAGGAGGTGGAATGGCCCGAGGGCAGCAAGGTGGAGATCATCGAAGGGGTCGTCACCGTGTCACCCGCTCCCTCGTACAGCCACAACGTCATCGCCGCGCGAATCCATCGCCGCCTGCTCTCCGTGATCCCTGACGAGTGGGAGGTCTTCCAGACACTGGCGATTGCCGTGCCGTCGCGCTTGGGCATGCTCGTCCCGGACCTTGTGGTGGCGCCGGTACAGGAGCACGTGGAGACGGACACCCACATCCCGGCCGCCCTGGCCGAACTCGTCATCGAGGTGACCTCCAGGTCCAACGCTCGCCACGACCGCGTCAGCAAGCCCGCCGCGAACGCGACCGCGGGCATCCCGCTCTACCTTCTCGTCGACCGCTGGGCCCCCGGCGTTCCCACGGTGACGCTCTACGGCGAGCCCAAGGGCGACGTCTACCAGGTTCTGTCCGCCGTCAAGTTCGGCGACACCATCACGCTGCCGGCTCCCTTCGACCTCACTCTCGACACGAGCCTTTTCCCTGCCGACTAGTCACGCCGCCGCGCCCGTCCGCCGATGACTTCCGCGTGCCGCTGCCGTCTACCGAACGTGGACGCGACAACACCGGCAGTGCTGCATCTGCCCGTCTCCCTCGGCCGGGACGAGGTGGCGGCGCTGTGCGAGGACGTGCGGGCGCTGCTGGTGTCCGGCGTGGCCGAGGTCGTGGTGTGCGACGCGTCCCGGACGGGCCCACCGGCGCTCGCGACCGTCGACGCGCTCGCCCGCCTCCAGCTTGCCGCCCGCCGGGCCGGCGGACGCATCCGGTTGCGCCACCCGGCCCCCGCCCTGCGCGCGCTACTCGACCTCGCCGGCCTCCCCATCGAGCTGGAGGGGCAGGCCGAACAGGGGGAACCAGCGCTTGGTGTCGAGGAAGCAGTGGAACCCGGTGATCCTGCCCTCTGATATCTCCAGGACCTGGACCGCCCAGGCCGTGAAGGCGCCCGTGTCCGGGTCCGGCTTGTACTGGGCGAAGCCCGGCAGGCCGTTGACCGCGACCGGCACCAGGCGGGAGCCCGCGCAGGCGGAGCCGAGCGTGGTCATGAAACCGGTGATGTCCCGCGTGCCGCGCAGCCACAGGTCGAACGGCGGCATCGTCATCACCGCGTCCTCGTGCAGCAGGGCCGTCAGCGCCGCCATGTCGTACCCCTCGAAGGCCGCCACATAGCGCTCCAGGAGCTGCTGCTGCTCCGCGTCCAGGGGGTCCGAGACGGCGGCGTCCGCGCCCTCGCCCGCGCGCTCCGCCAGCGTCGCCCGCGCCCGCTGCAACGCGCTGTTGACCGAGGCGACCGAGGTGTCGAGCAGCTCGGCCACCTCGCTCGCCCGCCAGGCCAGCACCTCGCGCAGGATGAGCACCGCGCGCTGCTTGGCGGGCAGTTGCTGAAGAGCCGCCATGAAGGCCAGCCGGACCGACTCCTTGGCGACCGCCGCCTCCGCCGGGTCACCGGTCGTCGGCAGGACGCGCGCGTCGGGCATCGGCTCCAGCCACGTGCTGTCCGGGCGCGGGGAGAGGGCGGCCTGGGCGAGGGGCGTGGACTCGGTCAGGTCCATCGGGCGGGCACGCCGGTTGCCGGCGCTCAGCATGTCCAGGCAGACGTTCGTCGCGATCCGGTACAGCCAGGAGCGGAGCGAGGAGCGGCCCTCGAACTTCTCGTAGCTCCGCCAGGCGCGGACCATCGTGTCCTGCACCGCGTCCTCGGCCTCGAAGGACGAGCCGAGCATGCGATAGCAGTACCCCGTCAGCTCGGTCCGGTGCTTCTCCAGCCGGATGTCGAGGTCGTCGAGTTCGTCAACCGGCGCCGTACTCTCACTCATGGTCCACCCACCCCACGTGGCCTTACCTGTGGCGCACCTTTGCGCCCCAGCCCTTCGGAAGCTACCCCAGCCCACTGACAACGGCCCCCGGAGTGCGCGAAGCCCCAGCTCAGACGAGCTGCTTGACGGACATGAGCAGATGGCGGTGGTCCGGCTCCGCCCCCTCCGCGACGGCGGAGCCCTCGGCCGTCACCCCCGTGAGCAGCGCCCGCTGTCCCGGCCCCAGCAGCTCCATCCGCACCCGCGGCGACTCGAAGGAGGCCAGCGCGTCCAGCAGATACGCCGGGTTGAAGGCCACGGACATCCCGGCGGCCCCGTGCAGCCCGGCCGGCAGCTGCTGCGCGGCGACGTCGTCCCCGTATCCGGCCCTCAGCAGCACGGATCCGCCGGCCGTGAAGTCCAGCCGCACCGGACTGTTCGCCTCCGCCACCACCGCGACCCGTCGCACCGCTTCCGCCAGCGCCCCGCACTCCACCTCGGCGACCGCCGCCCCCGCCATGGCGAACAGCGACCCGTACCCCGGCAGCCGGCCGTCCAGCAGCCGAACCGCCGTCCGCATGCCGCCGTCCTCGAAGCCGATCAGCCCCCCGCCCGACGGGGCCAGACCGATCCGCACCCGCCCGGACCGGGTCGGCGACCGCGCGACGTCGAGCAGCCGGCGGGCGGACAGCAGCGCCTCCGCCGTGCCGCCGGACGCCACGGCCTCCGGCTGCCACCCCAGTCGTCGTACGGCATACCGGTACCGGTCGGACGAGGACAGCGTCATCGTGTCGCCGTCCAGACGCAGTTGCACACCGGTGAGTGCGGGAAGGGTGTCGTCGCGGCCCGCGGCCACGGCGACCTGCCCCACGGCGGTCGCGAAGGCGGCGGCGTCCACGCTTCCGTACGGCTCGGGGGACACCGGCAGCGGCGGGTACTCCTCGCGCGGCAGCGTCGACAGCCCGAAGCGCGTACCGCCCGCCTCGACCGTGAACCGCGTCCCCTCCAGCACGCAGCTCACCGGACCCTCCGGCAGCACCCGGCAGATGTCCAGCAGCCGGCGGCCCAGGACGAGCACCTGCCCGTCCGCCGCCGTCTCCGCCTCGGTCTCGATGCGTGCGGCCGTCTCGAAGTCGAACCCCGACACGGTCAGCCGCCCCGCCGTCGCCTCCAGCAGCAGCCCGCCCAGCACCGGCACCGGCGTCCGCGCGGGCAGCACCCGGCCCGCCCACGCCACGGCCTCGGCGAGGTCCCTGCGGTCGATCCGGAACTCCATGAACAAACCCCCTGCTCGGCCCAGTTGACCGCGGACGCTATACGCGGCCGCTGACAATCGGCGCCGACCAGGGGGAACGCGGAACGAGCCCGGCTCCGCATCGGGGCCGGGCCCGGACTCAGGCCGCGGCGAGCCGTCGTTCGGCGCGGGCCGCGCGGGACCCGAACACCGTGATCGTCACGACGCCGAGGACCGCCAGCACGCCCATGCCCACCGTCCCGGACCAGCCGGCCGAGTGGAACGCCATCGCGCCGACCGTGCTGCCGGTGCTGGAGCCGAGGTAGTACGTCGACTGATACAGCGCCGACGCCTGTGCGCGGCCCCGCTGTGCCGTGTGGCTGACCGCCGACGACGCCACCGCGTGGCCCGCGAAGAAGCCCGCCGTGATCAGGACCAGGCCCAGCAGGACCAGCAGGAGGGTGGAGGCCAGGGACAGCAGCAGGCCCGCCGTCGTGGTGCCGGCCGCCAGATAGAGCGCCCCGCGGCGGCCCAGCCGGCTCACCAGACGGCCGGCCGTCGACGCCGACACCGTGCCCACGAGATACACCAGGAAGATCGAGCCGATGATGCCCTGCGGCAGCCCGAACGGCTGCTCCGTCAGGCGGTAGCCGATCACGGTGTAGACACCGCCGAACACCGTCATGAACAGCGCGCCGATCGCGTAGAGCCGGCGAAGCAGCGGGTTGGCCAGGTGGTCGCGGACCGTGCGGGCCAGCACCCGCGGCCGCAGCGAACCCGATGTGAAGTGCCTCGGCTCCGGCAGCAGCAGCCGGAAGGCCACCGCGCAGGCCACCGAGATCACTCCGATCGTGCCGACGGAGACCCGCCAGCCCCACTCCTGCGCGACCCAGCCGGTGATGACCCGGCCGCTCATCCCGCCGACGCTGTTGCCGGCCACGAACAGGCCGATCGCCGTGATCAGCGCCTTGGGCGTGACCTCCTCGGCGAGGTACGCGGTCGCCGACGCGGGCAGTCCGGCCAGCGCCGCGCCCTGGACCGCGCGCAGCGCGACGAGCACGCCGAGCGACGGGGCGAACGGGACCAGCAGTCCCACCGCCGTCGCGACGGCCAGCGACGCCGTCATCAGCGTGCGCCGTCCGAACCGCTCGGAGAGCGCGCTCATGGGGATGACGAACAGCGCCAGTCCGCCGGTGGCGCACGACACCGTCCAGCTCGCCGCGCTCGCCGTCGCGCCGAAGTCGCGGGAGACGAGCGGCAGCAGGGCCTGCGTGGAGTAGAGGAGAGCGAAGGTCGCGACGCCGGCGAGGAAGAGGGCGAGGCTCATCCGGCGATAGCCGGGGCCGCCCGGGGTCAGCCGGGTGGTGTCGGTGGGGGCTGTCACGGTGTCGGCGCCCACGATGGTGGTGGACGCCCCGGTATCGGCGGCAGGCATGTCTCGACCGTACGGACGCGACGATTCATCCGTCCAATGCACAGAAACGCGATAATCGATCCCATGGTGCATCAGCAGAGGTCAGCCGGACGCCTGTCACCGTCCAGTGACACAAGTGACACAGAAGACATTGTCGCGCTGTTGGCGCCGCGCCTGGCGCACTTCGCGGGTGTCGCCCGGACCGAGCATGTGACGCGGGCCGCGCAGGAGATGCAGGTCCCCCAGTCCACCCTGTCCCGCGCCCTCGTACGCCTCGAGAAGGACCTGGGCGTCGAACTGTTCGCCCGGCGCGGTCGCACGGTCGCCCTCACCCCCGCCGGGCGGACCTTCCTCGCGTCGGTCGAGCGGGCTCTCGCGGAGATCGAACGGGCCGCCGAGGAGGTGCGCGCGGACGCCGACCCGGCCACCGGCAAGGTCGCCTTCGGCTTTCTGCACACGATGGGCGCCGAGACCGTCCCCGGTCTGCTCCACGCCTTCCGCGCCGACCATCCGCGGGTGCGCTTCAGCCTGGTGCAGAACTACGGCGAGGCGATGCTGGAGAAGCTGCGCGCCGGGGAGCTGGACCTGTGTCTGACCTCGCCGGTGCCCGACGCGCCCGATCTGGTCGCGCGCCGCCTCGACGAGCAGAAGCTGCGGCTCGTCGTGCCGGCCGACCACCGGCTCGCGGGCCGCCGGCGCATCCGTCTCGCGGAGGCCGCGGACGAGACCTTCGTGACCCTGGAACCGGGCTACGGCCTGCGCCGCATAACCGACGACGTGTGCCGCGAGGCCGGGTTCAAGCCGCGGGTCGCCTTCGAGGGCGAGGAGGCCGAGACCCTGCGGGGTCTGGTCGCGGCGGGGCTGGGCGTCGCGCTGCTGCCGCCGCCGACGGTGCCGCGGCCGGGCGTCGTCGAGCTCACGGTCACGGCGCCCCGGGCGGTGCGGGAGATCGGTGTCGCATGGCTGGAGGGGCATGTCGACACGCCACCGGTGGCGGCCTTCAAGAAGTTCCTGCTGTCCAGGAGGGGACGGCTGCTGCCCGACTGAGCGGGGCCACCGCCCTCACTTGCGCAACGACCGCCCGAACCCGGCCGCGAGCGGCATCCGCAACCCGATGGGCGGGGGAGCCGCGAGGGCGTCCTCCACCGGGCGGGAGAAGTGCCGCCCGAACAGCGTGCCCATCACGAAGTCCTCGGCGAGTGCGTGCACTTCCGAGCGGTACTGACGCAACCCGTGCCCGTCCGTGTGCACTTCGAAGCGGCAGATGTCACGGTTGGCCTTCTTCGAGCGTGCCGCCAGCCGGAAGGACAGCTCCGGGTCCGTGCGCTCGTCGTTCGTGCCGTGGACGATCAGCACGCGCCGGCCCACGAGTTGCTTCACCGGTTCGGGCGACGCGGCCATGTCCTCCTCGGGCAGCCAGGGCGACATCGCGAGCGCGGAGACGACCGCCGAGTGCCCCGCCGCGTGCAGCGCCGCACGGCCTCCCATGCCCACGCCGACGAGACACACCGGCACATCCCCATGGCGTCGTACGATCTCGTCGGCGGCCCATGCGGCGTCCTGCGCCGGGTGCGCCTCGCTGCCGTTCCACCCGCGGTAGCGGTAGTGCACCACGTGCGTGATCAGACCCTCGCCGTACCCGGCCCGGGCCAGCCGGCGCCCCAGCGTGTGGACGGAGGCGGTCGCGAGCAGGGCGGACGGCCTGCGGGCCGAGGTCTCGTCGCAGCCCGGGAGCAGCAGCACCGCGCCGCTCACGGTCGTCGGCTCCGGGCCGAGCGCCCTCCCCAGCCGGGCTCTGCGAACCGGCGTCGCTTGGTGTGCCATGACAGAACAGTGTCAGAAGCGACGGTGTACGCGACCCGTCCTGCGGGTCACCGTTGCGTATCGACGTCTCGCGCTCCCGCATGCTCTACGCGCGTAGGGCGTATGGTGCGGAAATGACGAGCCAGCACCAGAACACCCCGAGCTGGGATCAGATCCGCCGGGCGCCCAAGGTCCTGCTGCACGATCACCTCGACGGCGGTCTGCGCCCCGGCACGGTCGTCGAACTCGCCCGCGAGACAGGCTACTCACACCTGCCCGAGACGGACCCTGACAAGCTCGGCATCTGGTTCCGCGAGGCCGCCGACTCCGGTTCCCTGGCGCGGTACCTGGAGACCTTCTCCCACACTGTCGGCGTGATGCAGACCCGGGACGCGCTGGTGCGGGTGGCCGCCGAGTGCGCCGAGGACCTCGCCGAGGACGGGGTCGTCTACGCCGAGGTGCGCTACGCCCCCGAGCAGCACCTGGAGGGCGGGCTCACCCTGGAGGAGGTCGTCGAGGCGGTCAACGAGGGCTTCCGGGAGGGCGAGCGGCGCGCCAAGGAGAACGGCCACCGCATCCGCGTCGGCGCCCTGCTCACCGCCATGCGCCACGCGGCCCGCGCCCTGGAGATCGCCGAACTGGCCAACCGCTACCGCGATCTGGGCGTGGTGGGCTTCGACATCGCCGGCGCCGAGGCCGGCTACCCGCCCACCCGCCACCTCGACGCCTTCGAGTACCTGAAGCGGGAGAACAACCACTTCACCATCCACGCAGGGGAGGCCTTCGGGCTGCCGTCCATCTGGCAGGCGCTGCAGTGGTGCGGCGCCGACCGGCTCGGGCACGGAGTGCGCATCATCGACGACATCGAGGTCCTCGGGGACGGCTCGGTGCAGCTCGGACGCCTCGCCTCGTACGTACGCGACAAGCGCATCCCGCTGGAGCTGTGCCCCAGTTCCAACCTTCAGACCGGAGCCGCCGACTCCTACGCCGACCACCCCATCGGGCTGCTGCGACGGCTGCACTTCCGTGTCACGGTGAACACGGACAACCGTCTGATGTCGGGGACCAGCATGAGCCGGGAATGCGAGCATCTGGTCGAGGCTTTCGGTTATACGCTCGACGATCTCCAGTGGTTCGCGGTCAATGCCATGAAGTCGGCATTCATTCCTTTCGACGAACGGCTGGCGATGATCAATGACGTCATCAAGCCGGGTTATGCCGAGTTGAAGTCCGAATGGCTGTTCCGGCAGACCGCCTCCACCAGCGCTTCCCCGGTCAACGAGGGCTGACGGGACCCGATTTCCGGCGGCCGGACGGCAAGGATCCGTGCGTTCGGGGGCGTTTGCGGAGCCCGGTTTCACGTGCTTACGGTTTCGGGACCGCTCATACCCCCGTCACCGGATCCAAGGACGCATTCATCATGAAGCAGTCTGCTGCCAAAACCCTCGGGGTCGCCGCTCTCGGTGCCGCCTTCGCCGCCGCGGGCGCGGGCGTCGCGAGCGCGGCCCCGGCCGGGCCGGACATCGCCGTGCCGGACACCGCGACCCAGGCGGTGCCGCTGGACCACGTCACCGGGGTCGTGCCCGGCGCCGGTGAGGTGCTCGGTCAGGGACAGCGCGCCCTCGGCACCGCCGTGCCCGCCGTGCAGCGGGCCGTGACCGGCGGACCGGTCGTGCCGGTCGGCGGACTCCTCGGCGGGCTGCCCGTCAAGCCGCTGCCCGTGCAGGGCCTGCCGCTGAACGGCATCCCGCTGGCCTGACACGACCGCACCCCGTGACGCCTATGGGCGGCCCCCTCGTACCGGGGGCCGCCCATCGGCGTCATGCGCGTCCGGCGGACCGGACCGCCTCTCGTCACCAGGCCGTGTGGGCGCCCGCTTTGTCCTCCGACGGGAACAGGATCCACAGGGCTATGTAGAGCAGGAACTGCGGGCCGGGCAGCAGACACGACAGCAGGAAGATCACCCGCATCGTGGTCGCGGAGGTGCCGAAGCGCCGTGCCAGCGCTGCGCACACTCCGCCGATCATCCGTCCGTGGGTGGGGCGGGAAATGGCGGTCATGGTGGCTCCTTCGCGAACCGTGGCGGGAAGCGGCTCCCGGCGGCTGCCGGGACGTCCGGTCGGAGGTGAAGTTCTCGGCTCGTCCGATGACCTCGACGTTGTTCCGACGTGTTCCACGCTACGAGGACGAAGCGGGAGAAGCCTCACTCTAGGGAGCCATCCCGACCCTGGGAATCGTCGGGGTCCGCCCCTGAGCCGGCTCCTCCCGAGGGTGGGCGGCCCGCCGCCGTGACTCGGCCCGGCGGCGGAGCCGGGCCCGGGCCGCGGGCACGACGAGCACATGGGCCAGCGCCACCCCGACGGTGTTCAGCAGGATCGAGTCGATGTCGGCGACCTGACCGGGCACGCCCGTCTGCGCCAGTTCGATGCCCAGCGAGATCAGGGTGCCCGTGGCGACCGTACGCACCATCGAGGCGAACGGCGATCCGGAGAGCCGGCCGCCGGCCATCGGCAGCAGCACCCCGAGCGGCGCGAGCAGCGCGAGCCCCCTGCCGATCCGGCGGGCGGCCTCGGGCCAGCCCAGCGCCAGATCGGCTCTGATGCCGGCCAGCGGATGCAGATTGGCGGGACTCACCCAGGGCACGTCCAGCGGGCGCAGCGTGAGCCAGGCGACAAGGGCCAGATGCGCGGCGAGGAGAACACCCCCAGCCACACGGATGCGGAACACGGCACTGCCGCCGTCTGAGCCTTGACGCTGCACGCCCCCCTAGACGCCACGCCGTACGGGATCGGTTCCCCTGACGCATTTTTGCCGTCGACCCGGGGGGCACCGGCGTCGTCGGCGCCCCCACGGCTCACCCGTCGGAGACCCCCGTCGACGGCGGTGCCACGGAGCCGGGACGGGAGCGCACGTCGGCCGTGCACTGGTAGCGGCGCAGCGGCTGGGCGTCCGGGCCGCCGAGCATGACACTGCCGTCGTCGGCGGTGGTCGCCTCCGAGTCGGCGAACGTACAGACGATCTGGCCGAGAGCGTACGAGGAGA
Organism: Streptomyces sp. NPDC002573; assembly: GCF_042889625.1. Taxonomy (NCBI): domain Bacteria; kingdom Bacillati; phylum Actinomycetota; class Actinomycetes; order Kitasatosporales; family Streptomycetaceae; genus Streptomyces; species Streptomyces sp. NPDC002573. The sequence continues at coordinate 87,991 of NZ_JBIARC010000001.1, read as the reverse complement.
GGCCCTCGGGGCGGGCGCTCAGCCGGAACGTGTCCGACGGGTCCTTGCCGCGCGGACCGCTGACCTTGATCCTCTCGGTCACGTCCGTCGTGTACCCCGCCTGCCTCTCCGCGGGCGACGGCTGCACGGCGAGCTGGTCGAGCAGCCCCTGTGCGACCAGCACCCGGCGCTCCGCCTCCGCGGTGCCGTCCGGGATGCGTACGAAACGGTCCACGGTCACCAGCTGCGCGGCGCACAGCAGGAACACCTGGACCGGAATGCCGCGGCCCGCCTGCGCCGACGCGTCCGTGCCGGACAGTGCGCAGGGCATCCGGGACGGTGCGGGACCGAAGTCCGTCGGCACCTGGGTGGCGCGGATGCCGCAGCCGGACAGCAGCGTGGCCAGCAGCGCGGTGGCGATCCAGGGACGTCCGCCTCGTATGCTCATCGGGCGTTCCCCTTGGTGCCGTTGCCGTTCCGCAGCTCCTCCTCGACCAGCGGCGACGCGTCACGCGGCAGCCGCAGCGTGAACACCGCCCCGCCCTCGGGGGAGTTGGCGGCGGTGATCTCCCCGCCGTGGATGTGCGCGTTCTCCATCGCGATGGACAGGCCGAGACCGCTGCCCTCGGAGCGCGGGCGCGAGGCGCTCGCCTTGTAGAAGCGGTCGAAGACATGCGGCAGGACGTCCTCCGGGATGCCCGGACCGTGGTCCCGCACGCTGATGACCAGCTCCTCGCCCTCCTCGCGCACGGACACCCGGACCGGTGATCCGCCGTGCTTGAGCGCGTTGCCGATCAGGTTCGCCAGGATCACGTCGAGCCGGCGCGGGTCGAGACGGGACATGAGGCCGCGCTCGGCGTCCAGCTCGACGGCGTCCAGCCAGGCGCGGGCGTCGATGCACGCGGTGATCTGGTCGGCGATGTCCACGTAGTCCAGGACCAGCCGGGCCGTACCGGCGTCGAACCGGGTGACCTCCATCAGGTTCTCGACGAGGTCGTTCAGCCGCCGGGTCTCGCTGACCACCAGCCGCACGGCCGGCTCGATCATGGGATCGATACCGCCCGACTCCGCGTCCAGCTCCTCCTCCAGGACCTCGGTGACGGCCGTGATCGCGGTGAGCGGCGTACGCAGCTCGTGCGACATGTCGGCGACGAAGCGCCGGGACGCCTCCTCACGGGCGCTCATGTCCGCGACCGTCTTCTCCAGGGACTCGGCGGCACGGTTGAACGTCCGGGACAGCTCGGCCAGTTCGTCGGTCCCCGACACCCGCAGCCGGGTGTCCAGCTTGCCCTCTCCCAGGCGCCGGGCCGCGATGCCGAGGCGGTGCACCGGCTTCAGCACGGTCGTGGCGGCGGCCTGCGCGAGCAGCGCCGAGCCGATCAGCGCCAGACCGGTGGCGATACCGAGCGACCAGGCCAGCGAGTTGAGGTCCTTCGCCTCCGGCTCCAGGGACTTGAGCATGTAGCCGGTCGGGCCGCCGCCTATCACCTTGGCGCCGCCCACCAGATACGGCTTGTCGTCCTCGATGACCCGCTGCCAGTACAGGTGGTAGGTGTCCTTGCCGCCGGACGACTTCTGCTGCTTGTCGACGGCTTTGCGCAGCGAGGCGGGCACGTCCTGAAGCGTGAAGGTGTCCAGGTCGGAGTTGCCGGTCACGGTCTTGCCGTGCTCGTCCTGCGCGATCAGCAGCACGCTGAAGCGCTGGCTGCTGTTCGCCATCTGTCCGGCGGTGTGCTGCAACTGGTCCCGGGTGGGGTGCACCGGCAGCGAACTCGCCCGGTTCTGCATCTCCTGCTGGAAGTCGCGCAGCACCGCGTCCTGGGTGCGGGTGAGCACGGCCTCGCGGTTGAGCCAGTACGCGATGGCGGAGGCCGACACCGCGGCGGTCAGCGCGACGAGACCGAAGACCACGACCAGGCGCAGTCGGAGGCTGGTGAAGCGCAGGCGTGACTGTACGGCCCTGCGTGCCGCGGCCCAGCCGCGGAGTCCCCTGTGCGGATCGGTCACTGAGGGGTGTCCAGCCGGTAGCCGACACCACGGACCGTACGGATCAGCGTGGGGGACGACGGCACGTCCTCGACCTTGGCGCGCAGGCGCTGGACGCACGCGTCGACGAGCCGCGAGTCGCCCAGGTAGTCGTGCTCCCACACCAGACGCAACAGCTGCTGCCGGGACAGCGCCTGTCCCGGCCGCCGGCTCAGCTCCAGCAGCAACCGCAGCTCGGTCGGGGTGAGTTGCAGATCCTCGCCGTTCTTGGTGACCGTCATCGCCGACCGGTCGATGACGACGTTGCCGAACGTCGCCGAGTCGCTGGACTCCCGCTCGCCGCGCCGCAGCACCGCCCGGATCCGGGCGTCGAGGACCCGGCCCTGCACCGGCTTGACGACATAGTCGTCGGCGCCGGACTCCAGCCCGACCACGACGTCGATGTCGTCGCTGCGCGCGGTCAGCAGGATGATCGGCAGCTGGTCGGTGCGCCGGATGCGCCGGCACACCTCGAAACCGTCAATGCCGGGCAGCATGACGTCCAGCACGATCAGGTCCGGCCGCTGCTCACGCAGCAGCTTCAGGCCGTCCTCTCCGGTGGCAGCGGTGGCCACACGGTGTCCCTGGCGCGTCAGTGAGAGCTCCAGGGCCGTTCGGATGGCGTCGTCGTCCTCGATCAGCAACAGGGAAGGCACGGGGGCCATTCTGGCCCATGCTGCGGCTGTCTTTCGACTGCTGGAGCGCCCCTCCTGCCCTGGGATGCCCGGGACGCGGGGCGGCGGTGCGGCTGCGTAGCCGTACGGCTCTCCTCTGTGACGGCGCTGTGCCACGGCTGGGGAGGGGCCCTGTGACAGGTCTGTGACAGTCGGCGGACACGGCCATGAAGTGGCCCGGGCAAGCTTTTCGACACAAGCAAGGCCGCACGGAAGTACGGGACTCCACGACGGGGGGCGCGGGATGAACACGCTGCACAGCACCAGCACGGGCGCAGTGGTCACGCGTCTCCACGACGTGACCCGGCACACGGAGAAGTCCGGTGTCGTGAGCGGGCGGGGGTGCGCTCGCGGCGCCGGACGTCAGCACACCGCGTACATGACGGTGGTTGACGCGCACACGGGGGAAGCTCACGGGGGAGCTGCGTACGGGGAGGCATCGGGGGAGCGTCGCTCCGTGACGGAGGCGGAGTTCACCGCCTATGTCGAGGAGCGCCGCGCCTCCCTGTACGCCACCGCCTACCACCTGACCGGTGACCGCTTCGAGGCCGAGGACCTGCTGCAGAGCGCGCTGTTCTCGACGTACCGGGCGTGGGACCGGATCAGCGACAAGGCCGCCGTGGGGGGCTATCTGCGGCGGACGATGACCAATCTGCACATCAGCGCGTGGCGCCGCCGCAAGCTGAACGAGTATCCGACCGAGGAGCTGCCGGAGACCGCCGGCGACACGGACGCGATGCGCGGCACGGAGCTGCGCGCCGTCCTGTGGCAGGCGCTCGCCCGGCTGCCGGAACTCCAGCGCACCATGCTGGTCCTGCGCTACTACGAGGGCCGCACGGACCCGGAGATCGCGGAGATCCTCGACATCAGCGTCGGAACGGTGAAGTCCAGCATCTGGCGGTCGCTCCGCCGGCTGCGCGACGACGAGGTCCTGAGCTTCGGCCGGGACCTGGAGGAGTCCTTCGGGGAGCTTGTCGCCTGAGGGACGGGGGGACACGGGGACCACGGGGGAAAGTCCGCCGCGTGACACGGGGGAGTGTCATCGCGGGGGAGCAACGGGGGAGCGGTACCGGGGGGAACCGCGAGAGCACGGGGGAACACGGGGGAGCACAAGAGAGCGGGACCGGAGGGCCGGGGGGTCCGTCCGGCCCCGCTTCTCGTGGTGCGGGTGGGGTCTGTCGTACGAGGTCTAGGCCGCCGTGGCCTTGGCCGGGGTACGGTGGCCGGCCGCCGCCGCGGTGAGTCGGCACAGCGCCTCGTCCCGGTCGCAGGCGTACGCGCCGAGGGCCGTCTGCCGGGCGACGATCGACCGCTCCGCGCGCATCAGCCGCCAGCCGCGGCGCAGCAGGAACGGGACCGACTTGCGGCCCTCCTTGAGATCGCGCAGGAAACGGCGGCGGAACGTGGTGAGGGGCCCGCGGGTCAGGCACAGCGCGTCGGCGAGCAGGCCCAGTTCACGGCAGCGCTCCACGACCTCGGCGGCGAAGATGCCCTCCGCGATGAACACCGGCGTACGGTCGATCTCCAGCGCCTCCTCGCCCGTACGGGCGCTCAGCGCGATGTCGTACACGGGCACCCTCGTACGGCCCGTGGCGCACAGTTCGGCGATGGCCGCGACCGCGACGTCCTCGTCCCACGACTGCGGATGGTCCCAGTCGATGTCCGAACTCCCCTCCACCAGGGGCAGCGTCGGATCGTCGCCCTCCTTGTAGAAGTCGTCGAGGCGCAGGACGGGCAGCCCGGACAGTTCGGCGACAAGGGACTTGCCGGAGCCGGAGGGGCCGCACAGCAGCACGACGCGGGCGGGGGCCGGAGGATGGAGACTCACGAGACACCAGTCTGACGCATTCCGTACACCGTGCCGACCCCGCGGGTCGACCTTGGAGCGCACATCACACCTCAACTACCCTGCGTGTCGACAGCATTACTCGACGCAGTGAAAAGGTGGCAGCAGCCATGGCACGACACGCCTCCCCCAAGAACCCGACCGCTCGGCGCGCTCTCGTCCTCATCGCGACCGCGGGTGCCGCGCTGGGGGCGGGCGCGGCAGCGGCGTCGGCGGACAGCGCCCCGGTTCTCGATGTGATGCGCACCCGTCCCGTGTCGCTCGACCAGACGGGCCGGCAGGCGCTGCCGGAGCTGACCGGAGTCCTGGGCCAGGTCACCGGGCCGCTCGCGAACCTCAAGCCCAACCCGCTGGCGGGCACGGGCGTGGACCCGCTGGACAACGGCCTGGCCACGCAGGTCGCCGACTTCAAGCCGTTGTCCTCGCAGGGCCTGACCCGTCCGGTGGCCGAGGCGCGGTCGCTCGGCGACGTGCCGGTCGTCGGACAGGTCCTCCACGCGGTGCACTGAGCCTCCTTCGAGGACGGCCGGACGGCGCAGAGCCGCGCCTCCCCGGGACGGCGGGGAGGCGCGGCTCTGCTGTCGAGGCGCTGCTCGCTCTTCGGGCCGGTGTCAGTACGACGAGCCGGACGCGCCCAGCGAACCCGTCGGGTGCCAGACCGTCTTCGTCTCCAGGAAGGCCGTCAGGCGCTCGATGCCCGGAGTCTCGAAGTAATCCACAGCCTGTGGACGAAGAACGCGCTTCAGGTTGTCCGCCGCCGCGATCTCCAGCTCCTTCGCCAGGTCCTCGTCGGCACCCGCGAGGTCGATCGCGTTGACGTCCTGGTGCGCGGCGAGCGGCGCCGCGATCTCCGCCGTAAGGCCGGAGAGGACGTTGACGACCCCGCCGGGCAGATCGGAGGTGGCCAGCACCTCGCCGAGCGAAAGCGCCGGGAGCGGGGACTTCTCGCTCGCGATCACGACGGCGGTGTTGCCGGTCGCGATCACCGGGGCGATCACCGAGATCAGGCCCAGGAAGGACGACTCCTGCGGCGCGAGGACCGTGACCACACCCGTCGGTTCGGGGCTGGACAGGTTGAAGAACGGGCCCGCGACCGGGTTGCCGCCGCCGACCACCTGGGCGATCTTGTCGGTCCAGCCCGCGTACCAGACCCAGCGGTCGATCGCCGCGTCGACGACCGCCGCAGCCTTCGCCTTCGACAGGCCCTCCGCGTCGGCCACTTCGCGTACGAACTGCTCGCGCCGGCCCTCCAGCATCTCGGCGATGCGGTAGAGGACCTGGCCACGGTTGTACGCCGTCGCGCCCGACCAGCCGCCGAACGCCTTGCGCGCGGCGACCACGGCGTCACGGGCGTCCTTGCGGGAGGACTGCGGGGCGTTCGCCAGCCAGTTGCCCTTGGAGTCCGTCACCTCGTACACCCGGCCGCTCTCGGAACGCGGGAACTTCCCGCCGACGTACAGCTTGTAGGTCTTGAAGACCGACAGCCGCTGCTCGGTCTTCTCGGTCTTCTCAGACATCGAGGTACGCCTCCAGGCCGTGGCGGCCGCCCTCGCGGCCGAAGCCCGACTCCTTGTAACCGCCGAACGGCGAGGTCGGGTCGAACTTGTTGAACGTGTTGGACCAGACGACACCCGCGCGCAGCTTGTTCGCGACGGCCAGGATCCTGGAGCCCTTCTCTGTCCAGATGCCGGCGGACAGGCCGTACTGGGTGTTGTTCGCCTTGGCGACGGCCTCGTCCGGGGTGCGGAAGGTGAGGACCGAGAGCACCGGGCCGAAGATCTCGTCACGGGCGATGGTGTGCGCCTGGGTGACGTTGGTGAAGAGCGTCGGGGCGAACCAGTAGCCGGAGGAGGGGAGTTCGCAGGCCGGGGACCAGCGCTCGGCGCCCTCCGCCTCGCCCTGGTCGGCGAGCGCGGTGATCCGGGCCAGCTGCTCGGCGGAGTTGATCGCGCCGATGTCGGTGTTCTTGTCGAGCGGGTCGCCGAGGCGGAGCGTCGACAGCCGGCGCTTCAGGGAGTCCAGCAGCTCGTCCTGGATCGACTCCTGGACCAGGAGGCGGGAGCCCGCGCAGCAGACCTGGCCCTGGTTGAAGAAGATGCCGCTCACGATGCCCTCGACGGCCTGGTCGATCGGGGCGTCGTCGAAGACGATGTTGGCGCCCTTGCCGCCCAGTTCGAGGGTGACCTTCTTCTTCGTGCCCGCGACCGTGCGCGCGATCTGCTTGCCGACGGCCGTGGAGCCGGTGAAGGCGACCTTGTTCACGTCCGGGTGGGCGACGAGCGCGGCGCCCGTGTCGCCGTAGCCCGGAAGGATGTTGACGACACCCTTGGGCAGGCCCGCCTGGCGGCAGATGTCCGCGAAGAACAGGGCGGACAGGGGGGTGGTCTCGGCGGGCTTCAGGACGACCGTGTTGCCGGTCGCGAGCGCCGGGGCGATCTTCCACGCCAGCATCAGCAGCGGGAAGTTCCAGGGGATGACCTGGCCCGCGACGCCCAGGGGCCGCGGGTTGCGGCCGAAGCCCGCGTGCTCCAGCTTGTCGGCCCAGCCGGCGTAGTAGAAGAAGTGCGCGGCGACCAGGGGGAGGTCGGCGTCGCGGGTCTCCTTGATCGGCTTGCCGTTGTCCAGCGTCTCCAGGACGGCCAGCTCGCGGCTGCGCTCCTGGATGATGCGGGCGATGCGGAACAGGTACTTGGCGCGCTCGGAGCCGGGCAGCGCCGACCACTTCTCGAAGGCCTTGCGGGCGGCCTTGACCGCGCGGTCGACGTCGGCCTCGCTCGCCTGGGCGACCTCGGAGAGGACCTCCTCGGAGGACGGGCTGATCGTCTTGAAGACCCTGCCGTCGGCCGCCTCGGTGAACTCACCATCGATGAACAGGCCGTAGGAGGGCGCGATGTCGACGACCGAGCGGGACTCGGGCGCCGGGGCGTACTCGAATGCGGATGACACGTTTTCCATGAGGGTCTCAGTCCACCGTCACGTAGTCGGGGCCGGAGTAGCGGCCGGTGGCCAGCTTCTGACGCTGCATCAGCAGATCGTTCAGGAGCGAGGAGGCGCCGAAGCGGAACCAGTGGTTGTCCAGCCAGTCCGTGCCGGCCGTCTCGTTGACGAGGACCAGGAACTTGATGGCGTCCTTGCTGGTGCGGATGCCGCCGGCGGGCTTCACGCCGACCTGGACACCGGTCTGGGCGCGGAAGTCGCGGGCGGCCTCCAGCATGAGGAGGGTGTTGGCCGGGGTCGCGTTGACGGCGACCTTGCCGGTCGAGGTCTTGATGAAGTCCGCGCCCGCCAGCATGCCGAGCCAGCTGGCCCGCCGGATGTTGTCGTACGTGGACAGCTCGCCCGTCTCGAAGATCACCTTCAGTCGGGCGCTCGTCCCGCAAGCCTCCTTCACGGCGACGATCTCGTCGTACACCTTCAGGTACCTGCCCGCGAGGAACGCTCCGCGGTCGATGACCATGTCGATCTCGTCGGCGCCCGCGGCCACGGCCTGACGCACGTCGGCCAGCTTCACGTCCAGCGCGACACGGCCCGCCGGGAAGGCGGTGGCGACGGACGCGATCTTGACGCCGGAGCCCGCGACGGCCTCCTTGGCCACGGCCACCATGTCGGGGTAGACGCAGACGGCGGCGGTCGTGGGGGTCGTACGGTCAGTGGGGTCGGGGTGGACCGCCTTGGCGCCGAGCGCCCGGATCTTGCCCGGTGTGTCCGCGCCTTCCAGCGTCGTCAGGTCGACCATCGAGATGGCGAGGTCGATGGCGTACGCCTTCGCGGTGGTCTTGATGGAACGGGTGCCAAGTGAGGCGGCGCGCGCCTCCAGGCCGACCGCGTCGACGCCGGGCAGCCCGTGGAGGAAGCGGCGCAGCGTGCTGTCGGACGCGGTGACGCCTGAGAGCGAGTGTGCTGGGGCATGGGTGGGCATGGTCACCAGATGAGCATATCTACGCGCGTAGCTTCTGTACACCCCCCGGGCGGTCGAGGTTGCCTTCGTCACCCGGTACCGGCACCTAGGTACGAGCTTCCGCACGCGCGTCGGGCACAATCGGGGCCATGACGACCCCTGACCGCCAGCCACCCACGCCGGACCCCTCGGCCTCCGAGTTCCAGGACCGGGTCCACCGGTCCTCCGGTGGCATCGCGGCCGGCGTGCTGCTGCTCGCCATCATCCTCTGGCTCGGCATCGACGCGGTGGTCAAGGGGCACGGCCACACCCCGTGGCTGGCGCTTGCCGCCATGCTCCTGCTGATCCCGCTGGTCATCGCCTTCACCATGCGCCCGGCCGTCTTCGCGAACGACGAGCGGCTGCGCATCCGCAACCCCTTCCGCGTCATCGTGCTCCCCTGGGGCACGGTCGCGGCACTCCGCTCCGGCTACTCCAACGAGGCCATCACCAGCGCCGGGACCAAGTACCAGCTCTGGGCGGTGCCCGTGTCCCTGCGGGGGCGCAAGAAGGCGGCCCGGCAGCAGAGCAGGGCCACCGCGGGGCCGGGCGGCCGGGGCCGCCTGGGCTCCTTCTCACCGCAGCCGCCGGCTGCCTCGAGCGAGCCCCCGCGCGCGGGCGCCGACAAGGCCATGGACGACCTCCGCGAGCTCGCCGAGACCCACCTGAACTCGGAGCGCGCCCAGGGCGAGCCGACGGTCCGCTGGGCCTACGAGGTGATCGGCCCGGCGGTGGCGGGGGCGGTGCTTCTGGGGATCCTGCTGGCTGTGGGGTGAGCGGGGGTGGTGGTGGCCCGGGGGGTGGGCTGTTGCTGGCCAAGAAGAGGGCGGCCCCACGGTCACCTCACCGCCACCGGCCACCAACAGCCCACCCCCGGGCAACCACCACCCCCGGTACCCCCAGCGACGAACAACCCCCGCGCCCGCAGCCTCAACGGCCGCGCACGCGGGGGTTGTCCTACCGGAGCAGGCGGCCGTCAGATGCCGGCTGCCGTCGACAGGTCCTGCTTGATCGAGGTCAGGAGGGCCCTGGCCTTGGTGCGGGCCGTGGGGAGGTCCGCGTGTGAGGCGACCGGGACCACGACCTCCAGGTAGCACTTCAGCTTCGGTTCCGTGCCGCTCGGGCGGACGATCACGCGGGCGCCGTCGAGCGTGTAGCGCAGGCCGTCGGTGGGCGGGAGCAGGTCCGTGCCCTGGGTGAGGTCCTCGGAGCGGGTGACGGGCAGGTCCGCGAGCCGGGTCGGGGGCTGCTCGCGCAGGCGCCGCATCGCGTTCGCGATGATCGACAGGTCCTCGACGCGCACCGAGAGCTGGTCCGTGGCGTGCAGCCCGTGGTCGACGGCGATGTCGTCGAGCAGGTCCAGCAGGGTGCGGCCCTCGGCCTTGAGCACGGAGGCCAACTCGGTGATCAGGAGCGCGGCCGTGATGCCGTCCTTGTCGCGGACGCCGTCGGGGTCGACGCAGTAGCCGAGCGCCTCCTCGTAGCCGTAGCGCAGACCGTCCACGCGGGCGATCCACTTGAAGCCGGTGAGGGTCTCCTCGTAGGGCAGGCCCGCCTTCTCGGCGATACGGCCGAGGAGGGACGAGGAGACGATCGACTCGGCGAACGTGCCGCTGACCCCGCGGTGGACCAGGTGCGTGGCGAGCAGGGCGCCGACCTCGTCGCCGCGCAGCATGCGCCAGTCGGCACCGTCCTTGACGGCGACGGCGCAGCGGTCGGCGTCGGGGTCGTTGGCGATCACGAGGTCGGGATCCGTCTCACGGGCCTGCGCGAAGGCGAGGTCCATGGCGCCGGGCTCTTCCGGGTTGGGGAAGGCGACGGTCGGGAAGTCCGGGTCGGGCTCGGCCTGTTCGGCGACCAGCACCGGAGCGGGGAAACCGGCGCGGGCGAACGCGGCGAGGAGGACGTCCTTGCCCACGCCGTGCATCGCCGTGTAGACCGTGCGGGCGGTGCGCGGGGAACCGGCGGACAGGACGGCGTCCGTACGGGCCAGATAGGCGTCGAGGACGCTGTCGTCCAGCACCTCCCAGCCGGAGTCGGGGCGCGGGACGGCGGTGAGGGTGGTGACTGCGTCGATCTCGGCCGCGATCTCGGCGTCGGCCGGGGGCACGATCTGGGAGCCGTCGCCGAGGTAGACCTTGTAGCCGTTGTCGCGGGGCGGGTTGTGGCTGGCGGTGACCTCCACGCCGGCGACCGCGCCGAGGTGCCGGATGGCGAAGGCGAGCACGGGGGTGGGCAGCGGGCGGGGCAGGACGGCCGCGCGCAGGCCCGCGCCCGTCATGACGGCCGCGGTGTCGCGGGCGAAGTCGGCGGACTTGTGGCGGGCGTCGTAGCCGATGACCACGAGCCCGTCGCCCTGGCCCTTGGACTTCAGGTACGCGGCGAGACCGGCGGCGGCGCGGATGACCACGGAGCGGTTCATGCGCATGGGGCCGGCGCCCAGTTCGCCGCGGAGGCCGGCGGTGCCGAACTGGAGGGTGCCGCCGAAGCGTGCGGCGAGCTCGGCGTGGTCCCCGGCGTCGATGAGCTTGGCGAGTTCCTCACGGGTCTCCGCGTCGGGGTCCTCGGCCAGCCACGCCTGGGCCCGTGCGATGAGTTCGTCGTGCACGTCGGGTCAACCTCTCGTTGTGTGTCAGTGGGGGCATGGGTGGCATCGCCCGCGCGGGCCGGCCGGAAACGCCGGAGAGCCCACGGGGTGCCGGCCGGTGAGGACGGGTGCCCCCGCCCGGTTGCGCGCCGCCGGGGGGCGGCGGCCGGGCGGGGGTGGTGTGCCGCATCGTCTTCCCGCCCGGGCCCGGTGGGCGGGCCCGGGGACGGCCGGTGGTGCCGGTGGTGTCCTACAGGCGGTTCAGCACCTGGGCGAGCAGGGTCCCCATGCGCGCGGCGCTGTCGCGGCCCGCCTGGAGGACCTCCTCGTGGTTCAGCGGCTCGCCCGTCATACCGGCGGCCAGGTTCGTGACCAGGGAGATGCCGAGGACCTCGGCCCCCGCCTCGCGTGCGGCGATCGCCTCGAGAACCGTGGACATGCCCACCAGGTCCGCGCCGATGGTGCGGGCCATGCGGATCTCCGCCGGCGTCTCGTAGTGCGGGCCGGTGAACTGCGCGTAGACGCCCTCTTCGAGGGAGGGGTCGATCTCCTTGCACAGGGTGCGCAGGCGCTGCGAGTACAGGTCGGTCAGGTCGACGAAGTTGGCGCCGACGATCGGGGAGGTCGCCGTCAGGTTGATGTGGTCGCTGATCAGGACCGGCTGACCGGGGCGCATGGTCTCGCGCAGTCCGCCGCACCCGTTGGTGAGGACGATCGTCTTGGCGCCGGCGGCGACGGCGGTGCGGACGCCGTGCGCGACGGCGGCCACGCCGCGACCCTCGTAGTAGTGCGTGCGGCCAAGGAAGACCAGGGCGCGCTTGTCGCCGAGCTTGTACGAGCGGATCTTGCCGCCGTGTCCCTCGACGGCCGGCGGCGGGAAGCCGGGCAGCTCGGTGACGGGGAATTCGGCCTCGGCCTCGCCGAGGGCATCGACGGCCGGCGCCCAGCCGGAGCCCATCACGAGGGCGACGTCGTGGGTCTCGGCACCGGTGAGCTCCCGCAGGCGCGCGGCGGCGGTGTCGGCGGCGGCGTAGGGGTCGCCCTGGATGTCGTCCGGAAGAAGAGATGCGTTCACGCGCAAGAGGGTAGCCGGTTCCGGCCTACGCGCGTAGATGACGGAGGTCACGGGAATGCGATCGTTGTCTTGTCGTTTCCCACGAAGAGAGGATCAAGGGAGATCGGGGCCGGGAAACCGGTGGTGGGGGGCCGGTCAGTCCTCGTCCGCGATGACGACGTCCTTGTCGTTGAAGACCTCGACGATGAAGACCAGCAGGCGGCCCAGGCTGATCGTGTACTCGACCAGGATGTTTTGGGTGAGCCGGACCGTGCGGTCGTCACCCGTGGAGCTTATGGCGCGGGACGCGGGGAGGAAGGGGTCGCGGGCCAGTACGGCGATGCCCTTGTCGAACGCGGCCCGCTGCCGGTCGTCGAGGCGGTCACGGACCGTGGCGGCCTGCTCGGTGTAGAAGACCTGGTAGGTGCGCGTGCCGCCGGTCATGGCGCTCTCCCGTTCATGCGTCCGCTGCACTCGAGTGTAGGTACGGGGCCTGGTCAGCAGGGCCGCTTGCGCAGCTCCATCACGTAATCGTGTGGCGCTCCGGCCGACTCCGCCGCGTCCGCGACCTCGCCCAGGTAGCGGGCCGACGGAAGGCCGCCCTCGTAGCCGTTCAGGACGTAGGCCCAAGCCGTCTCCTCGCCCTCCAGTGTGTGCACGCGGACCCGTAGCCGGCGGTATATCTCGAGGCCCACGCCCTCCCAGCGGTCCAGGGAGTCCTCGTCCATGGGCGCGATGTCGTACAGCGCGACGAAGACCTGCGACAGCGGGTCCTCGACGATCGTCGCGAGGGCGCCCTCCCAGCCCATGTGCTCGCCCCCGAAGGTCAGCCGCCAGCCGTCCAGCCAGCCGGTGGCGCGCATCGGCGAATGGGGTGCGCGGCGGGTCATCAGCCGCGCGTCGAGGTTGCCGGCGTACGCGGCGTAGAGCGACATGGAGACGAGGGTACGACAGCGTCTCGACGGCCACTTCTGTAACAGAAGTACCAGCGGCCGCCCCCGGAGGAGACGTACCCCGAACGTGCGGGACAATGGGGTACGTGACTCGGATCGTGATCATCGGTGGCGGACCCGGCGGATACGAAGCGGCTCTGGTGGCCGCTCAGCTCGGCGCGGAGGTGACCGTCGTCGACTGCGACGGTCTGGGCGGGGCGTCGGTGCTGACCGACTGTGTGCCGTCGAAGACCCTCATCGCGACGGCCGAGGTGATGACCACCTTCGACTCGTCGTACCAGGAGCTGGGCATCATCGTCGCGGACGACACCCCGCCCCTGGAGCAGGCGGCCCGGGTCGTCGGCGTCGACCTCGGGAAGGTCAACCGACGGGTGAAGCGCCTCGCGCTCGCCCAGTCCCACGACATCACCGCGTCCGTCACGCGGGCCGGCGCCCGCGTCATGCGCGGCCGCGGCCGGCTGGAGGGCATGCAGGCCCTGGACGGGTCGCGCAAGGTCGTCGTGCGGGCCGCGGACGGCAGCGAGGAGACCCTCACCGCCGACGCCGTGCTCATCGCCACCGGCGGTCACCCGCGCGAGCTGCCCGACGCCCAGCCGGACGGGGAGCGCATCCTCAACTGGACCCAGGTCTACGACCTCGACGAGCTGCCCGAGGAACTCGTCGTCGTCGGATCCGGTGTCACCGGTGCCGAGTTCGCCGGTGCCTACCAGGCGCTCGGCTCCAAGGTCACCCTCGTCTCCTCACGCGACCGTGTGCTGCCCGGTGAGGACCCCGACGCCGCAGCCGTCCTGGAGGACGTCTTCCGGCGCCGGGGCATGAACGTCATGGCCCGCTCGCGTGCGCAGTCCGCCAAGCGGGTCGGCGACCGGGTCGAGGTCACGCTCGCCGACGGCCGCGTGATCACCGGTTCGCACTGCCTCATGGCGGTCGGCGCGATACCCAACAGCAGCGGGATGGGCCTGGAGGAGGCCGGCGTCAAGCTGCGCGAGTCCGGTCACATATGGACCGACAAGGTCTCCCGTACGACGGCTCCCGGCGTGTACGCCGCCGGTGACGTCACCGGCGTCTTCGCCCTCGCGTCGGTCGCCGCCATGCAGGGGCGCATCGCCATGTACCACTTCCTCGGCGACGCGGTGGCCCCGCTCAACCTGAAGACCGTCTCCTCGAACGTCTTCACCGACCCCGAGATCGCCACCGTCGGCTACACGCAGGCCGATGTGGACGCGGGCAAGATCGACGCCCGGGTGGTCAAGCTGCCTCTGCTGCGCAACCCGCGCGCCAAGATGCAGGGCATCCGGGACGGTTTCGTCAAGATCTTCAGTCGGCCCGGCACCGGGATCGTCGTGGGCGGCGTGGTCGTCGCACCGCGCGCGTCGGAACTGATCCATCCCATCTCGATCGCGGTCGACAACAATCTGACGGTCGAACAGATCGCGAACGCCTTCACCGTGTACCCGTCCCTGTCGGGCTCGATTGCCGAGGTGGCACGGCAGTTGCACACCCGGAGGGCGGGCATCGAAGCCTGACGGCCGTTCATGGCGTGACCGCAGGTCACAGGCCCTGGACACGGGGATCGTCGACGACACATACGGCAGGGGTGTCGGGAGTGGGCGCGTATACCACTTTCCGCCCTGTCGTGCGAACAACTTCTGTTATTCGGCGCAAACTGCTGAAAGCAGACGGTCGTTGGGGTTACTGTCAGTTTCGTGTTCGCTGCAGAACGTCGCCAATTGATCCTCGAAATGGTGCGAGCGAACGGTGCCGTGTCGCTCCGTGAGCTCGCCCGCGTCGTCCAGACCTCCGAAGTGACCGTACGGCGGGACGTGCGCGCGCTGGAGGCAGAAGGACTCCTCGACCGCCGGCACGGCGGTGCGGTACTGCCGGGCGGGTTCACGCGGGAGTCCGGCTTTCCGCAGAAGTCCCATCTCGCGACCGCCGAGAAGACCGCCATCGCCGACCTCGCCGCGGGCCTCGTGCAGGAGGGCGAGGCCATCGTGGTGGGGGCCGGGACCACCACGCAGGAGCTGGCGCGCCGGCTCGCGCGGGTACCCGGGCTGACCGTCGTCACCAACTCCCTGCTGGTGGCCCAGGCGCTGGCCCATGCCAATCGCGTGGAGGTCGTGATGACCGGCGGCACCCTGCGCGGTTCCAACTACGCCCTCGTCGGCAGCGGTGCCGAGCAGTCGCTCCAGGGCCTGAGGGTCTCCAAGGCCTTTCTGTCCGGGAGCGGGCTCACCGCCGAGCGCGGGCTGTCCACGTCCAACATGCTGTCGGCGTCCGTCGACCGTGCGCTGGTGCAGGCGGCCGCGGAGGTCGTCGTCCTCGCCGACCACACCAAGCTCGGTACGGACACGATGTTCCAGACCGTGCCGACGGACCTGATCACCCGGTTGGTGACGGACGAGCCGCCCCCGCACGACGACCGCGCGGCCACCGAGTTGCAGGCCCTGGCCGATCAGGGTGTGCAGATCGCGGTCGCCGGGGCGTCAGGAGGCGGTTCCCCGGGGGGCGACACGGCCCCGGCGGGCCGTCAGCCACGGCGTGACGTGGCCCTTCCCGGGCCCCGCCGGGGCCAGGTCGCCGGGGGCGGCCCGCAGTTGCGCAGCGCGACGGTCCTCGGAGAGCCGCCGGCGGGAGAGCGGCCACGGGTCGCGGATCTGCGCCGCCGCTAGGACCTAGGGGCTCGCGTTCCACCGCGCCCTCAGCCGTCCAGAGCCGACCGAGCGGCCGCCGCGGCGGCCGACAGACGGGAGCGCCCGGCAGGCCGGACAACCGGCCGCCGGGCGCTCCCGTCTGTCGTACCGGTGGTCAGTCCTTGATCTCGCAGATCAGGGCGCCGGAGGTGACGGACGCGCCGACCTCGGCGGTGAGGCCCTTGATGGTGCCCGCCCGGTGCGCGTTCAGGGGCTGCTCCATCTTCATCGCCTCGAGGACGACGACCAGGTCGCCCTCCTTGACCTCCTGGCCCTCCTCGACGGCGACCTTGACGATCGTGCCCTGCATCGGGGAGGCGAGAGCGTCACCGGAGGCCACCGGACCGGACTTCTTGGCCGCGCGGCGCTTGGGCTTGGCACCGGCCGCCAGGCCCGTGCGGGCCAGGGACATGCCGAGCGACGAGGGCAGCGACACCTCCAGGCGCTTGCCGCCCACCTCGACCACGACCGTCTCGCGACCCGGCTCCTCGTCGGCGTCCGCGTCGGCGACCGCCGTGAAGGGCTTGATCTCGTTGACGAACTCGGTCTCGATCCACCGGGTGTGCACCGTGAACGGCGCGTCGGAGCCGGTCAGTTCGGGGGCGAACGCCGGGTCCTTGACCACCGCGCGGTGGAACGGGATGGCCGTCGCCATGCCCTCGACCTGGAACTCCTCCAGGGCGCGGGAGGCACGCTCCAGCGCCTCCTTGCGGGTGCGGCCCGTGACGATCAGCTTGGCCAGCAGCGAGTCCCACGCCGGGCCGATGACGCTGCCGGACTCCACGCCCGCGTCCAGACGGACACCGGGGCCCGACGGCGGGGCGAAGCGGGTCACCGTGCCGGGGGCGGGCAGGAAGTTGCGGCCCGGGTCCTCGCCGTTGATACGGAACTCGAAGGAGTGACCGCGCAGTTCGGGGTCGCCGTAGCCCAGCTCCTCGCCGTCGGCGATGCGGAACATCTCGCGGACCAGGTCGATGCCGGCGACCTCCTCGGTGACCGGGTGCTCGACCTGCAGTCGGGTGTTGACCTCCAGGAAGGAGATCGTGCCGTCGTTGCCGACGAGGAACTCGACGGTGCCCGCGCCGACGTAGCCGGCCTCCTTGAGGATGGCCTTCGACGCTCCGTACAGCTCGTCCATCTGCGCCTGGCTCAGGAAGGGGGCCGGGGCCTCCTCGACGAGCTTCTGGTGGCGGCGCTGCAGCGAGCAGTCACGGGTGGAGACGACGACCACGTTGCCGTGGCTGTCGGCCAGGCACTGGGTCTCCACATGGCGGGGCCGGTCGAGGTAGCGCTCGACGAAGCACTCGCCGCGGCCGAAGGCGGCCACCGCCTCGCGGACCGCGGACTCGTACAGCTCGGGGACCTCTTCGAGGGTGCGGGCGACCTTCAGACCGCGTCCGCCACCGCCGAAGGCGGCCTTGATGGCGATGGGCAGGCCGTGCTCCTCGGCGAACGCGACGACCTCGTCGGCGCCGGACACCGGGTCGGGCGTACCGGCGACCAGCGGGGCGCCGGCGCGCTGGGCGATGTGCCGGGCCGCGACCTTGTCGCCGAGGTCGCGGATGGCCTGCGGCGGGGGACCGATCCAGATCAGCCCGGCGTCCAGGACGGCCTGGGCGAAGTGGGCGTTCTCGGAGAGGAAGCCGTAACCGGGGTGGACGGCGTCCGCTCCGGAGTCCTTCGCGGCCTGGAGGACCTTCTCGATGTCCAGGTAGCTGCTGGCGGGGGTGTCACCGCCCAGGGCGAACGCCTCGTCCGCCGCGCGGACGTGCAGGGCGTCCCGGTCCGGGTCGGCGTACACGGCCACGCTCGCGATCCCGGCGTCACGGCAGGCCCGGGCGACACGGACAGCGATTTCGCCACGGTTGGCGATCAACACCTTGCGCACGATGGCTCCCTCTCCTTGAAACAAGCCGAGTTTAGGGACTGCCGACACGACGTTTCGACCCGTCCCCAGTGGTGAGCTTGCCCACACGGAGCGTGAAACCAGGCTCACTCAACCTGTGAAATCCCTTGTCGCACCGCCGGACATGGGAATCCACCGGAAAACCCTAGCCCTCCGGTGTGGTCAAGGTCTCTATGAAGTAGTCCTGCCGCCGGTCGTGTTTCTTTGTGGAGTCCCTACTAATGGCCCAACGAAACTTTGCCCCCGTCGGACCTCTTGTCCCCTGGTTTACCCGTTAGTAGCGTTCGCGATGTCTCGAAGGTACTCGGAGTAACACGCAGCGCGCTCGAAGGTGGGTGGGGGCCGGTGGTCCGCAGACCGGTGGCATGGATCGTGGCGGTGGTCCTCGTTCTGGAGGCGTTCGGCATCGGGCTGCTGAACTGGTTCCTGGGCACGGTGGTGGACCGGCAGAACATGTCGCTCGCGGGGCTCGACCCGGATGCGATGTCCGCGTCGTCGAAGGCGGGCGGCATCGTCTTCGGTCTGTACTTCGCGCTGTGCGGGGTCGCCGCCCTGCTGGTGGCGGTGCGCGGCCGCGCCCCGTCCGGGTTCTGGCGCATCGTGCTGATCAGCGCCGCCGTGGTGCACGCCGTGCTCGCCGCGTTCACGGTGGGGCTGGTCGGCTGGGGCGCGTTCGCGTTCCTGATGGTCGTGTTCGGGCTGATACTGCTCACCCTCATGACGTACGACCGCCCGGGCGCGACGGACGGCCGCCAGGGGCAGGCCGGCCCACGGCCCGGGGAGGGCGGTCCCGGGGACGGCAAGAGCGCTCCGGGGGAGGCGGCGGGGCAGGGCGGACCGGCGCCGGAGAGCGGCGGACCCGCGCCCGTCACGCCCTGAGGCCTGCGCCTGTCACGCCCTGAGGTTCGCGCCCGTCACGCCCTGAGGCCTGCGCCCAAGCCGGGCCCGCGTGGCGGGCGCTCGCTCACTTCTCCCGCGGCGCCCACAACTCGGTGATCCCGACGCCCAGTTCGGCCAGCAGCCGGCGGACCAGGGGCAGCGAGATGCCGATGACGTTGCCGTGGTCGCCGTCGATCCCGTCGATGAAGGGCGCCGAACGGCCGTCGAGAGTGAAGGCCCCCGCCACGTAGAGGGGTTCGCCGGAGGCCACGTACGCGGCGATCTCCTCGTCCGTCGGCTCGCCGAAGCGGACGACGGTGGAGGCGGTGGCGGACGCGTACCGGCCGCTGATCGTGTCGTAGACGCAGTGGCCGGTCTGGAGGGTGCCCGCCCGGCCGCGCATCGACTTCCAGCGCGCCATCGCCTCCTCGGCGTCCGCGGGCTTGCCGAGGGCCTCACCGTCCAGGTCGAGCACCGAGTCGCAGCCGATCACCAGCGCGCCCTTCACCTCGGGCTTCGCCGCGACGACGGACGCCTTGGCCTCGGCGAGGGCGAGGGCGAGTTCCGCGGGGGTGGGGGCGGTGACGGCGTCCTCGTCGACCCCGCTGACGATGACCTCGGGGTCGAGCCCGGCCTGCCGGAGCAGTCCGAGGCGGGCAGGGGACTGGGATGCGAGCACCAGACGGCGGCGGGACTGATCGGTCATGCGCTCAGCGTATCGGCGTGTATCACCGGATGCCGATGACGATCATCGCCAGCAGGCTGGCCAGCGCCATCAGGACCCCGAGCCGCCGCAACATGTTCTGCATGTCGCGCAGTTCCTTCGGCGGCTCGTTCTCGGGGTCGGACCACAGCATGCCTTCGATCGTGCGTCCGGCGTGCGTCCGGGCGCCTGAGTACGCGTACTCAACTTCGGCCGGCCGGGGGTCCGGCCGGCCAGCGAGCCGCCCGGCCGGGGGTCCGGCCGGCCAGCGAGCCGCCCGGCCGGCAGATGCGGCCTAGTGCTGTGGCCGGAAAGGTTTGCCGGACAGCTCGCGGCGTCCGGTGCTGGGGGTGCCCCCACGCCTTTCAGGCAGTGGGGGAGCATCGCAAAGGCGGAGCATCGCCCGAGTACTGGATGTACTCGGGCGATGCGACAACGCGGCGAGGTGCCGTGCCGGGCGTCGCGAGCCGGTGAACCTTTCCGGTCGCAGCACTAGCCCGGCCAGTAGGTGCGGCTCCACGCCGTCGGGCCCGGCTGGGGCACCGGGTGGGCAGCGATGCGGGCCGGGTCGGCCCAGGAGTCCCTGTGCCGCGCCACGCCGGGCGGTATGGAGGCCGCCGCCGCGGCGCGGGCTCGGACCACCGCCAGTGCGGCGGCCAACTCCTCCGGGGTCGGATTGCCCCGTACGACCTTGATCGTCATGTCCGCTCCCAAGGGTCCCGGGGTTTACAGGGGGATGTTGCCGTGCTTCTTCGGGGGCAGGGACTCCCGCTTGGTGCGCAGCTGGCGCAGCGCCCGCACGACATGGCGACGGGTGTCGGACGGCCTGATCACCGCGTCGATGTAGCCGCGCTCGGCCGCGACGTAGGGGTTGAGGAGGGTGTCCTCGTACTCCTGGATCAGCCGGGCGCGGGTCGCCTCACCCTCTCCCGAGGCCTCCGCCTCGGCGATGGTGCGGCGGTGCAGGATGTTGACCGCGCCCTGCGCGCCCATCACCGCGATCTGGGCGGTCGGCCAGGCCAGGTTCACGTCGGCGCCCAGGTGCTTGGAGCCCATGACGTCGTACGCGCCGCCGAACGCCTTACGGGTGATCACGGTGATCAGCGGGACGGTGGCCTCGGCGTAGGCGAAGATCAGCTTGGCGCCGCGGCGGATGATGCCGGTGTGCTCCTGGTCGACGCCGGGCAGGAAGCCGGGCACGTCGACGAAGGTGATCACGGGCACGTTGAAGGCGTCGCACGTGCGCACGAAGCGTGCCGCCTTCTCGCTCGCGTCGATGTCGAGGCAGCCGGCGAACTGCATCGGCTGGTTGGCGACGATGCCCACGGGGTGGCCCTCGACCCGTCCGAAGCCGGTGACGATGTTCGGCGCGAACAGCGCCTGCGTCTCGAAGAACTCGCCGTCGTCCAGGATGTGCTCGATGACCGTGTGCATGTCGTACGGCTGGTTGGCGCTGTCCGGCACGACCACGTCCAGCTCGCGGTCCTCGTCGGTGACCGTGAGGTCCGCCTCCTCCGGGAAGACCGGGGGCTCGGACAGGTTGTTGGACGGCAGGTACGACAGCAGCTGCTTGACGTACTCGATCGCGTCCTTCTCGTCCCCGGCCATGTGGTGCGCCACGCCGGAGGCGGTGTTGTGGGTACGGGCGCCGCCCAGCTCCTCGAACCCGACGTCCTCGCCGGTCACCGTCTTGATGACGTCCGGGCCGGTGATGAACATGTGCGAGGTCTGGTCGACCATCACCGTGAAGTCGGTGATCGCGGGGGAGTAGACCGCGCCGCCCGCACAGGGTCCGACCACCAGGCTGATCTGCGGGATCACTCCGGAGGCGTGGGTGTTGCGGCGGAAGATCTCGCCGTACGCGCCCAGGGACGCGACGCCCTCCTGGATGCGGGCGCCGCCGGAGTCGTTGATGCCGATGACCGGGCAGCCGGTCTTCAGGGCGAAGTCCATGACCTTGACGATCTTCTGGCCGTAGACCTCGCCCAGCGCCCCGCCGAAGACGGTGAAGTCCTGGGAGAACACCGCGACGGGCCGGCCGTCCACGGTGCCGTAGCCGGTCACGACGCCATCCCCGTACGGGCGGTTCTTCTCCAGCCCGAAGTTGGTCGAGCGGTGCCGGGCGAACTCGTCCAGCTCGATGAACGAGTCCTCGTCCAGCAGCAGCTCGATCCGCTCACGGGCCGTCAGCTTGCCCTTGGCGTGCTGTTTCTCGACGGCGCGCTCCGAGCCGGCGTGCGTCGCCTCCTGGACGCGGCGCTGGAGATCAGCCAGCTTGCCCGCGGTGGTGTGAATGTCGATCTCTTCCGGCTCGGACATCGGGATGCGGCTCCCTGCCTGCTCAGTGGGGACGTGAGGGTGAGGTGCTACGAGAATGCTCAGAAGAACGAACGGTTACTCATCCGTAGCGTAGTGGGGTGCCTACCGATCGGCAGTGCGGCGTTTACCACACCTAGGGTGGCTTGCATGATGCCTCGAGATGCCTCAGACGAGAACCGTCCCGGGAACGACGCCGCAGGCGGTGGCGGCCGCTGGTCCGACCTGGAGCGGCCGCCCCTGAACGCCGTCGCGCTGCGCCGGGCGCTGGTGCGCGAGGGCGGGCTGTGGTCCGGGGTGGAGGTGGTGCAGCGCACCGGGTCCACCAACACCGACCTCGTGGCCCTCACCGCGGCCGGCCGGGCCGCCGAGGGCGCCGTGCTGGTCGCCGAGGAGCAGAACGCGGGGCGCGGGCGCCTCGACCGCACCTGGTCGGCCCCGGCCCGCTCCGGCCTGTTCTTCTCGGTCCTGCTCAGGCCCGTCGGCGTGCCGGTGGCCCGCTGGGGCTGGCTGCCGCTGCTCGCCGGGGTCGCCGTCGCGACGGGCCTCGCCCGGGCCGCGGGCGTCGACACGGCACTCAAGTGGCCCAACGACCTGCTGGTGACCGTGGGTGACGAGGAGCGCAAGGCCGGCGGGATCCTGGCGGAGCGCGCGGGCGAGGACGGGGTCATCGTCGGCATCGGCATCAACGTCACGCTGCGTGAGAACGAGCTGCCGGTGCCCACCGCGGGCTCGCTGGCGCTCGCGGGGGCCCGCGCGGCGGACCGCGACCCGCTGCTGCGCGCCGTGCTGCGCTCCCTGGAGGACTGGTACGGGCGGTGGCGCGCGGCGGAGGGCGATCCGGCGGCCTGCGGTCTGCAGGAGACGTACGCGGCCGGGAGTGCCACCCTGGGCCGTCTCGTCCGCGCCGAGCTGCCCGGCGACCGCTCCATCACCGGTGAGGCGGTGGCGATCGACAGCGACGGCCGGCTGGTGCTGGCGACACGGGACGGGGTGCAGGAGCCGGTGGGAGCGGGGGACATCGTGCATCTGCGCCCGGCGTGAGCACCGGCGAGTCCCCGGCGGCGGCTGTTCCTGGAGGAGTGAGCTACCGCACACCTGCCGTAGAGTTGACCGCGGTCGATACCTGGCCGTGGCAGATCGGAAGGGCAGCACGCGTGACCGTCGACGACGCGGGCTCGGGCACGGGCGTACACCCCGCCCCCGACGGTGGACCGGGGCGGGACGCGCACGCCGAGCCCGAGGAGAACCCCCTGGCGCTCCGTCTGGAGCAGCTCATCCTGGGGGCCGAGCGCCGGTACACCCCCTTCCAGGCGGCCCGGAGCGCGGGCGTCTCCATGGAGCTGGCGTCCCGCTTCTGGCGGGCGATGGGCTTCGCCGACATAGGGCAGGCCAAGGCGCTCACGGAGGCCGATGTGCTGGCCCTGCGCCGCCTGGCCGGTCTGGTCGAGGCGGGGCTGCTGAGCGAGGCGATGGCGGTGCAGGTGGCCCGTTCCACCGGGCAGACCACCGCCCGGCTGGCCGAGTGGCAGATCGACTCCTTCCTGGAGGGGCTCACCGAGCCCCCGGAGCCGGGCATGACCCGGACCGAGGTCACCTACCCACTGATCGAGCTGCTGCTGCCGGAGCTGGAGGAGTTCCTCATCTATGTCTGGCGGCGCCAGCTCGCCGCCGCGACCGGGCGGGTCGTTCAAGCCGCCGACGACGAGGAGATGGTCGACCGCCGTCTCGCGGTCGGTTTCGCGGACCTCGTCGGCTTCACGCGGCTGACCCGCCGCCTGGAGGAGGAGGAACTGGGCGAGCTCGTCGAGGCGTTCGAGACGACCGCGGCCGACCTGGTGGCCGCGCACGGCGGCCGGCTCATCAAGACGCTGGGCGACGAGGTGCTGTACGCGGCGGACGACGCCGGTACGGCCGCGGAGATCGCCATTCGTCTCATCGAGACGATGGCCAACGACGAGACGATGCCGGAACTGCGCGTGGGCATCGCCTTCGGCACGGTGACCACGCGGATGGGCGATGTCTTCGGTACGACGGTGAACCTGGCCAGCCGGCTCACCTCCATAGCACCCCGGGACGCGGTCCTGGTCGACGGCGCGTTCGCGGAGGAGCTGATCCGCACGAGCGAGGCGCCGGCCTCGGAGACGGAGGCCGCCGAGGCCGCCGCCGCGGCGGAGAAGGAAGGCGAGGAGCCGCCCCTGTACCGCTTCGCGCTCCAGCCGATGTGGCAGCGCCCCGTGCGTGGCCTCGGAGTGATCGAACCGTGGCTGCTGACCCGCCGCGAGGGGACGCCGTAGGGATCAACCCCCCAGCAACGGCAGCCCGTTGACACACAGCGCCACTATCGGGAGGCACACGCCCGCGGGGTTCTGCGTGGGGGTGGGCGTCTCGGCGGGAGCCGTCGTGGACGGGGCGGGCCGCGGCTCGGTGGGTAGCGGGGTCGCCGGGGAGCCGGGTGTACGGGAGGCCGTCGGCGTCCAGGGTGCCTCCGGGATGCCGGTCGGAGGATCGGCGGCGGTGGTCGCCGAGGAGGACGGTCCGGCGGAGGTGCGGCCGGCGGCCGTCGCGGACGGGCTCGCGCCCGCCGCCCGTATGACGGCGGTCGTGGTGGGGTGGTCCGCGCTCCTGCGCGGCGCCGTTCCCACCGTGGCGGCCGTGTCGGTGGTGTCGATACGGGGTTCGGCCTCGGCGGTCCCGCCCGAGCCCGTCACCCCCTCCGGAGCGAGGCGTACGAGGCTCAGGACCCCGGCGGCGAGGGCGAATCCGCCGATCGCGAGCGCCGTCCGCCGGGGGCGTGGCCTGCGGTGCCGGCCCGCGGGGCGGCACCGCAGGGGACCCGGAGGCCCGGGTGGGGTGGGCGTCGTGGTCTCGCCGGTGGCCGTGTCCGTCGTCATGCTCGTCCTCCCCGGTCTGCCCGCGCTCCCCCCGATGCGCCCTGGCGGTCGGCAGGTTATGTGCCGATCGGTGGGAGGCGCGGCGGAGAAGGGCTGAATGTCACTCGAAAGAGGTGGGGTGGCGCTGGGTGGCTCGGACCCGGTGAAGCCTCTCGGCGGCTTTCGCGGGACCGCTTCGGCTGCCATGATCGGACGGTCGGTAGTTAACCCGCGTTAACCGGGAGGGTGTCATGGCGGAGCAGGCGGACGAGCGGCGGTTCGGCGAGCACGTCGTCGTACGGCGGCACGGGTACGTCGCGGAGCTGGCGCTGGACCGGCCCAAGGCGATGAACGCGGTGTCCACGGAGATGGCGCGCTCGATCACCGCGGCGTGCGAGCACCTCGCCGCCGACCGGGACGCCCGGGTGACCGTGCTGACGTCGACGCACGAGCGGGCGTTCTGCGTGGGCGCGGACCTGAAGGAGCGCAACTCCTTCACGGACGCCGATCTGGTGCGCCAGCGCCCGGTCGCCCGCGCCGCGTACACCGGGGTCCTGGAGCTGCCGATGCCGACGATCGCCGCGGTGCACGGGTTCGCGCTGGGCGGCGGCTTCGAGCTGGCGCTGTCCTGCGACGTGATCGTGGCGGACACCACGGCGGTGGTCGGGCTGCCCGAGGTCTCGGTCGGGGTGATCCCGGGCGGCGGCGGCACCCAGCTTCTGCCCCGCCGGGTGGGCGCGGCCCGGGCGGCGGAGCTGATCTTCACCGCGCGGCGGCTCCAGGGGGCCGAGGCGCGCGGGCTGGGGCTGATCGACGAACTGGTCGCGGAGGGCCAGGACCGTACGGAGGCGCTCGCCCTCGCGGCCCGTATCGCCGCGAACTCCCCGGTGGGGCTGCGTGCCGCGAAGCGTGCCCTGCGGCTGGGCCACGGCCTGGACCTGCGGGCCGGGCTGGAGGTCGAGGACGCGGCGTGGCGTTCGGTGGCGTTCTCGGGGGACCGCGCGGAGGGGGTCGCCGCCTTCAACGAGAAGCGCACGCCGCAGTGGCCGGGGGAGTAGCACCGAGGCCGTGCGGGTCGCGCAGGGGCACGGGGCGGTCCGTGGTGCGGACCGGCCGTGGTGCGGCCGGACCCCTGATCGCCGCACTGATGTCTCATGTCGTGCTGATCGTCCCTAGCCTGGAGTCGTGGTCGAGGACAGCCGGCTGAGGGCCGTGGTGGCGCTGGCGCAGGGGATGGCGGCGGCGCACACCCCGCAGGAGTCCTGGCGGGCCGCCGCACTGGGTGCGTGCCGGGCCCTCTCCGGGAGTTTCGCCGCGCTCTCCGTGTGGGAGCGGGAGGGCGGGCGGCTGCGGGTCCTCGTCAACGTCGGGGACCGCGCGCCCGAGGAGGAGGAGTTCCCCGAGGACGAGTCGTACCCGGTGCACCAGTTCCCGGAGATCACCGAGTTCCTCCATGAGCGCTGGGCGGGCGGCGGCGGGCCCGGCGCCTGGGTGGAGAGCGCCCGGGGACTGGCCGCCACCGGGCACGCCGGGTACTCCCACCAGCGGGTCGCCGCCCTGCGCCGGCGCGGT
Source organism: Streptomyces sp. NPDC002573 (assembly GCF_042889625.1). NCBI lineage: Bacteria > Bacillati > Actinomycetota > Actinomycetes > Kitasatosporales > Streptomycetaceae > Streptomyces > Streptomyces sp. NPDC002573. Next base: position 61,994 of record NZ_JBIARC010000001.1, on the reverse strand, counting down.
CGCGGCTGCTGTGTCGTCGCGCCGGTCGTGCTGCACGGCCGCGCCTGGGGCGAGCTGTATGTCGCCCGGGCGACCGATGCCCCCGTCTTCGACCGCGCCGACACCGACTTCGCGACGGTCCTCGCCTCCGTGGTCGCCGCCGGGCTCGCCCAGACCGAGCGCCTGGAGGAGGCCCACCGGCTCGCCTTCACCGACGCGCTCACGGGCCTCGCCAACCGCCGCGCCGTCGATGTGCGCCTCGACGAGGCGATCGAGGGGCACCGCGGCGACGGACATGTGGTCTCGCTCGTCATCTGCGATCTGAACGGGCTGAAGCGGGTCAACGACACCCAGGGCCACGCCGTGGGCGACCGGCTCCTGGAGCGCTTCGGGTCGGTCCTGTCGCTGTGCGGCGCCATGCTGCCGGGCGCCCTCGTCGCGCGTCTCGGCGGCGACGAGTTCTGTCTGCTCGCGGTCGGCCCGCCGGCCGACGAGGTGGTCCGGGTCGCCGACGAGGTGTGCCGCCGAGCCGCGGAGCTGGAGCTCGGCGACGGCGTCGCCTGCGGGGTCGCCTCCACGGAGGATGCGATCGGCCCGGTCCACTCGGCCCGCAGACTGTTCCGGCTCGCGGACGCGGCCCAGTACCGCGCCAAGGCGCTGCGGGCCGCGAAGCCCGTGGTCGCGGGCCGTGAGGGGCCCGACGACCCGGTCGTACGCCTGGCCGACGCACCGCCTCCCGCGGCGGGGGAGCGCCGCCGTATCCGCGGTCGTCACTGAGGGTCGCCCGGGAGCGGGCGGTAAGGGGTCAACCCGCTATCCACTCGTGACGCGACCCCTAGTGACATCCCTGAATTCACTGCGTACGCTCCTGAATATGGATATGCACACTGTGGTGGTGGGGACGTCCGGCGTGACCGCGTCCGATGTGCTCGCCGTGGCGCGGGCGGACGCAAGGGTCGAACTCTCGCAGGAGGCCCTGACGGCCCTCGCGGCGGCCCGCGAGATCGTGGACGCGCTGGCGGCGAAGCCGGAACCGGTCTACGGGGTCAGCACCGGCTTCGGCGCCCTGGCGACCCGGCACATCAGCCAGGAGCTGCGCACCCAGCTGCAGCGCAACATCGTCCGCTCGCACGCGGCCGGGATGGGCCCGCGGGTGGAGCGGGAGGTCGTGCGCGCCCTGATGTTCCTGCGGCTGAAGACCGTCTGCTCCGGCCACACCGGGGTGCGCCCCGAGGTCGCGCAGACCATGGCGGACCTCCTCAACGCCGGCATCACCCCGGTCGTGCACGAGTACGGCTCGCTCGGCTGCTCCGGCGACCTGGCCCCGCTGTCCCACTGTGCGCTCGCGCTGATGGGCGAGGGTGACGCCGAGGGTCCCGACGGCGTCGTACGGCCGGCCGCCGAACTCCTCGCCGAGCACGGCATCACGCCCGTCGAGCTGCGCGAGAAGGAGGGCCTCGCGCTCCTGAACGGCACCGACGGCATGCTCGGCATGCTGGTCATGGCACTGGCGGACCTGGAGACGCTGTACAAGTCGGCCGACGTCACGGCCGCGCTCTCGCTGGAGGCGCTGCTCGGCACGGACAAGGTGCTCGCGCCGGAGCTGCACGCCATCCGCCCGCACCCCGGTCAGGGCGCCTCGGCCGCCAACATGCTGGCGGTGCTCCAGGGTTCGGAACTGACGGGCCACCACCAGGACGACGCGCCGCGGGTCCAGGACGCCTACTCGGTGCGGTGCGCCCCGCAGGTCGCGGGCGCCGGCCGGGACACCCTGGCGCACGCCCGCCTGGTCGCCGAGCGGGAGCTGGCGGCGGCGGTGGACAACCCGGTGGTGCTGCCCGACGGACGCGTGGAGTCCAACGGCAACTTCCACGGCGCCCCGGTGGCGTACGTGCTGGACTTCCTGGCCATCGCGGCGGCGGACCTCGCGTCGATCGCGGAGCGCCGCACCGACCGGCTGCTGGACAAGAACCGCTCGCACGGCCTGCCGCCGTTCCTCGCGGACGACGCGGGGGTCGACTCCGGTCTGATGATCGCTCAGTACACGCAGGCGGCGCTGGTCAGCGAGATGAAGCGGCTGGCCGTGCCGGCCTCCGCCGACTCGATCCCGTCCTCCGCGATGCAGGAGGACCATGTCTCGATGGGCTGGTCGGCGGCGCGCAAGCTGCGCACCGCCGTGGACAACCTGACCCGGGTGCTGGCCATCGAGCTGTACGCGGCGGCCCGCGCCGTGGAACTGCGCGAGGGGCTGACCCCGGCCCCCGCCAGCCGTGCGGCGATCGCGGCCCTGCGCGAGGCGGGCGCCGAGGGCCCGGGCCCGGACCGCTTCCTGGCCCCGGACCTCGCGGCGGCGGACGCCTTCGTGCGGGCGGGACAGCTCGTGACGGCCGTGGAAGGCGTCACCGGGCCGCTGGCCTGAGGGCCGGGGACCTGAGCAGGGACCGAGGGGCCGCCGCCATTCCGATGGCGGCGGCCCCTCGGCCTCTCAGCCGGCAGGCCCTAGCAGGCCTCCATGCGCTCGCGGCGCACCGAGTACGTCACGAAGCCCGCGCCGAGGCACAGGGAGAGGGCGCCGCCCACCACGTAGGGCGTGGTGTCCACGCTTCCGGTGTCCGCGAGTTGGGTGCCGGTCGCCGTCTCGTCCGTCGCCGTGGAGGCCGTCCGCGCGAAGCCGGTGTCCGTCGCGCCGTCCGCCAGGACGTTCCTCGTGGCGTCCTGATCCGTGGACGCCCGCGTGGAGACCGCCGGGTGGTGATCGGGTGCGGTGGGTGTCGCGTGGGCGGACGGGACGAACCACAGGGCACCCAGCAGGGTTCCCGCTGCTGTGGCGGTCAACAAGGTCCGGCGTGCGGTGGACGACGATCGACGTGCGGCGGACACGAAATACCGATCCCCCTGAGGCGCTTGCGAATTGGCCGTGTACAGCGATGCTAGTGAAAGGCGCGGGTCGTGGGAAAGTCGCGGCCCCCGTGGGCCGTACGCTCCCGCCATGAGCACTTCTGAGACATCACGTTTTGTCCGGCTCCGCGTGGAGCTGATCGTCGAGGTCGCCGATCCCGACGCCGTCACCAAGGCCGCGTTGCAGCGAACCGCCGAGGACACGGACATGCCCGAGGCGGAGCGCATGTACACCGAGACCGCCGTGACGGAGGACACCGCCGAGGCGCTCGCGTACCTCGTCGACCCGGCCGACCTGCTCGGCCCGGTGCCGGGGCTGGAGCTGGCCCAGGCGTCCTGGAGCAGCGAGCAGATCGACTACGACCCGGACTCGCCGGACTGGGTCCTCGACGAGGACGACGAGGGCGAGGGGGAGGAGTACTGACGCGCACCGACAAGGGGCCGGGCTCGACGGATGAGTCTTGGGACAATCGTGACCCCCGGGCGGCAACCGGCGCCCGGGGGTCCGTCGTCGCCAGCGGCGCTCTGCCGTGACCGGAGACGACGCGGGGTTGCCCGGGGACGGGTGGGGCAGACGCGGAGACGTGGTGTGGACCACATATCGGCCGGATGTGGAACGGGTCGAACCGGCCGTAGCGTTGAAAGTTCTTACGGGGGCCAGTACGGGGTTTTGGGGATTCGGCAACGATGGAGAAGCGTGTGATGACGAACAGTAAGCGGCGCAAGGGCCTGGTGGCCGCGTCCGCACTGCTCGGCGGAATGCTGGTGCTCACCGCCTGCAGCGGGGGCAGCAAGGCGGCCAGCGGCGGCGGGGACTCCACCTCGCAGGCCAAGGTCGACGAGGCGGCCGCCCAGAAGAGCTCCCAGGCACAGATCAAGATCACGCCGGGCGACGGCTCCGACAACGCCTCCATCAACAACGCGGCCAAGGTGACGGTCACCAAGGGCACTCTGACCCAGGTCACCATGACCACGGCGGCCGGCACACCCGTCACGGGCCAGATATCCGCCGACAAGAAGAGCTGGGCGCCCACCGGCCAGCTCGACCGGGCGACCACCTACAAGGTCGCCGCGACCGCCACGGACTCCGAGGGCCGCGACGCCCACGAGAACGCCTCGTTCACGACCGTGGCCCCGGCCCACTCCTTCATAGGCAACTTCACTCCGGAGAGCGGCTCCACCGTCGGCGTGGGCATGCCGGTCTCGATCAACTTCGACAAGGCCATCACCAACAAGGCGGCCGTGCAGAAGGGGGTCACCGTCACCTCCAGCAGCGGGCAGGAGGTCGTCGGGCACTGGTTCGGCGCCAACCGGCTCGACTTCCGCCCCGAGAGCTACTGGAAGGAAGGCTCCACCGTCACGATGAAGCTCAACCTCGACGGTGTCGAGGGCACGAGCGGCATCTACGGTGTGCAGCAGAAGACGGTCACCTTCAAGATCGGCCGCAACCAGGTCTCCTACGTCGACGCGAAGACCAAGGAGATGAAGATCACGCAGGACGGCAAGACCGTCAAGACCATCCCGATCTCCGCGGGCGCGCCCGACCACACCACGTACCAGGGCCAGATGGTGATCTCCGAGAAGTTCACCCAGACCCGGATGAACGGCGCGACGGTCGGCTTCAAGGACTCCGACGGCAAGGGCGAGTACGACATCAAGGACGTGCCGCACGCCATGCGCCTTACCACGTCCGGCACCTTCATCCACGGCAACTACTGGGGCGCGCCCTCCGTCTTCGGCAGCGTCAACACCAGCCACGGCTGTGTCGGCCTCCAGGACAAGAAGGGCGCGAGCGACCCGGACACGCCCGCCGCGTGGTTCTACAACCACTCGCTCATCGGCGATGTCGTGGTCGTCTCCAACACCGGCGACAAGACGGTCTCCCCGGACAACGGCCTCAACGGCTGGAACATGAGCTGGGACCAGTGGAAGGCCGGCTCCGCCGCCTGACCCACCGGCCGCCGACACCTCCCTGCCGATGCCGCAGGCCGCCCACCCGGGCGGCCGGCGGCATCGCCGTTCTCCCCCCGGTACGGACCGGCGGACGGGTCCGCGGGGTCCCGCGCGGACCAACTAGAGGCGCGCTACGGGCTTCTCATCGTTCTCTTATGTCCGGTTTATGGGTTCATCAGTCTGCATCCCTAGCTTGCCGCCATGTTCTTCACCTACCTGAGGCGCGAACTGCGCCGCCGTAGAAAGGCGGCCTTCGTCGTCGCCTCCGGGCTCGCCCTGGGCATCGCCCTGGTCATCGTGGTCAACTCCGTGTCGTCCGGCATGGGGAAGGCGCAGGACAAGGTGCTCCAGTCGCTGTACGGGCTGGGTACCGACATGACCGTCACCAAGGCGGCGGCGCCCGCCTCCGACGGCTCCCCGGGGCCGCGCTTCAAGTTCGGCGCCCAGGACAACGACTCCGGCGGCACCCAGAGCAGCGACCGTGTGATGGTCCAGGGCTTCGAGACCCTGGCCGACAGCACGGTCACCAAGGTGGGTTCGCAGAGCGGCGTCTCCAACGCGGTGGGCGGACTCAGCCTCCGGGTCATCAAGATCAGCGGACAGTTCACCCGGGGCCAGTTCAAGCAGGACCAGAGCAGCGGCGGCGGACAGGGCGGCGGCCGGGGCGGCTACGGCGGCGGCGGGCTCCGGGGCCAGGTCGAGGGCGGCGGCGCCAACTTCGACGTCAACAACTACTCCGTCTACGGCACCGACGTCACCAAGCCCACCCTGGGCCCGCTGACCTCCTCGAAGATCACCAGCGGCCGTACGTTCAAGACCTCGGAGACCGACGCCAAGGTCGCCGTCGTGGACTCGGCGTACGCCAAGGAGAAGAAGCTCACCACGAGCAGCAGCGTCACCATCAAGGGCGTTAGGTTCCAGGTGATCGGCATCGCGACCGCCGACAGCGGCGACTCCGCGGCCAACCTCTACATCCCGCTGCAGCAGGCGCAGACGCTCGCGGACGCGAAGAACAAGGTCACCACGATCTACGTCAAGGCCGGTGACTCCCAGCAGATCGCGAGCGTCAAGCAGGCCATCCAGAAGAACATCTCCGGGACCACGGTCACCACCTCCGCGGACCTCGCGAACACGGTCTCCGGTTCGCTCTCCACCGCCGCGAGCCTCGCCGACAACGTCGGCAAGTGGCTGTCCCTCGTCGTGCTCGTGGCCGCGTTCCTGGTCGCGGGCCTGCTCACCTCCTCGGCCGTCTCGCGCCGGGTACGGGAGTTCGGCACCCTGAAGGCGCTCGGCTGGAAGTCCGGCCGCGTCACCCGCCAGGTCGTCGGTGAGGCCATGGTCAACGGACTGGTCGGCGGTGTCCTCGGCATCGCGCTGGGACTCGCGGGCGCCTACGCCGTCACGGCGATCAGCCCCACGCTCCAGGCCCAGCTCGGCGGTGGAGGCGGTGGCGGCGGCTTCGGCGGAGGCGGCGGCGGCTTCGGCGGTGGCCGCCGGGCCGCCAAGACCCTGGAGGTCGCGCTCACCGCGCCCGTCAGCCTCTCCACCATCGCCCTCGCGGTCGCCCTCGCCGTCACCGGCGGTCTGATCGCCGGCGCCTTCGGCGGCTGGCGCGCCTCCCGTCTGCGCCCCGCGGACGCCCTGCGCCGCGTCGAGTAGCACCCCCTTCCGTATCCCAGGAGTTGCACCATGTACGAACTCAGAGGCGTCACCAAGCGCTACACGCGGGGCAAGGAGACCATCAACGCCCTGGACGGCGTCGACCTCACGATCGGCGACGGCGACCGTCTCGTCATCCAGGGCCCCACCGGTGGCGGCAAGTCCACCCTGTTGCAGATGCTCGGCGGGCTGGACAAGCCGACCGGCGGCTCCGTGGAGCTCGACGGCATCGATCTGGCCAAGCTCTCGGAGGCGCGCCTGACCAAGGTGCGCAGCGAGAACATCGGCTTCGTGTTCCAGAGCTTCAACCTCATCCCGACGCTCACCGCCCAGGAGAACGTCGAGACCGCGCTGGTGCCGCTCGGGGTGAAGGGCAACGAGCGCCGCGAACGGGCCGCCCAGGCCCTGGAGTCCGTCGGTCTCGGCGAGCGGCTCGGCCATCTGCCCGCCGAACTGTCCGGCGGTCAGCAGCAGCGCGTCGCCATCGCCCGCGCGCTGGTGAAGCGGCCCAAGGTGCTGCTCGCCGACGAACCCACGGGAAACCTGGACGAATCCACCCGGGACGAGATCATGGACGTGCTGGAGGCCCTGTGGAAGGAGCACGGGCTCACCTTTGTGATGGTCACTCATGACTCGGCGCTCGCCAAGAAGGCCCCGCGGCTCGTGACCATCCGCAAGGGCAAGATCACGGTCAAGGAGAACGCCGCCTCGTAGGAGCCGCCGGGACGGCGGTGTCTCGTTCCAACTCGTTATCCCTGGCGCTATTGAGGCGTTGATCACCCCCCGGGCATACTGCGTGGTCCGGGGGGTTGACGTGCATGCGTTCGGCACTTCCCCCAGTCGGGTGAACGGGGAATTCGCTCGGTACCTCACTCCAGGGGGAGTTGTGCGCAGACAAGTGAAAAGAGCATGCGCGGCGGCCGTCGCCACGGCGGCCGCCGTGGCGTTGGCGGCGGGCATGACCAGCCCGGCGTCGGCGAAGCCGGGGGCGGCTGCCCGTCCGGCCGCCGCCGCGGGTCTCGCGGCGAAGCACCGCATCACGCTGATCACCGGTGACCGGGTCGTGGTCGACGCCAAGGGCCGTGTCGTCGGCCTGGAGCGGGCCAAGGGCCGCGAGAACGTCCCGATCCAGGTGCGCAGGACCGCCGGTCACACCTATGTGGTCCCGGCCGACGCGGCCGCCATGATCGCCTCCGGGAAGCTCGACCGCCGGCTGTTCGACGTCACCGGCCTCAACAGCTCCCGGACCCGCGAGGACCAGAAGAACGGCCTGAAGGTCATCGTCGGCTACCGAGGCTCCGCGAGCACCGCGAAGGCCGACGTGCGGGAGGCAGGCACGCTCCGCCGGACCCTGACGTCCCTGAACGCGGACGCGGTCCAGACGCCCCAGCGCGACACGGCCGAGCTGTGGAAGGCCGTCACCGACGGCGACAGCGCCGCCTCCGGCATCGCACATGTCTGGCTCGACGGCGTCCGCAAGGCCAGCCTCGACAAGTCCGTGCCGCAGATCGGCGCCCCGACGGCCTGGGCCGCGGGTTACGACGGCAAGGGCGTCAAGGTCGCCGTGCTCGACACGGGCGTCTATGCCGATCACCCGGACCTCAAGGGCCAGGTGATCGCGGCCAAGAACTTCTCCACCGCCGCCACCGTCGCCGACAAGGTCGGCCACGGCACGCATGTGGCGTCCATCGTGGCCGGCACCGGCGCGAAGTCGCACGGCCTGTACAAGGGCGTCGCGCCCGGCGCGAAGATCCTCAGCGGCAAGGTCCTGGACGACGACGGGTACGGCGACGACTCCGGCATCCTCGCCGGCATGGAGTGGGCCGCCCAGCAGGGCGCCGGCATCGTCAACCTGAGCCTGGGCGGCCAGGACACCCCCGGGATCGACCCGCTCGAGGCAGAGGTCGACAAGCTGTCCGAGCAGAAGGGCATCCTGTTCGCCGTCGCCGCGGGCAACGACGGCGAGCTGGGCGGCCAGACCATCGGTTCCCCGGGCAGCGCGGCCGACGCGCTCACGGTCGGCGCTGTCGACGGCAGCGACAAGCTGGCGCCCTTCTCCAGCCGCGGCCCCGGCCTCGACGGCGCGATCAAGCCCGATGTCACCGCTCCCGGTGTGGACATCACGGCCGCCGCGGCCCCCGGCAGCCTCATCGACAAGGAGGTCGGCGAGAAGCCGGCCGGCTATCTGACCATCTCGGGTACGTCGATGGCGACCCCGCATGTCGCGGGTGCCGCCGCCATCCTCAAGCAGGAGCACCCCGACTGGGGCTTCGCCGAGCTGAAGTCCGCGCTGACGGGCTCCGCCAAGGGCGGCACGTACACCCCGTTCGAGCAGGGGTCCGGCCGGATCGCGGTGGACCGGGCCATCAAGCAGACCGTGCTCGCCGACCCGTCGTCGGTGAACTTCGGCGTCGCGCAGTGGCCGCACACCGACGACACGCCGGTGACCAAGGAGCTGACGTACCGCAACGTCGGCAAGACCGCCGTCACCCTGTCGCTCTCCCTGACCGCCACCAACCCCAAGGGCCAGGCGGCACCGGCCGGTTTCTTCACGCTCGGTGCGAAGACGGTCACCGTCCCGGCGGGCGGCACCGCCTCGGTCCCGGTCAGCACCGACACCAAGCTGGGCGGCGGCACCGACGGCGCCTACTCGGCGTATGTCACGGCGACGGGCGGCGGCCAGAGCGTACGCACGGCCGCGGCCGTGGAGCGCGAGGCGGAGTCGTACGACGTCACCCTGAAGTATGTCGACCGTGACGGCCGGAGCCCCGTCCACCTGAGCACCCTGTCGGACCTCTCGCCCACCGGCGACGGGCGGGACCACTTCTCCCAGAGCTCCGACGACACCGTCAAGCTCCGCGTGCCCAAGGGCACGTACCTGCTCGACTCGCTCTCGCTGAAGAAGCCGGACTCGATCGAGGGCGGCGCGGACTGGCTGGTCCAGCCCAAGCTGAGCGTCACCAGGGACACCTCGGTCACCCTCGACCTGACCACGGCCAAGGCCGCCGACATCACCGTGCCGGACGCCGCCGCCAAGCCGGCGTCCGCGATGGTCTCGTACACCTACGAGACGGGGGACATGGGCTCCGGCACCAGCCTCTTCGCGCCGTCCTTCCAGGACCTGCGGATCGCTCACGTCGGCCCGGCGGTTTCCACCGGGCTCTGGCAGAGCTGGTTCGGCCAGTGGACCAAGGGCGGCGCGGCCGAGTACGACGTCTTCACCGGCGCCCATGTCACCAGGCTCGACGGCGGGCACGTCCACCACTTCACGGCCGGTGAGCTGGCCACGCTGAAGGTCGGCCTGGGCTCCGCGAGCAGCGGCAAGACCGGTGCGGTCGGCGCCTACGCCGAACTGCCGGACGACTTCGCCGGCAACATCCCGGTCGAGCAGAAGCTGCGCAGCACCCGCACGCTGTATGTGTCGACCGGTGAGAAGGTCCAGTGGGCCCTGGACTTCGCGCAGTTCAGCGGCAAGAAGAACCCCGAGGGCCTGCCGATCGCGGAGGCGTACTACACGGAGGGCGACCCGCAGCCCTACAAGGCGGGCCACAGCTACTCCAAGGCCTTCAACACCGCCGTCTTCGGCCCGAAGATCGACTCCGACTACGGCATCTTCCGTGAGGGCAACCGGATCTACGGTCTGCTGCCGCTCTTCGCCGACGGCCAGGCCCACGCCGGGTCCTCGGACTTCATGTCCGTCAGGACGACGCTGTACCGCAACGGCACCAAGGTCGGCTCGAACGCCGACCCGCTGTTCGGGTCGGCGAACTTCACGGTGCCGTCCGGTGACGCCTCGTACAAGCTGACGACCTCGGTCATCCGCAGTGTGAGGGTCGCCGCCGCGTCCACCCGCATCGACGCGAGCTGGACCTTCCGGTCCAAGAAGACGGACGAGGCCAAGCTGCCCGCCTCCTCGGTCCGCTTCGGCGCGACCACCGGTCTGGACGGCCGGGTCGCGGCTGGCCGGAAGGTCACCGTCCCGGTGACCGTGCAGGGTTCGGCCGCGGGCCGCAATCTGCAGTCCCTCGGTGTGTGGGTGTCGTACGACTACGGCAAGAGCTGGACGAAGCTGACGGTCAAGAACGGCACGATCACCTACAAGAACCCGGCCAAGGGCCAGGGCCTCTCGTTCCACGCCAAGATCGCCGACAAGAAGGGCAACAAGTCGACGATCTCGATCTACAACGCGTTCTACGGCGAGTGAGCGAGTGAGCCGCTGAGCCGCTGAGCGACAGGGTATGGCGGACGGCCCGCCGGAAGAATCTCTTCCGGCGGGCCGTTCCGTGTCTGTCCGTGTCTGTGCGAACCCCTGGGGCGGGGCGCGTTCAGGGGCGGTGCGCGGTGCTGCCCGCGCGGGTGGCGTCCGCGCCCCAGCTCGCCAGCAGCCGCAGCGCCTCCGACGACGCGGATCCGGGCTCGGCGTGGTACGTCACCAGCGCCATCTCACTGTCGTCCGGCAGCCTGAACGACTCGAACTGCAGGGCCAGATCGCCGACCAGCGGATGCCGGAGATGCTTCAGCCCGTGGCTCTTCTCCTTGACGTCGTGCGTGGCCCACAGCCGTCGGAAGTCCTCGCTCTTCACCGACAACTCCCCGACCAGCGCCGCCAGTCGGGGATCGTCCGGGTGGCAGCCCGCCTCGTACCGCAGCTGGCACACGATGTCGATCGCCTTCTGCTCCCAGTCCAGGAACAGGTCGTGGTACTCGGGTCGCAGGAAGATCATCCGCGCCCAGTTCCGCTCCTGCTGCGGCAGTTGTCCCCAGTCCCCGAAGACGGCCGCCGCCATCGTGTTCCACGCGAGGACCTCCCCGCGCCTGCCCACCAGGTACGCCGGGACGCTGTCGAAGGAGTCCAGCAGCTGGCGCAGCGACGCCCGTACGTGCTGCGACCGCGCCGACGGCTTCTTCTTGTGTGCCTTCGGCTTGGCCAGATGCGTCAGGTGCGCGTGCTCCGCGTCCGTCAGCCGCAGGGCGCGGGCGATCGCGTCGAGTACCTCCGCGGACACGTTCCGTCCGTTGCCCTGTTCCAGGCGTGTGTAGTACGCCACGGACACCCCGGCCAGCTGTGCCAGCTCCTCGCGCCGCAGTCCCGGCACCCTCCGGTGCCGTCCGAAGGCCGGCAGTCCCACGTCCTCGGGCTGGAGCCGGGCCCGCCGCGTGCGCAGGAACTCGCTCAGCTCGGCGCGCCGGTCCAAGGCCTGAGCGGCCTGCGCGCCGGGTGTCTGCACGGGGTCGAGCTGTTCGTCCATACGTCCAGTATTCCCGGTGGTACGCGCTTGAGCCTGACCCGGTCAGTAGTAGGACCGCCGAGCGTAGGCAGAGCTGTGACCTGGGTGAATGCCGCGCGGTCAGGCAGGCTCGATGTCGTGCCCGGCGGAAGGCAGCCGGGTATGCGAACCCCCCAAGGAGAACTTCGGCATGACCACCGTTGCTGCGTACGCCGCTCCCGCCGCCAAGGCTCCGCTCGAGCGCACCACGATCGAGCGCCGCGAGGTCGGCGAGTTCGACGTTCTGATCGACATCAAGTTCGCCGGCATCTGCCACTCGGACATCCACCAGGCCCGTGAGGGCTGGGGCGAGGCGATCTTCCCGATGGTTCCGGGACACGAGATCGCGGGCGTGGTGTCCGAGGTAGGTTCCGGCGTCACCAAGTTCAAGGTCGGCGACCGCGTGGGCGTCGGCTGCATGGTCGACTCCTGCCGCGAGTGCGAGAACTGCAAGGCAGGCTTCGAGCAGTACTGCCTCAAGGGCATGGTCGGCACGTACAACGCCATCGGCAAGGACGGCGAGCCCACCCACGGCGGCTACTCCGAGAAGATCGTCGTCGACGAGAACTACACCGTCCGTATCCCCGACGGCCTCTCCCTCGACGTGGCCGCCCCGCTGCTGTGCGCCGGCATCACCACGTACTCCCCGCTCCGCCACTGGAACGCCGGCCCCGGCAAGAAGGTCGCGGTCATCGGCCTGGGCGGCCTCGGCCACATGGCCGTCAAGATCGCGCACGCGATGGGCGCCGAGGTGACCGTGCTCTCCCAGTCCCTGCGCAAGAAGGACGACGGGCTGAAGCTGGGCGCCGACCACTACTACGCCACCAGCGACCCGAAGACCTTCGAGGAGCTGCAGGGCTCGTTCGACCTGATCGTCTCGACGGTGTCGGCGCCGCTGGACTTCGGCGCGTACCTGTCGCTGGTGAAGGTGGACGGTGCCCTGGCGAACGTGGGCGCGCCCGAGGAGCCCATCTCGCTCAACCTGTTCTCGCTGATCGGCGGCCGCAAGACCCTCGCGGGTTCCATGATCGGCGGCATCCGCGAGACCCAGGAGATGCTGGACTTCTGTGCGGAGCACGGTATCGGCGCGGAGATCGAGCTGATCGGCGCGTCCGAGATCAACGAGGCGTACGAGCGCGTGCTCAACAGCGATGTGCGGTACCGGTTCGTGATCGACACCGCCACCATCTGAGCATTCGGTCGGTGATCACGCCGTGAGGCGGCCCTGGTGGCCGCCTCACGGCGTTTTCGCTGTCGGCGGGCCGATCGCGATCGCGACGGGAGTGGTCCGCGTCGGCGTGTCGATCTTGACAGATGCCCGGCGGAGGCGGACGTCCGATTGCGGCCGAGGCGGCGCGACCTTAGCTTCAGGGCGTCGGATTCTCCCGACAAAGCCCACATAGACCGTTATGTCGGCTTTCCTCGTGGTGCCATCGAATGGAGCGTTCATGTCGGTGATGACCGGTACCCAACCCCTGCAGCAGTACGGCCAGCAGATCGGCGGCCCCCAGCCGCAGATCGCACAGATGATCCAGCAGGCCATCCAGCAGGCCTGTCAGCAGGCCAGCCAGCAGGTCGCCCAGCGAATGCAGCAGACGCTGCAGCAGATCCAGCAGGTCCAGCAGCAGCTGCACCAGCAGGGCATGTCCCAGCAGGCGCACCCCTACCTCGCCCTCGCGCTGCACCACTCGCTGCACGCGGGCATCCGGCACGCGGTGGAGCAGTCGGTGCAGCAGGCCCTGCCCATGGCCATCGTGACGATGCTGCAGCAGAGCCAGCAGGGTATCCAGGGCCAGCAGGGCTTCCCGTCCATGCAGGGCATTGGACAGTTCGGCGCCCAGCAGTCGTTCTCCCAGCCGTTCCAGCAGCCCGGCTTCGGCTACGGCCAGATGAGTCAGCCCTTCGGCATCGGCTGATCCCAGGGCGGCGCGCGATGCGGTGTGCCCGGCAGCGGCTCCCGGGCACACCGCATCACCGTGGAAGCGCAGGCCGCCCCCGCCGGACCGGAAGCACAAGGACGACGTAGGCGTGGTGAAGGTGGACGCAATGGTCAAGGAAAGGCCCGGAAACAACCCCGAGGGCGGGGCCGAGGGCGCGGGGGCCGGTGCGCCGGGACCCGAGGGCAGCCAGACCGGTGCCCGCAGGAAGAACGCGCAGTCTCCGCTGTCGGTGCGGCCGCGCCGGGAGCGGTACATGGTCACACCGCTGCCGCGGCATCTGCTGCCGCCGGGAGTCCCCGAACTCGGCATGGACGCAGTGTGCGACCAACTGGAGCGGATGCCCGAGATCGAGCTGATCCGCAGACTCCGGCCGTCGCAGCGGCTCCAGTCGGCCGGGATGACCCCCTCCTGCCCGGAGATCGCGGTGATCGAGGCGGCCGAGGCCCAGGTACCGGCGTTGCGGTCGCTGCACCTGCACATCGAGCCGGACCTGCCCCTGGCCGGGGCCGGGCCCGTCGCCGCACCGGCCACGGGGATGCTGCCCCTGCGCGATCCGGGCCTGGTCATGCCGTTGGACCAGCCGGTGGACATCACGTTCCGGATCTGCGGCACGCAGGACGAACCACTGACCGGCGCCGGGGTGTTCCTGATCGGGGCGGCCTGGCCGGCCCAGGGCGTCACCGGAGCCGACGGCACGGTCACCGTCACGCTGTCGACGGAGACCGCCCAGTCCGTCCAGTCCCTCTACGTCCGGCCAGCGGGCGGTTACACGGACCGCTGGATCCCCCGCCCGGACCTGTCGGCGACCCAGGAGAACCGCGTCGTCCTCACCCCGTTGGCGCAGGCGTACCCGGAGTTGGAGACACGGCAGCAGTACGGCTGGGGCCAGCAGGCCATGCGGTTGGACCGGCTGCCCCCCACCTTCCGTGCCTTCGGCGTCCGGATCGCGCTCATCGGCTCGGGCGTCAGTGCCGAGCACCCCGATCTGAAGCAGCGGGTGCGCTCCGGCGCCGACTTCGTGCGCGGCGAGGAGCGGGGCTGGGCCCACGACAGGATCGGCACCGGCACCCATGCGGCGGGCATCATCGCCGGCGCGGACACCGGCAAGGGCGTCATCGGCATCGCGGTCGACGCCGAGATCGAGGTCTGCCGGGTGATGCCGGACGGACGGTTCAGCGATCTGATCGCCGCTCTGGACCACTGCATCGAGAACGAGGCGGACATCGCGCACATCGCCGTGACGACCTCGTACCCGTCGGCCCTGGTCTCACGGAAGCTGGCCGACGCGACCGCGGCCGGCATCGCCTGCGTCGCCCCGGCGGGTGATTCCGGCGGGCCGGTCTCCTTCCCGGGTTCGCTGCCCACCGTGTTCGCCGTGGGCGCGCTCGGCGCCTTCGGCTCGTATCCGCAGGACACCTCCCAGGCCACCCACTGCGGACCGCAGCTGACTCCCGAAGGACTGTTCGCCGCGCCGTTCAGCGCCTACGGCGTCGGGGTCGACGCGGCCGCCCCCGGGGTGGCGGTCCTCTCGTGCGCGCCCCGGGGCGGATACAGCGCCCTCGACGGCACCGGCGCGGCCTCGGCGCATGTCGTGGGCCTGGCCGCCCTCGTCCTCGCCCATCACGAGGACTTCCACGGCCAGTTGCTGCCCCGCGGATCCGGCCGGGTGCAGCATCTTTTCGAGATCATCGCGGCCAGCTGCCGTCCGTTGGCCGCGCCGGGCACGGCCGACGCGGCGCGTGTCGGGCGGGGCCTGCCCGACGCCCTCGTCGCACTCGGCCTGACCCCGGGCACCCAGCTCGCCCCGGTCCTGTCGCCTTTTGCTGTGTCCATGGCCGGCTAGTGCTGCGACAGCGCTAGGAACGCCCCCGACCGGGGTCCGCGAACGGCACCCGCCTCCGAGGGGCGGGTGCCGTTCGGCCTGCCACCGCGTGTCCGGGCAGAGACGGGACGAATGCGCTGATACGGTCACAGGCCCCCGAACCGACGGCGGCCGCCGCAACCGCACGCTCGCTGCCCGGACTCGCCGTCCCCGGTCTCCCCCGGCCGGCGATCAAGCCTCGCCAGGAGTTCTCGTGCACAGGCCGTGTGAGTGGATCCGCCGGGACGTCCGACCCGACCCGGGTCACACCACCGTCCGCCCGTCCGTCTCCCCGGGGCCATTGCCGAGCCGCCCCCGCCGGAGCGCACCGTGAGGTGGCCCGGCCGCCACGGGACCGCCGGCCGCCGGATGCCCCGGGTGAGCAGCACGGGTCTACGAGTGCCTGCACCGCCCGGATGGCTGCGCTGGCTCCCGGCGATCTACGTCGTGGTGCTGCTGATTCTCGAACCGATCACTCCCGTGCAGTGGCCGGTGAGCTTTCTGCTGATCGCCCTCCCCGTGGTCGCCGCCTACGCCCACGGTCCCGCCTTCGTCGGCGCCATCACGGTCTTCGCCGTCGGGTTCGAGGCCATCCTGGCCGGCACCCCGTGCTGTGCGGGCCGCGTGGTCGGGTACATCGGGGAGCGCCACTACGTGGCGAGCTACATCTCCACCGCGCTGGTCGGTGTACTCGGCACGATCCTGGCCGCCAGCCGTATGCGCCGGGAGCGCACCCTCGCCACCGTGCGCTCCGTGGCCGAGACCGCCCAGAGGGTTTTACTGCGCCCGGTGCCACGACGCCTGGGCCAGGTGTCCATCGAGACGCTCTATCTGTCCGCCGCCGCCGAGGCGCGCATCGGCGGTGACCTCTACGAAGCCGTGCCCACGAACTACGGGGTGCGCCTGCTCATCGGCGATGTGCGGGGCAAGGGCCTGGTCGCGGTGGAGACGGCCGCGACGATGCTCGGTGCCTTCCGCGAGGCCGCCCACGACGAACCGGATCTGATCGGGGTGGCGCGCCGGGTGGAGCGGAGCATGACCCGAAGGGCCGAGCAGCTGGAGGGCAATGAGGTGGCGGAGCGCTTCGTCACCGCGGTGTTCGCCGAGATCCCCGACCACGAGCCTGTGGTCCGTATCGTCAACTGCGGCCATCCGCCGCCCCTGCACATCGGCGGTGACGAGGTCAGCGAGCTGGAGCCGACCGATCCCTCCCCGCCCATCAACATCGGGGTCATGGTCGGGGACGGCTACCACATGGATGTGACCCCGTTCGGCCCCGGCGACCAGCTGCTGCTCTACACCGACGGCGTAACCGAGACCCGCGCTCCCGACGGGACCTTCTACCCGCTCCTCGAACGCGTCCGTTCCTGGGGTCCGTTGCCTCCCCAGGAACTCCTCGCGCATCTGCACCGGGACCTGATCGCCTTCAGCGGCGGCACCCTCGACGACGACACCGCCGCCCTGGCGGCGTACCGCCTGCCCGTCGAGGTCCCCGACTGCCGGGAGGCTGCGGACTAGAACGAACCGGATGCGCCCGGCCCGCAGGAGTCTCCTCCGGCGGGCCGGGCGCGGGGGTCAGCTGCCGTTGGACGGCTCCTTGCCGTGCGCCGCGTGGCGCGGGCGGTACTTGGAAGAGACCTGACCGACGAGTTCCCGGAAACACACCAGAGCCGTGATCGGCGGAATGCCGACGATCACCATCGAGAGCGTGGAGTGCGCGGAGTGGCTGACGCAGAGAGCCACCGCGGTGGCCGAGGCGACGAGGATGACCCCCCAGGACCGCCGGGCGGTCCGGTGCTGGATGGCCGCGCGCAGAATGGACAGGGCCGCCACGAACCACGGCCCGTACACCGTCAGCGGCCACCACTGCGCCAGGGGCGAGGGCAGGACCGTCGAGGCGATGGCCCGCAGCTGACCGTACGAATAGGCGGTGGACCACCCCAGCATGGCTACGGAACACGCGGCGATCGTGGCGACCAGGATCGTGATCGGGGTGACCGGCTGGCCGCTGTCGAGGACATGGGGCGCCGGGCGGGGCCGCCGTCGCTCGCTCCGGTGGCGATGCTGTCCGTCCAGCGCGACCGGGACCGGTTCCGCGGCGGTCACGGTGGACAGCATCCGGGCCAGCTCCTCGTCGGGGTCCCAGCCGTTCGGCGCGATGTCCGGGCCGGGAGCGCTCCAGACGGCATGCGCGTCGAGGGGGTCGACGTCGTAGGAGGGCTGGCCGAGCGGGTCGTATTCCGTTCTCAGGGCGAACTGAATGTCGTAGAGGTTCGGCTCGCCTTGAAGCCTGTCCATTCTCTAGCTCCTCCGCGCCCCTCGCTCAGGCGGTTCCGTTGAAAGCGCGCATGTATTCGCTTTCCATCTGACCGATTTCCTTGAGGAAGTCTTCAAGAAGGTCCGAACAGCCCTTGACGCGCAGGTCGCCGATCACCGGGTCGTGCCACACGGCTCCGGTCCGGGCGAGGATCTGATCTTCCGGTTCGTTCCAAGTCACGATCACCTAACGAGCACCTACCGGCCCCAGGTATCGGGCATTCGGGGGAATGAATCCATGAAGAAACGTTCATCTAGTCGGATGACCGTACTCGCCCGTGTAATTCCGCATAGGCGTCCAAGCATATATTTCGGTGAATAGCATTTCCTGCCGTGCGCGCGGGGCCGGACGCGGAGCGGCTAGAAACCGCTTCGCACACCGCCGTCGATCGAGAGCATCACGCCGGTGAGATAGGAGGCGGCGGGCGACAGCATGAAGGCCGCGGCCCTGCCGAACTCCTCGGGGGCACCGATGCGGCGCAACGGGACGGTGGCGGCGGCGCGGGCACGGGCGCGGTCGGCGTCCCCCGTCAGCGCGTTGATCTCGCGGACCCGGTCGGTCTCGATGTAGGCGGGGAGGAAGCCGACGACCCGAATGCCGCGGGGGCCCAGTTCGTCGGCCAGGTTCTTGGCGTAGCCGGCCAGACCCGGGCGGAAGGCGTTGGAGATGGCGAGCCCGTGGATCGGCTCGTACACCGAGGTGGAGAGGACGAAGCCGATCGCCCCGCCCTCGTCCAGTTCCGCGGCGACAGCACGGGACAGCCGCACCGCGCCCAGGAAGACCGACTCGAAGGAGGCGTTCCACTGGTCGTCGCCCATGGTGTCCGACGTGCCCGGCGGCGGTCCGCCCACGCTGATGAGCACGCCGTCCAGCCGCTGGAAGGCGTTGCGCGCCGCGTCGATCAGCCGGTCGGGGGTGTCGGCGTCGGCGTTGTCGGCGACGACACCGACCGCGTGCCCCGGGCCGCCCAGGCTCGCTTCCGCGCCGGTCACCGACTGCTCGTTCCGGCCGCTGACGACCACCTTCGCACCGTCCGCGACCAGTGCACGCGCGGCCGCCAGCCCCAGCCCGCGGGTACCGCCGGTGACGATGTACACCCGGTCCTGCAATCCGAGATCCATGATCGGCCCCTGTTTTCTCTCCGTCCGCCTCCGTCCGCCCCCGGATCCGGTGGCCGCGTTCCGTCAGCCGCGTCCGGGTGTCACCGCGCCCGGGTGCGCTCGCGCCGTGCCGCGGTGTCGCTGACGGCGACCACGTTGCGCAGGTGGATGAGGTTCGACAACGCCTCCCGAAGACACAGGACCAGTGTGCGCCGCTGCTCGAGCATCACGTCGGCGGCCGCTCGACGTGGCTCTCCGACCGGCCGTGGGCGATGCGTCCGAGGACACCGGCCGCACGATGCCGCCTCCGGAGCGGGTCACCTTCTGCTGGGTCACGATGGCCCCCTTCCGGTCTCCTCGGGTCGGCAACCGCACTGCCGCGCACCGGATGGGTGGGACCCCGCCGGCACGCACGCTGATCGGCGCCTCGCCCGGTGATCGCCGAATCCGGCGGGTCACCCGACCGGCGGCTGCGCGCCGTCCGTCCTTCACCCGGACGGACTTCGACCGCTCGGCGAGACGGCGAAGCCCGTCCGCAGCGCATCGGCCGACGGCACCCGGGCGTCAGCGGGACGCGGCAGGACCGGTCTCGTCCGCCGACTCGGCGGCGAGCAGTTGACCTTGTACACGCGGCATGCCCACAATCCGCGGGCCTGCGAGGGCAGCCGGTGAACACGGGGGAGGGGCACCATGCGGGGAGATCGCGGTCACCGCGAGACCATTGTCGCGATCGCGCGAAATTCTGCGGCGCCGACCGAGGTCTTGAGCAGGCTGCTGAGCGAGGAAGCCATTGCGGCCTGGGACTGGATCACCTGGCGCGCTCTGCCTGACGAGGTGGTCGACGCCATCGTCACGCATCCCGACCGCAGGCTGCGGACAGCGTTCGCTGCGAACCCCGCGGTGACGGAGGAGCAACGCGCCCGGCTCGTGGACGATCCCGATCCCCGTGTCCGCCATGCTCTGGCAGTCGGGCCCGACGGGTTCCGCACCCCGGTGCAGCCACTGCCCCTGTCCGCTCAGCAGCGCCTGCTCACCGATCCGGAACCGCGGGTCCGCCGAAGCGCAGCCCTCTCCCGCCACACAGCTCCAAGCCTGGTCGCCGCGCTCGCCGACCACCAGGACGCGGACCTTCGGCAGGCGGCCTGCAGCCGATGGGCCTTGCTTTCTGAGGACACCCGAAGCCGTCTGCTCCGCGACGCCGACGACAGAGTACGTAAGGCAGCCATGATGCAGGCCTGCCACGATGACGCGGGCTACACGAACCTTCTTCTCGACGCAGGACTCGGCTGCTTCGACAGGCGGGATGTGATCAGGTACGGCGCCATGAGCACGGCGACCGCCGAACGGCTCGCTGCAAGCCCCGAGGAGGAGGACCGGCTCGAGCTGGCGGCCAACCTCAACGTTCCCGCCGACATCGTCCGGACGTTGGCGAACGACAACGCGCACAGCGTCCGGCTGGCGATATCGGTACGACCCGAGCTGACGGAGGCCGAACGTGCCGCCATCGACGTCACCATCAGCCCGTCCGACCGGCTCCATCCCGTCGAATGGGTTCGCCTCTGCGCCGATCCCGACGTCTTGGGCCGATGCGCCGAGTCGGCCAACATCCTGCTGCGGCGCAGCGCCGCCTTCAGCCGGCACCTGCCTGCCGACGCCGTCGACCTGCTCTCCAGGGACGACGACTACGCCGTGCGACTGCTGCTCTGTGAGAACCAACCGACCGTCGACGGCGAAGTGGTGCTGCAGACGTATCTGGACTGCAAGGCCATCACCAAGGGTTTTCTGCTGGACCACCCGAACTTCCCGAGCGCAGGCGCCGGAGAACGCTTCGCCGACGACCCGGATCCGGAGAAACGATGGCTCGTGGGGCTCGACGCCGACGCGCCCGTCAACGCCGTGGTCCGGTTGCTTGCCGACCCCGACGATCGTGTACGTGCCATGGCAGCCGCGCACCCCGCGCTGCCAGTCGATCTCATCCTCCAGAGCTGCGGGAATCCGGAGACCTCCGCCCACGCCCTCGGCAACCCGAGCCTCCCCACGGAAGTCATGCACCGATACCTGGACGACGCGGGCATCCCTCGTTGACCCGGCAGATCAGTTCCTGATGATCCACGTCGAGCCGAGTTCATAGACCTCTTTACCGTCCGGGCCCGGGTGACCTCTTGTGGAACCGACCTGGACGACGGAGTGCTACGGCCTGGCCATCGGCTGCTGGTGCGGGTGCCGTCTGCACAGAGCCGGCTTCACACGTCCCGGCGCCGCACGACAACCACGGCGACGATCATCGAAACGAGGGTCCAGGCCGCGAGCGCGATCCACGAGCCAGTGATCGTTCCCGGATACTTGCCCAGGCTGGTATAGGAGTTCGGGTTGAGAGTCAGTCGGCTCTCGGCGTGGAGGGGAAGATAGTTGCCGATCTTCTTGAGGAGTTTGTACCGGTCGCCGCCGAAGAGCAGAGGCACGATGAACAGCAACCCCACGACTGCGACGATCGAGGCGGTGGCGTGTCGCAGGACGGCGCCGAACGCCATGCCGATGAGCGCGCAGACCGGAACGATGAGCGCGTAGGCCGCGACGGCCCGCAGACAGCCGGGGTCGTTGATCGAAAGTCCGATGTGTCGGGAGGCCAGCATCGCGTTGGTGGTGAAGAACGACGTCGTGGAGACGATCACACCGAGGACGAGCGTGATCGCGGTGACGACGGTCACCTTGGCCGTGATCACCGCGCGGCGGTCGGGGACGGCGGCGAGCGTGGTGCGGATCATTCCGGTCCCGTACTCGCCGAAGACCGCGATGCCGCCGAAGCTGGCCGCCGCCAGCGCCGTGAGGTCGGCGGCGATTGCGTTGAGGCCGTGCCACAGCGGGTCGTACTTGTAGGTCGGGAGGCCGGGTATCGCGGGATGCGGATGGTCGATGTACGTCAGGTCGGAGTGGACGGCGTTCACTTTGACGGCGATGGCGACGAGGGAGCTGAGGGCGAGCACCCAGTACGTCGACCGGAGCGATCGCATCTTGATCCACTCGGCGGTGAGCAGGTCCACGAACCGCGGCGCGGGTTCGGCCGCACGCTCGGACGGCCTTGCGCCGGACAACGTCGGTGTGCTCATCGGTCATCTCCTGCGAGGTATTCGATGCTGTCAGCGGGGAGGGACATGAACACCGACCCCAGGGAGGAGGTCTGGGGGGTGAGTTCGTGCAGCACGATGCGGTGCCGGTGTGCGAGTTCTCCGATCCGGGCCGCGATCAGGCCAGTGACCCGGCCCGTCTCGTCGCTCTTCCGCTGCACCGATGCGCCCTGTGCCGAAAGCACGTCCGCCAGCGCGGCCAGGTCGGGCGTGCGCACGGTCACGCTCAGGAAAGCGTCGCGGGCCGCGAAGTCCTCCAGGCTCTGGCCGGCGATCAGCCGGCCCTGGCCGATCACGGTGAGCTGGTCAGCGGTGTGCTGCATCTCGGCCATCATGTGGCTGGAGACGAACACGGTGCGGCCTTCGGACGCCAGGCGGCGAGCCACCAGCAGGGAGACCCTCGCCGGCCTGCGGCGGATGCTCGGCGCACTGCGGCAGGGTGACATGGAGTCCGTGCCATTCGACCAGACCCCTGGTCCGGCCGCCCTCGATCAGGTCGACGACGACTACGTCTACGGCGCGCTGCGCGCCGGAGCGAGCGGCTTCCTTGTCAAGGACATGCCGCTGGAGACCATCCTCGACGGGATCAGGGTCGTCGCCGCCGGAGACGCTCTCATAGCCCCGAGTGTCACGCGCCGCCTCATCGAGGAGTTCGCCGCGCGGCCCGAACCCGCCGCCGCCCGCCAGGTGCTGGTCGACGGCATCACCTCCCGGGAACGCGAGGTCCTGACCCTCGTCGGCCGCGGCCTGTCCAACACCGAGATCGCTCAGGAGCTCTTCATCAGCGTGGCCACCGCCAAGGCGCACCTCGCACGGCTCTTCACCAAGCTCGACGCACGCGACCGGGTCCACCTCGTCATCCTCGCCTACGAGACCGGCCTGGTCTCGCCCTCACGGTGAGGGGCGGCACGCTCAGGTCTCCGCGGGTGCCGTGTGAGGGCTCCCGGCTCAGTGGGGCAGCGTTGCCGGGCTGCCTCCGTTCGCCTCGAAGCCCGCCACCGCCAGTGCGCGGTACACCGCGTACTCCCCGGCCGGGTCCGTGGTCAGGGTCCAGGGGAGCGCGCCCACGTGGCCGTCGACATGGACCAGTTGGGCCATCGCCTCCGCCCAGCGCTCGCTGCGGACCAGGAAGAAGACCAGGAGATGGCGGACATGGGAGAGCATCGGGTCGTCGGGGCGGGCCGACTGGACCGCGTAGAGCGCGCCGTGCACCGCCTTCGTCACGACCTCGCTCTGGTAGAAGCTGCGGACCAGGTTGACCTCGGGGAGGTGCTCGAAGACCGCGAAGAGCGGCATCGCGGCCAGCAGTGAGCCGTGCGGCGCCCGGGCCGCGGCCGCCTCCGCGAATGAGTACGCCAGCTCCCGCGAGCCGTGCCACTTCTCGCACCAGTAGTGCAGGGCCGCCAGATGCGCTCCCATGTGGGCGGGCGCGCGGTCCAGGATCCTCAGCCACAGCTGCTCGAACTCCGGCTGCGGATAGGCCAGCCCCCGGGCGACCGAGAGCTCGACGATGTACGGGACGGGGTCACCGGGGGCCAGCAGCGCCGCCTCCGCGCACGCTGCTCGCGCCTCCTCCATGATGATCCGGAACTCGTCCGTCCCCGGTGTCGCCGTACGCCATGCCTGCTGCACCAGGAACTCCGCGTGCACCGCCGCGCCGCCCGCGTCCTTGGGCGCCTCGGCCCGCCACACCCGCAGCCACTGGCCGCCCGGCGTCTCGCTCACCCCGCCGGGCCGCTGCTGGAGCTCCAGGGAGGCGGCTCCCGCGAAGGCCTGCACCCGCTGCCAGCGGGTCTCGCCCTCCGTCTCCGTGCCGGCCAGGAGCTGCGCGGCCGCGCGGTAGTCCTGGGTGCGCTGCACGACGTCCAGGACGTCCAGCAGGTCCTGGTCGGGGCCCGGCATCCGGATGTCCAGCTCCTCCTGGCGCGCGAAGCCGTAGTTCGCCGGGTCCGCGGCGTCCGGGTCGCCCGGCGTGACCTGCTGGATGCCCGAGCGCCCGCGCCTAAGGACGGGCAGCAGAACCATGCTGAAGAGAGCCAGCGCCATCAGGACCCAGAGAATCACCATGGGCCAAGCGAACCAGACGGGCCGGACACCGTGCCAACCCGGTCGCGGGGCCTGTGGAAAACCGACCGCACCGCCTGCCGTCTGGCGCCGCGCCCGTCGTCCCGTCCCGGCTGCGGGCGCACTACCCTCGGTGTTCATGAGTGACAGGCACATCAGCGAACATTTCGAGACCCTCGCCATTCACGCGGGGAACACAGCCGACCCCCTGACCGGCGCGGTCGTCCCGCCGATCTACCAGGTCTCCACCTACAAGCAGGACGGTGTCGGCGGACTGCGCGGCGGCTACGAGTACAGCCGCAGCGCCAACCCCACCAGGACCGCCCTGGAGGAGAACCTCGCCGCCCTGGAGGGCGGCCGCCGCGGCCTCGCGTTCGCGTCCGGACTGGCGGCCGAGGACTGCCTGCTGCGTACGCTGCTCAGCCCCGGCGACCACGTGGTCATCCCGAACGACGCGTACGGCGGCACGTTCCGTCTCTTCGCCAAGGTGGTCTCCCGGTGGGGCGTGGAATGGTCGGTTGCCGACACCAGCGATCCGTCCGCCGTACGAGCCGCCCTCACCCCGAAGACCAAGGTCGTGTGGGTGGAGACCCCGTCCAACCCGCTGCTCGGCATCACCGACATCGCCGCCGTCGCCCAGATCGCCCATGACGCGGGCGCCCGGCTCGTCGTCGACAACACGTTCGCGACCCCCTACCTCCAGCTGCCGCTGTCGCTCGGCGCGGACGTCGTCGTGCACTCCCTGACCAAGTACATGGGCGGCCACTCCGACGTCGTCGGCGGTGCGCTGATCGTGAACGACCAGGAGCTGGGCGAGCAGCTGGCCTACCACCAGAACGCGATGGGCGCGGTGGCCGGTCCCTTCGACTCCTGGCTGGTGCTGCGCGGCACCAAGACGCTGGCCGTCCGCATGGACCGGCACAGCGAGAACGCGACGAAGATCGCCGACATGCTCACCCGGCACGCGCGCGTGACGAGCGTGCTCTACCCGGGCCTGCCGGAGCACCCCGGTCACGAGGTGGCCGCCAAGCAGATGAGGCGGTTCGGCGGCATGGTCTCGTTCCGGGTCCAGGGCGGCGAGGAGGCGGCCGTCGAGGTCTGCAACCGCGCCAAGGTGTTCACCCTCGGCGAGTCCCTCGGCGGCGTCGAGTCGCTGATCGAGCACCCGGGGCGCATGACGCACGCGTCCGCGGCCGGCTCGGCCCTGGAGGTGCCCGGCGACCTGGTCCGCCTGTCCGTCGGCATCGAGAACGCGGACGACCTCATGGAGGACCTCCAGCAGGCCCTCGGCTAGTCCGCAGCCCGGCCGGTCCGCTCGCCGGGCACCGGTCTCACCAGTCGCTGATCGGTGGAGTCGTCGTCGAGGGCGGCTCCACCCAGGGGCGCGCCATCGACGCCCAGACGAGGAAGGCGACGGCCGCGGCGAGCAGGGCCAGCCACAGCAGACGGCGGGCCGCGGTCCGGCGGCGCAGCATTCGGCTGCCGCGCCGGACCGCCTCCGCGTGGAGGTCGGGCGGTACCAGGGGCGAAGTGCTCTCCAGCAGCCGCCGCACCGCGGCCTCCCGCTCGGACAGATTCACCGGCCACCTCCGTCCCGCTCCCGGCGCATCCGCGCTGCCGGGCCCTCCCCGTACGTCCGCGCTGCCGGGCCCTCCCCGTACGTCCGCGCTGCCGGGCCCTCCCCGTACGTCCGCGCTGCCGGGCGCTTCTCGTACGTCCGCACCACCGCGCGCCTCACGACGGAGCCGCCAGCGGCGCCGGTGCCGGTTCCTGCGGTGGGTGCAGCAGGGTCGTCGTCGCCCGGTGGCAGATCATCCGGACCCGTTCGGCGGGCAGCCCCAGCTGCGCGGCCGTCTGCTCCTCGGCGACACCCTCGTAGAGCCTGAGCACGAGGATCAGCCGTTCCTGCGGGCTCAGGGCCGCGAGCGCGCTCCCCGCGTCCGGCCGGTGCCGGCCGAGCGGCCCGTACCGGTGCCATGCGCTGTGCGCGAAGCGGGTGGCCAGCCGGCGGCGGGCCCGGTCGTAGGGGTCCTCGCCGCGCAGCCGGTCCCAGGAGGCGTACGTCTCGGCGAGGGCCAGGGTCAGCAGCCGCCGGGCGCGGGGATTGGCGTCCGGGGCCTCGGCGGTCAGCAGGGTGGCAGTGTGCAGCAGCCGTCCGGACGCGCCCGCGACGAACGCCTCGAACTCCCGCTCCCGGCGGGCGCCTTGGGACTCATGCCGTTCTCGCACCGCGCCTCCCGCCTGAGGGCGACCCTGATGGGAAAGGACACCCGGCCGCGTACGGAAGCGCTCGCCCGCGCACGACCAGGGGGCGTGAACGGCGCGCGGAACCGCGTACGGCAGGGACCCGATCTCATATGAAACCGGCCGTGCGCCCGGGTCAAGAGCCCGGGCGCGCCCGTACGCGCGCGTGTCGCCGTGATGACGTAATGCGTGCCCCGAAGGCTCAGGACGTCGCCCGTGACTCCGCCACCGGGACCCCCTGGGTGGACTGCCGGGCGGAGAGGGCGACGTTGAACCGGGTGAGGAGGCCGCAGAACGCCTCGCGCTCCTCCGGTGTCCAGTCGTGCGTCAGTTCGGCCATCAACTGGCGCCTGGAGGAGCGCACTTCCTCCAGGCGCGACAGCCCGCGCGGGGAGAGCTGGAGCACGACCGCGCGACCGTCCTCCGGGTGCGAGGTGCGCTTGACCAGACCGGTGTCGACCAGCGGGGCCACCTGCCGGGTGACCGTCGAGGAGTCGATGCCCATGCTCGCCGCGAGCGCCTTGACGCCCATCGGCCCCTCCTTGTCGAGGCGGTTGAGCAGCAGGTACGCGGCGCGGTCCATGGAGTTGCGCACCTGCCCCACCCCGCCGAGCCGCGTCTGTTCGGCACGGCGTGCGAACACCGCGACCTCGTGCTGCAGCGTGTCCAGAAGACCGGGATCACCGACGGTCGTCATGTCCATCGACATATCAGGTGTTGTGGGCATGGCCGGGGGCTCACTTCATGCGTGGGGAGCTGGGTTGGGGGACAGGGTACGCGGCCGGGGCGCGGGCCGTACCAGCGCTGCGCAAACCCGTTTCGCGGCTTGGTCACACCCGCTCCTGACGCGTATGAACTGCGAGACTGGTGACCATGAGCTACAGCACGGCCGCTTCCTCGCCGACGGTGACGCTGGACGACGTCCGGGGAGCCCAGAAGATGCTCTCGGGCGTGGCACGCGTGACCGCCATGGAGGGCAGCAGGCATCTGTCCCAGCTGGTCGGCGCGCCGGTGCATCTCAAGTGCGAGAACCTCCAGCGGACGGGCTCGTTCAAGCTGCGCGGCGCGTATGTACGGATCGCGGGGCTGCTGCCCGAGGAGCGGGCCGCCGGGGTGGTGGCCGCGAGCGCCGGGAACCACGCACAGGGCGTCGCCCTCGCGTCCGCGCTGCTCGGCGTGCACGCCACGGTGTTCATGCCGAAGGGCGCCCCGCTGCCCAAGATCAGCGCCACCCAGGACTACGGCGCCGAGGTGCGGCTGCACGGCCAGGTGGTCGACGAGACGCTGGCCGCGGCCCAGGAGTACGCGGCCGGGACGGGCGCGGTGTTCATCCACCCCTTCGACCACCCCGACGTCATCGCGGGCCAGGGCACGGTCGGCCTGGAGATCCTGGAGCAGTGCCCGGAGGTGCGCACGATCCTCGTCGGGATCGGCGGCGGCGGGCTCGCGGCCGGTATCGCGGTCGCGGTGAAGGCGCTCAGGCCGGACGTACGGATCATCGGTGTGCAGGCGGAGGGCTCGGCGGCGTATCCGCCCTCGCTGGCGGCCGGCCGTCCCGTCGCGATCGAGACCCCGGACACGATGGCGGACGGCATCAAGGTCGGCCGGCCAGGTGAGGTGCCGTTCGGGATCGTCCGCGAGCTGGTGGACGAGGTCCGCACGGTCACCGAGGACCAGCTGTCCGCCGCGCTGCTGCTGTGCCTGGAGCGGGCCAAGCTGGTCGTCGAGCCGGCCGGCGCGAGCCCGGTCGCGGCGCTGCTGAGCGGGCTGGGCGACCTCGACGGCCCGGTGGTGGCGGTGTTGTCCGGCGGCAACGTCGACCCGGTGCTGCTCCAGCGCGTCCTGCGGCACGGCATGGCCGCGCAGGGCCGCTATCTGGCCGTCCGGCTGCGGCTGACCGACCGGCCGGGGGTCCTGGCCACACTGCTCGGGGTGCTGTCGGCGGCGGACGCCAACGTCCTCGACGTGAGCCATGTGCGGACCGACCCCCGGCTCCGGATCACGGAGGCGGAGGTCGAGCTGCATCTGGAGACGAAGGGCCCGGCGCACTGCGCGGAGGTCGGCCGGGCCCTGCGTGACGCCGGCTACACGGTCATCGACTGAGGCCCGCCTGCCAGGCGATCTTGGCGGCCTGGATACGGCTGCGCACCTTGAGCTTGCCGTAGATGCTGTGCAGATGGTCCTTGGCCGTCTCGCGACTGATGGTCAGGACCTTCGCGATCTCCTGGTTGGACAGGCCGTCCCCGGCGAGCGCGAGCACCTCCAGCTCCCGCGCCGAGAGCGCGCCCAGTGCGGCCTGGGCCTCGGTCCGTTCGAGGCACCCGCACGACGCGGAGGGGCGGACACCGACGGCACCCCGGCGACAGCCGTCCGCGATGTGCCGTAGGGTCCCGAACGCCTCTCTTCTGGCATAGCTCACGCGATTCCCCCTGTTGGAAGCATGCCGCGCCACGTGTCGCGCGGTCACCCGTGCACGCGGGTCAGGCGTGCGTCCGGATCACGACTGTAGGGGGTGGGCCTCCAAGGGGAGGTGATGATTCGGTGAACTGACCGACCGGGGCGCCCGTGGGGTGACCGCCTGGTCCGGTATGTGCCTCCACCTGCTATGAGCGCGTATGGGAATGACCCCCTGAGCGGGGGATGTCGAGGCATCCCGCCGCGCATGGATGATGCCGGAGCAACCCGGGGGCTCAGAGTTGCCTCCGGTACCGATGTGAAACAGGGGGAAAGCGATGTTCAAGCTACGCATGGGTGCTGTCGCCACGGCGGTCGCGGCGGGAGCGCTGTTCACCGGGGTGCCCCAGGCGATGGCCGCGACTCAGGCGTACGAGCTGGACGCGTACACGCCGAAGGTCTACACCCACTCGATCTCCGCCATAGCCCACTACGCGGGCTACAAGAGGGTCTGCGTCTCTCTCCTGGGTGAGGCGTTCGAGGGCTGGGTCGAGCTCAAGAGCAACTGCGTCAATGTCTCGCCGAACTCCGTGGGAACCGTGGTCGCCACGGTCAAGTGCCCCACGTACGGATCGTTCAGGACCTGGGTGAACGCGACCAGGCCGAACGGCCACAGTGACACGAAGGACACCGGCGGGGTCTTCCTCGAGTGCAAGTAGTGAGGCGGACGACCCTCGTCGTCCGGACGCGGCCGGCCGCCGCATGAACGGGACCCCGGCGCCGCCATGGCGCCGGGGTCTCCTCGTGTTCTGGTCTCAGCCGGAGTACGGCTCGGCCTTCAGGATCTTCACCATGGCCTTCTTGCCATTGGGCAGCTCGTACTCGGCGTCGTCGCCGACCTTCTTGCCGATCACTCCCGTCCCCAGCGGGGACTGCGGCGAGTAGGTCTCGATGTCGGCGCTCGCGTACTCGCGGGACGCCAGCAGGAAGCTCAGGGTGTCGTCCTCGTCGCCGTCGAAGGCGATGGTGACGACCATGCCGGGCGCGACGGCGCCGTCGGCCGCCGGGGCTTCGCCGACCTTGGCGTTCTCCAGGAGCTGGGTCAGCTGGCGCACGCGGAGCTCCTGCTTGCCCTGCTCCTCCTTGGCCGCGTGGTACCCGCCGTTCTCGCGCAGGTCGCCCTCCTCGCGTGCGGCGGCGATCTTGGCGGCGATCTCCGTGCGCGCGGGACCAGAAAGGTACTCCAGCTCGGCCTTGAGCTGGTTGTACGCCTCCTGGGTCAGCCAGGTGACGTTCTCGCTGGTCTGGGTCACAGGTGCTCCTCGTCGGTACTGGGAAATACAAAGCATCGCCCTACCCAGAAGAATGTTCCTTCATGGGTGGGCGAAACCACGAGCCTAACAATTCAGCGGCAAAAGGGGGAGGACATAAGCCATCAGAATTACGACAAGGCAGGTCAGCGGGTGTGTGGCCGGGGTGTCAGTCGGCGTGACAGCCGAGCAGCTCGGCCGTGGTGCCCGGGGCCGTGGTGCGGAGCGTGAGCACCTGGTCGATGCGCGTGGCGTGTCCGCCGAACCGGAAGTCCGCGCGGCCCACCTCGGTGCCGTCCGCCGACTGGGAGCGCAGGGTGCAGTAACCGTTGGTGTTCGCGTCCTTGCGGACCTCGAGATGGATCTTGACTGCGTCGTGTGAGGCATCGAACGTGATGACCTCGGCGCTGATCTTGTTCTCGACGACGTAGTGGTAGCCGAACCAGCCGACGAGCACGAGCAGCAGCGCGCCCAGCGCGCTGCCGACGATCTTGAGCGTGCGGTCGGCGCGCTCGTCCGCTGAGCGGCCGTAGCGGCCCTCGGGCAGCCGGGTGCTCGCCGTACTCATGACCGTCCTCTCGGCAGGAACCGGGACATACCTCCCGGAAGGGGCTCTCCGGGACCGGACCCGGAATTATTCGCCCCCTGATTCGGTCACTATAGAAGCCGCCCAAAGCGCCGATTCACACGGGCGCCGACTTGCCGACTTACTGAGGATCGAGTCTTGACTGACGAACTGCGACTGATGGCCGTCCACGCCCACCCCGACGACGAGTCGAGCAAGGGCGCGGCCACCATGGCGAAGTACGTGTCCGAGGGGGTGGACGTGCTGGTGGTGACCTGCACGGGCGGGGAACGCGGCTCCATCCTCAACCCGAAGCTCCAGGGCGACACGTACATCGAGGAGCACATCCACGAGGTGCGGAAGAAGGAGATGGACGAGGCCCGGGAGATCCTCGGCGTCAAGCAGGAGTGGCTCGGTTTCGTCGACTCCGGCCTGCCGGAGGGCGACCCGCTGCCCCCGCTGCCCGAGGGCTGCTTCGCCCTGGAGGACGTCGACAAGGCGGCCGGTGAGCTGGTCCGCAAGATCCGCGCGTTCCGTCCGCAGGTGATCACCACCTACGACGAGAACGGTGGTTATCCCCACCCCGACCACATCATGACCCACAAGATCTCGATGGTGGCGTTCGAGGGCGCGGCGGACACCGAGAAGTACCCGGAGGCGGAGTTCGGCCAGGCGTGGCTGCCGCTGAAGCTCTACTACAACCAGGGCTTCAACCGTCCGCGCACCGAGGCGCTGCACCACGCGATGCTGGACCGCGGCCTGGAGTCGCCCTACGGGGACTGGCTGAAGCGGTGGGACGAGATCCAGCGCGCCGAGCGCACCCTGACCACCCACATCCCCTGCGCCGACTTCTTCGAGATCCGTGACAAGGCGCTGATCGCGCATGCCACGCAGATCGACCCGGACGGCGGCTGGTTCCGCGTCCCGATGGAGCTGCAGAAGGAGGTCTGGCCGACGGAGGAGTACGAGCTGGCGAAGTCGCTCGTGGACACCTCCCTCCCGGAGGACGACCTCTTTGCGGGCGTCCGGTAGCCCTGAGGGACAATGCCTGTCATGAGCGCAAGCGTGAGCCTGGCAGTGACGCATCTGGTGCCCCTCGCCGAGGTGGACCAGAACAAGGTCACCCCCGGCGTCCTCGGCTTCATCGTCTTCGCGGCGATGGCGCTGGCCGTGTGGGGTCTGATGAAGTCCATGAGCAAGCACATGGGCAAGGTCGACTTCAAGGAGGCGGACGACGCCTCCGGCGAGGGCGCCGCGACGAGGGGCCAGGGCGTGGTCAAGGGCGCGCCCAAGACCCAGCAGGGCTGATCCGCGTCCCTCCCCGGCCCGCGGTGCCGTGAACGGTTCTAGGCCCTGTCGTCAAACCTAGTGCCGTCGGCACCGCCGGGCCCCTTCGGCATGCCGGGGCGCGCCCGTTCGCTCGGCGTCTCTCCGCGCCGCCGGGCCTCGTGGGAGAGTGGGGGAGTGAACCGACTGGCCCATGAGACGTCCCCGTACCTGCTCCAGCACGCAGACAACCCCGTCGACTGGTGGCCCTGGTCGGACGAGGCCTTCCACGAGGCGCGCAAGCGCAATGTGCCCGTCCTGCTGAGCGTCGGCTACAGCAGCTGCCACTGGTGCCATGTCATGGCGCACGAGTCCTTCGAGGACGCGGAGACCGCCGACTACCTCAACGAGCACTTCGTCAGCGTCAAGGTCGACCGCGAGGAGCGCCCCGACGTCGACGCCGTCTACATGGAGGCCGTCCAGGCGGCCACCGGCCAGGGCGGCTGGCCCATGACGGTCTTCCTCACCCCGGACGCCGAGCCGTTCTACTTCGGCACGTACTTCCCGCCCGCCCCCCGGCACGGCATGCCCTCCTTCCGGCAGGTCCTCCAGGGCGTCCGGCAGGCGTGGGACGACCGCCGGGAGGAGGTGGCCGAGGTCGCCGGGAAGATCGTGCGGGACCTCGCCGGGCGGGAGTTCGCGTACGGCGACACCGAGGCGCCCGGCCAGGAGGAGCAGACCCAGGCCCTGCTGGGCCTCACCCGGGAGTACGACCCGCAGCGCGGCGGCTTCGGCGGCGCCCCCAAGTTCCCGCCGTCCATGGTCCTGGAGTTCCTGCTGCGCCACCATGCCCGCACCGGCTCCGAGGGCGCCCTCCAGATGGCCCAGGACACCTGTGAGCGCATGGCGCGCGGCGGCATCTACGACCAGCTCGGCGGCGGCTTCGCCCGCTACTCCGTGGACCGTGACTGGGTCGTGCCGCACTTCGAGAAGATGCTCTACGACAACGCCCTGCTGTGCCGGGTGTACGCGCACCTGTGGCGTGCCACCGGATCCGATCTCGCCCGCCGGGTCGCCCTGGAGACCGCCGACTTCCTGGTGCGCGAGCTGCGCACCGCGGAGGGCGGGTTCGCCTCCGCGCTCGACGCCGACAGCGACGACGGAAGCGGTCGTCACGTGGAGGGCGCCTTCTATGTGTGGACGCCCGCGCAGCTCGCCGAGGTCCTCGGCCAGGACGACGCCGAACTCGCGGCCCAGTACTTCGGTGTGACGGAGGAGGGCACCTTCGAGGAGGGCGCCTCGGTGCTCCAACTGCCGCAGAGCGAGGGCGTGTTCGACGCGGAGAGGGTCGAGTCGATCAGACGCCGCCTGTTCGAGGCGCGGGCCGGGCGGCCGGCCCCGGGCCACGACGACAAGGTGGTCGCCGCCTGGAACGGGCTGGCCGTGGCCGCCCTCGCGGAGACCGGCGCGTACTTCGATCGCCCGGACCTGGTGGACGCCGCGATCGGCGCGGCCGACCTTCTGGTACGGCTGCACATGGACGAGCACGCCCGGCTCGCCCGTACGTCGAAGGACGGCCGGGCGGGGGCCAATGCGGGTGTGCTGGAGGACTACGCCGATGTCGCCGAGGGCTTCCTCGCGCTGGCCTCCGTCACCGGCGAGGGCGTCTGGCTGGAGTTCGCCGGACTGCTGCTCGGCCAGGTGCTGACGCAGTTCACCGATGGGAGCGGGGCGCTCTACGACACCGCCGCCGACGCCGAGAAGCTGATCCGCCGCCCCCAGGACCCCACCGACAACGCCGCCCCGTCCGGCTGGACCGCCGCCGCCGGCGCCCTGCTGTCGTACGCCGCCCAGACCGGCTCCGAACCCCATCGCCTCGCGGCGGAGCGGGCGTTGGGTGTGGTCAGGGCGCTCGGTCCGCGGGTGCCGCGGTTCGTCGGCTGGGGGCTCGCCGTCGCGGAGGCGCTGCTCGACGGACCGCGCGAGGTCGCGATCGCCGGTCCGGCCCTCGACGACCCGGGGACCAGGGCCCTGCACCGCACGGCGCTCCTGGGCACCGCCGCGGGCGCGGTGGTGGCCGTGGGCACTCCGGGGGGTGAGGAGTTCCCGCTTCTCGTCGACCGGGTGCTGGTCGGTGGGAAACCCACCGCGTATGTATGCCGCAACTTCACCTGTGATGCACCGACCACGGATCCCGAGCTGCTGCGCAGGGCGCTGAGCGGCTGAGACGCTCTTGCGGAGCGGATCGTTCAAGACGTCGGAATTGGGTGGGTGTTCGGGTAGGTCCCTGTAGGAGGGGACCGTTCCGAAACAAGCTGTTTATCGGAAGAGTCGCCGGACTTCACAGTCCCCGCCTAGTCTCTCCACGGTTGAGCGACAGGAGTGACGCGCTGTCGCGACAGGGGGGTTCTGGGGATCTGGGGGGATCTTTCCTTGCTGACGTCTGTCTTCATCGCTGCCGTCTCACTGGCACTGTTCTGGATGGCGGCCTTCACCCTGTGGTGGCAGATGCACGCGTGGCGTACGCCCGAAGTGCTGGCCTCCACCCGGTTCGGCAGTCCGGAGGGCGCCGAGCATCTGTCGTTCTCGCTGCTGCTGCCCGCGAGACATGAACAGGCCGTGCTGGACCACACCATCCAGCGATTGCTGGAGTCCGGTCACGCCGACTTCGAGATCATCGTGATCGTGGGGCACGACGACCCGGAGACCACCGAGGTCGCCCGCAGGGCCGCGGCCCGCGACGGGCGCGTCCGTGTCGTCGTCGACCACCACGAGAAGAAGAACAAGCCGAAGGCCATGAACACGGCGCTGCCGCACTGCCGCGGCGATGTCGTCGGGGTCTTCGACGCCGAGGACCAGGTGCATCCGGAGCTGCTCGCCCATGTCGACCACGCGTTCCGCACCACGGGCGCGGACGTCGTGCAGGGCGGGGTGCAGCTCATCAACTTCCACTCCAGCTGGTACAGCCTGCGCAACTGCCTGGAGTACTTCTTCTGGTTCCGCTCCCGGCTGCATCTGCACGCGCAGAAGGGGTTCATCCCGCTCGGCGGCAACACCGTCTTCGTACGGACGGACGTGCTGCGGGAGGCCGGGGGATGGGATCCCGACTGTCTGGCGGAGGACTGCGACCTCGGGGTGCGGCTGTCCAGCGTCGGCAAGAAGGTCGTCGTCGCCTACGACTCCGACATGGTGACCCGGGAGGAGACCCCCGGCTCGCTGATGTCGCTGCTCAAGCAGCGCACCCGCTGGAACCAGGGCTTCTTACAGGTCTACCGCAAGAAGGACTGGAAGCAGCTGCCCGGCCTCGGCCGGCGGATGCTCGCCCGCTACACCCTGATGACGCCGTTCCTACAGGCCTTCTCCGGTGTCGTCATCCCGCTCAACGCCGCGATCGCGCTCTTCCTCGACGTCCCGGTCGGGGTCGCCTTCCTCACCTTCCTGCCGCTGGTCACCGCCGCGGTGACCTTCGTCTTCGAGGTCGTCGGGCTGCACGACTTCGGCACGCAGTACGGGCTGCGTGTCCGCTTCGTCCACTACGTCAAGCTCATCGTGGGCGGTCCCTTCTACCAGGTGCTCCTGGCCGGCGCCGCCCTCCGTGCCGTCTGGCGCGAGCAGCGCGGCCGCAACGACTGGGAGCTGACCAGCCATGTCGGCGCGCATCTGACCGCGGCCGGCCCGGTCCGCGAGTCGCGAGAGGACGTTCCCGCGTGACCTCCACTCTTCCCGCGGTGACCGGCACCGAGGTCCCCGCGCAGGACATCCGTGTCCCCGAATCCGCTCCCGGCCCCCGTCCCGCGTTCCGTTTCCGCAGCTCCCGCCCGGATCTGGTGCTGTGCGGGCTGCTCCTCACGGCGATCCTCACCGTGCAGGGCTGGAACATCGCCGACTACCCCACCCTCAGCGACGACGAGGGCACCTATCTCGCCCAGGCATGGGCCGTGCAGAACGGCCACGGGCTCGCCCACTACACCTACTGGTACGACCACCCGCCGCTCGGCTGGATCCAGATCGCCCTGCTGACCTGGCTCCCCGCCCGTATCGACCCCTCGCTGATGACGGTCGGCGCCATGCGGCCGGCGATGCTGGTGGTGAGCGGGGTCAGCGCGGTCCTCGTATACGTCCTCGCCCGGCGGCTGCGGCTGCCGGCCTGGGCCGCGGGGCTCGCCATGGTCCTGTTCGGGCTGTCGCCGCTGTCGGTGGTGCTCCAGCGGGAGATCTTCCTCGACAACATCGCGGTGATGTGGACGCTCCTCGCGTTCACCCTCGCCGCGTCCCCGAGCCGTCACCTCTGGCACCACTTCGGCGCGGGACTCGCCGCCGCGGCCGGTGTCCTCACCAAGGAGACGATGCTCGTCGTCCTGCCCGCCGTCTTCCTGACCATGTGGCGGCACAGCCACCGTGACACCCGGAAGTTCGCGCTCACCGGAGCCGTCACGGCGTGCGTCCTGATCGGGCTGGCGTATCCGCTCTTCGCCCTGCTCAAGGGCGAGTTGCTGCCGGGATCCGGCCATGTCTCCCTGTGGGACGGCATCACCTACCAGATGAGCCGCCCCGGTTCCGGATTCATCCTCGATGCGGGCTCCGGCTCGTACGGTGTGCTGCACTCCTGGCTGTACTACGACCGGGTGCTGCCGCTCGGCGGTCTGGCCGGAGCGCTGCTGCTCCTGCTCACCTGGCGCTGGTCGGTCACCGCACGGGCGCTGGCCGGACCCGCGCTCGCCGTCGCGATCCTCACCCTGGTCGCGATGCGGCCGAACGGCTATCTGCCCGCGATGTACGTCATCCAGGCCCTGCCGTTCCTCGCCCTGGTCCTGGCGGGCGCCGCCGCGAGCGTCGCCCACGCGGTGCTGCGGCGGCGACGCGGCGGGAGCGAGCGCTCCTACGTCACCTGGGTGCGGTACGCCGTGGCGGCGCTGCTCGTGGCCGCCGCCGGGGCGTATGTGGTGCCCCGCTGGTACGACGGGGACCGCACCGCCGTGACCGCCGACGCCAACGCCCCCTACCGGGGGGCCTCGCACTGGCTCACCCACGAGGTGACGGACCCGAAGGACACCCGGGTGCTCGTCGACGACGCGCTCTGGCTGGACCTCGTGCACGCCGGGTACCGGCCGGGACTCGGCGTCATCTGGTTCTACAAAGCCGACCTGGACCCCGCGGTGACCAGAACCATGCCGCACGGCTGGCGCGACCTGGACTATGTGGTCGCCTCCCCGACGGTCCGGCGCGACGCGGTCGACCTGCCGGGCGTGATGGCCGCGATCGAGCACTCCACGCCGGTCGCCACCTTCGGCACCGGACCCGACCGGATCGAGATCCGCAAGGTGGGCCGGGCCGCGGGAGGCGAGCGATGAGCCAAGAGTCCACCGTCCCCGGCGAGCGGGACGATCCGGTCGTCCGCGCGGCGGAGGTGCCCGAGCCGGGCGCCGTCACCATCGTCGTACCGACCTTCAACGAGTCGGCCAACATCCGTGAACTGCTGCACCGGATCACCGAGTCGGTGCCGGCCAGGCTGCCCTGCGAGGTCGTCTTCGTCGACGACTCCACCGACGACACCCCCGACGTGATCTTCCGGGCCGCGCAGGACTGCCCGTTCCCGGTCACCGTGCTGCACCGGGACGAACCGGCCGGCGGGCTCGGCGGGGCCGTGGTGGAGGGCATCCGGGCGGCCGGCTCCGACTGGATCGTCGTCATGGACGGCGATCTGCAGCATCCGCCGTCCCTGGTGCCGGAACTGGTCGGCACCGGGGAGCGGGCGGGCGCCCAACTCGTCGTCGCCTCCCGCTATATGAAGGGCGGCAGCCGAGCCGGGCTCGCGGGCGGCTACCGCATCGCCGTCTCCCGCGCCGCGACCTGGCTCACCAAGTCGCTGTTCCCGCGCAGTCTGCGCGGTATCAGCGACCCGATGAGCGGTTTCTTCGCCGTCCGCCGCAGCGCGGTCGCCGCGGAGGTCCTCCAGCCCCTCGGCTACAAGATCCTGCTGGAGCTGGCCGTGCGCGGCAGGCCGCGCACGGTCACCGAGGTGCCGTTCGTCTTCCAGGACCGGTTCGCGGGCGAGTCCAAGTCGACCGCGGCGGAGGGCATGCGCTTCCTGCGCCATCTGGCCGGGCTGCGCACCGCCTCGCCGCTCGCGCGCATGGTCGCCTTCGGACTGATCGGCGCCTCCGGTTTCGTACCGAACCTGGTGGGCCTGTGGGCGCTCACCCGGCTCGGTGTGCACTACGTGCCGGCGGAGATCCTCGCCAACCAGCTCGGTGTGGCCTGGAACTTCCTGCTTCTGGAGCATCTGCTGTTCCGCGAGCGCCGCCGCCACCGCCACTGGTGGGACCGGATGGGCCGGTTCGCGCTGCTCGCCAACGCCGATCTGGTGCTGCGCATCCCGCTGATCGCGTTGCTCGTGCGCGAGTTCGGGGTGGGGGCGCTGCCGGCCACCGCGCTGGCGCTGGTGATGACGTTCCTGCTGCGCTTCGTGGGGACCGAGGCGCTGGTCTATCTGCCGCGCCGGAGCAGGGGCGCCGCAGGCCGGGGCGCCCGGGGCGCCGACGAGCCGAACCCCGCCGGGACCGGGAGCCGCACAGCGAGGAGAACCGCGTGACGACCGTACGAAGACTCCGCACCCTGCGCGTGCTGCGCGGTCGCGGCACCGCGCTGCTGGCCGTCTCCGGCCTGACCATGGGGCTGCTGCTCACCTCGCCGCAGCCCGCGTCCGCCGCCAACCTCGTCAAGAACCCCGGCTTCGAGACCGCAGGCACCGACGGGATGCCGTACTGCTGGGAGAAGTCCGGCTGGGGCGACAACGACTTCACCTTCACCACCACCGCCGACGCCCACACGGGCAGCCAGGCCATGAAGGTCGAGCTGACCCGCCGCGTCGACGGCGACCGCAAGGCACTGATCACCGAGTCGGCGAGCTGCGCGCCCGTGGTCACGCCGGGCAAGCAGTACGACCTCTCGCTCTGGTACAAGTCGACCACCCCCGACACCTCGGTCACCCTGTTCCGGCACGACACGACGGCTGGCTGGCAGTACTGGACCGACCTCAAGACGCTGGACATGAGTCCGGACTGGGCCCAGGCGGGCGTCCGCACACCCGAGGTGCCGACCGGGACCGACATGATCACCTGGGGTGTCTCGGTGTACGGCACGGGATCCGTGACCACCGACGACTACACGATGGACCAGGTCGCCGATCCGCTGCCGCCCCCGCGGTGCACGGGCACCACGGCCCAGTGCGCCGACGGCAGTTGGTCGGTGCTGCCCACGCAGAACCCCGTCCGCTCCATGCACTCCGTCGTCCTCGACAACGGCAAGGTGCTGCTGATCGCGGGTTCCGGCAACAGCGAGGAGAACTTCGACGCGGGCACGTTCACCAGCGCGGTCTACGACCCCGCGAACGGCTCGTACAAGGTGATCCCCACTCCGAAGGACATGTTCTGCGCGGGGCACGTACAACTCCAGGACGGGCGGGTGCTCGTGCTGAGCGGCAACAAGGCGTACCCCGTCGTGGGCGGACACGGCTACGAGGGGTTCAAGGACTCGTACATCTTCGATCCGGCGACGGAGACGTACACGAAGACGAACGATCTCAACGACGGCCACTGGTACCCGTCGGCGACCGAACTCGGCAACGGTGACGTCATCTCCTTCGGCGGGCTGCGCGAGGACTCCACCGGCTCGGTGACGACGGAGTACTGGTCGGACAAGGACCAGCAGTGGCTGCCGCTGTGGAAGGTCAACCAGACCTGGTCGTACTGGGGCCTGTACCCGTCGATGATCCTGATGCAGGACGGCCGGCTCTTCTACTCGGGCAGCCATGTCTTCGGCAACAACATCCCGGGTACGGGATCGGCGATCTACGACTACGGTGCCAACACGATCACGCAGATCCCGGGGCTCCAGAACAAGGACGAGCGCGACCAGTCGGCGAGCGTGCTGCTGCCTCCGGCCCAGGACCAGAAGGTGCTGACCATCGGTGGCGGCAACATCGACTCCAACCCGGACGCGAACCGGCTGACGGACATCATCGACCTCAAGCAGGCGAGCCCGCAGTACGTCGCCGGGCCGCCGATCCCGCAGGGCACGGTCGACCTCGGCAACGGTCCGGTCGCCGAGACCGGCAACCAGGGCAAGATGTACGTCTCGGCGGTCCTGCTGCCGGACGGCAAGGTGCTGGAGACGGGCGGCGCCCTGCACAACCGCGCGAACCCGGTGTACGAATCCTCGCTCTTCGACCCGGACACCTCCGCCTTCGACCCGGTGGCCGCCGACCCCGAGGCCCGTGGCTACCACTCCTCGGCCTTCCTGCTGCCGGACGGCCGGGTGATGGCGACCGGAGACAACCCGGGCAACGGCACCTGGAACCACAACGTGTCGATCTACTCGCCGCCGTATCTGTTCAAGGGCACCCGCCCGACGATCACCTCGGTGATCGACAACGAGTGGACCTACGGCACCACACAGCGCATCACGGTCGACCGGCCCGTCGCGAAGGCGGAACTGATCCGCCCTGCGGCGGTCACCCACTCCTCCGACCCCAACCAGCGGTTCGTGGACCTGCCGCTGTCGGTGGACGGCGACAACGTCGACCTGAACGTGACGAGCAACCCCGATCTGGCGCCGCCCGGCTGGTACATGCTCTTCGCGGTCGACGCGAACGGCGTCCCTTCGGTGGCCCGGTGGGTCCATCTGCAGGGCCCGGCGGCCCTGAGCGCGGACACTCCCTCGGCCCATGTCCACTCCTTCGCCGACGCCCCGGCGGGCAGGACCACCGGCGCCGGCCCGAAGCGCACGTCGCAGAAGGTCAGTCCGACGATCTCCGGCTGCGACCGGCACTACGGCTCGGCCAATGTGTGCGTGCCCACCGTGTTTCCGCCCGGGGTGAAGCGGACGACGGCCGCGCGCTGCGCCTGGCTCGCACGCAACGACTACGGCCGTCTCGAGGTCAACGGCAAGGACGACCCCCTCGGCCTCGACCCGGACAGGGACGGGGTGGCCTGCGGGAAAGGCGAGGTGAATAACGGCCGCTAGTGTCCTGCGCCAGAGATCCGTCGGCAGAAGTGAGCTAGGGAGTCGAGCATCTCTTCGGCTGACTTGGTCCAGATGAACGGCCTGGGGTCTTCGTTCCAGTTCTTGACCCACGCACGGATGTCGGCTTCGAGGGGCTGGACGTTCTTGTGCGCGCCGCGGCGGATCTTCTGCTCGGCCAGGATGCCGAACCACCGCTCGACCCGGTTGGTCCAGGAGGAGCCGGTCGGGGTGAAGCGCATGTGGAACCGGGGGTGTCTGGCCGGCCATGTCCTGATGGCGGGTGTCTTGTGGGTGCCGTAGTTGTCGCAGATCAGATGGATCTGCAGATGTGCGGGAACTTCCTTGTCGATCCTGGTCAGGAACCTCTTGAACTCCGCTGCCCGATGCCGGCGGTGCAGGGCACTGATCACCCCGCCGGTGGCGACGTCGAACGCCGCGAACAAGGTGGTCAGGCGGAAGTCCACGGCCTTGACCAGCTCAGGCGCCGTGGGCTTCTCGCTCTCCCGGTCCGTACCGCCGACGGCCGAAGCTCGACGACTGCGCCGATATAGGTAACTGCGTGGCGGAATTCCCCAATTGTGGGAGTTTGGTTGATATTCTCCGGGCGTCAGTCAGTGCGCGGCGAAAGAAGTCTGTCCATGCCATTTCATCCGGGGGAGCAGGTCAATTTCGGCGGTGAAACCGCCGTGGTGCTGGAGGACCGTGGTGACAACGGCTACCTGATCTCCAGCGGTCCCGCGCGCCTGTCGATCGTGGTCCCTCGCCACTCCCTCGAGAACGCGCGACGTCGACCGGCCGCCAAGAGGCTGTTCACCCCGAGTGTGCCGCATCTGCTCTCCGTGGACGACTTCCTCGACGACCCGGATGAGGTGCGCGAGATCGCGCTGAGCGCGGGGTACCACACCAATCCGGAGCACTTCAAAGGGCTGCGCAGCGACCACCAGTACCTCTGGCCCGGTCTGCGCGAGGAGTTCTCGCGGCTGCTGGGCACCCCGGTCACGGAGTGGCTCGGCCACAACGCCAACGGTGTCTTCCAGCAGACGGCGCACGACGATCCGCTGGTCTGGCACCACGACTCGCAGAGCTACGCCGCCGCGATCTACCTGAATCCGAACCCGCCTGCCGATGCAGGCACCAGCTTCTGGCGCGACCGGGCCCACGGCTGCCGGCGCGCCCCCAGCCATCCGAAGGAGCGGGCCCGCCTGGGCAGCCCGGAGGCCGTGGAAGCCGCGAACTCCGCGGTCTACGCCCCGTACAACTTCGTGCACGAGGACAACTGGGAGCTGGTCGAGTCGATCTCCGGCCAGTACAACCGGCTGGTGATCTGGGACGCGAAGCTCATCCACTCGGCCACCTCCTACGAGCACTTCGCCGACGAGCACGGCACCCACCGTCTGGTACAGCTCTTCTTCTTCGACATCGACGTCTGAGTGCCTGTCAGTGAACTGAGCGATTGGGCGGTGGGGCAGGAGCGCGCGAAATGACCCGCACGAGCAGGACTGACAACAGCGGGGGTGTCTACGCCCAGCCGCATCAAGAGGTCCTGCTCGTGCCGTTGTACGCGCCTGCGCCCGCCGCAGTCACTCCGGATCGCGATCCCGTTGAGGCCCCTTCGATCGTCCAACCGCTTCCGTCCCCCGCAGGGACGTGGGCAGCAGCACACGGACGAACTCCCACTTGGCATCGGACAGTTCATGTAGACGAATCGCCCGACCGTGATCTACCACTCAAGATCATTTGAAGGCACACCCTAGTGCTCCGCTAGGGTGCGTATTGAGTCGTGATCAATGGACGCCTCGGGTGAGGTCTTGGGGCCAAATCATGGCGGGGCCTCCGCGCTCGGGCGCTGACGCGCGCGCATCGTGCCGAGATCGCGATCGGTCACGCCGGATCGGCGGATACGGTGAACGTGGCACCGCTGGTGTCGACCGTGACTGACGGCCTCGAACGTGGTCTTGCAGTCGGCGCGGGCGACTGGCACGGTCGGCGAGGGCGAGCAGCTGTGGCCGCGACAGATACTCGCCGGGCAGATGTAGCCACCCGGCGAGCAACCTGGGATGCTGCGACGAATCACTCCTTGGCGCGCAGAGTGCCGTGAAGGCCATCGTTCTCGCCGCGAGCCTTCCACACAATGTCGTCCAGGCCCGCGGCGACCTCTTCCTGTCGCTCCTCGTCGGAGCGCTGATAAATCAGCACGGCCATCTCGGACGACTGCCCGGCTCGGACCGTGGTGTCCTTGAGCGTGGCCCCGGAGCGCGTCGACAGGGTGTGACCGGTGTGCCGGACGTCGTAGAACCGGAAGCCCTCGGGCGTGCCGACGACCTCACGCGTCCTGCGCCACTTCCGCCCGAAGCTACTACGCCGGAAGGACACCCCGCTCTTCCTGTCCCCCGCACACCAGGCTGCTGAACTCCCAGCGTGTGCCTACGTCTTCAAGCACCCAGTCCGCGTGTCACCAACGTCCTGGGACAGCACACCTAGGGTGCAACACTCCCTAGACGGTGCGGAATCGGGAATCGGCCCTTCGACCTTCACGAGGGGGGTCGGCGGGCCTTTCTCGGTGGCAGGGGAGCGGAGTCCCCGAGGCGGCAGGG
This sequence comes from Streptomyces sp. NPDC002573, assembly GCF_042889625.1. NCBI lineage: Bacteria > Bacillati > Actinomycetota > Actinomycetes > Kitasatosporales > Streptomycetaceae > Streptomyces > Streptomyces sp. NPDC002573. Next base: position 18,434 of record NZ_JBIARC010000001.1, on the reverse strand, counting down.
TCGCGTCAGCGGGGCGGCACGGCGTCGTAGTCCTGCCGGGACCGCTCCACCTGGTCCAGGTTGTCGGTGGCCCACTCCGCGAGGTGGGCGAAGAGCGGGGCGAGGCTGCGGCCGAGTTCGCTGATCTCGTACTCGACCCGGGGCGGCACCTCCGGGTGGTACGTGCGCACGATCAGCCCGTCCCGTTCCAGTTGCCGCAGCCGCTGGGTCAGCACCTTCGGGGTGATCCGGGCGATCCCGCGTTCCAGCTCGACGAAGCGCCGGCGGCCGTGGGTGTGGAGGGACCACAGGATCGGTGTGGTCCAGCGGCTGAACACGATGTCCACGACGGGGCTGATGGGACAGGCGGCCTCAGGGTCGGTCGCGGCGGGCGCCGTCCGGGTCGCTTCACCGGCCATGTGCATCCCTCCGGGAGAGCCACTTTCCTGTAGGTACCTACTATACCCGCGGTGTTAGCGTCCCTGTGTCGCCCCGGAGAGCAGTTCTCCGAGGCGCTCTCGCCCACTCGGGCATCCACAACCACGCGTGTATGACAGGGAGTTACTGATGATCGTAGTAACGGGGGCGACCGGCAAGGTCGGCCGATCGCTGGTACGGACCCTCGCGGCGGCCGGTGGACAGGTCACCGCGACCTCCCGGGGGATCTCGGAGGCGGACGTGCCGGAGGGTGTCCGGCAGCGGCGGGCCGACCTGGCCGACGCGGAGAGCCTGCGGCCCGTGTTCGACGGCGCCGAGGCGCTCTTCCTGCAGAACGGGGGCGCCGCCGCGCATCTGCTGAACCCGGGGGACATCCTCGATGTCGCCAAGGCCGCCGGAGTCGAACGGGTCGTGCTGCTGTCCTCGCAAGGGGTCGCGACCCGGCCGGAGTCGGCCTCGCACGGGGCGATCGGCCTCGCCATCGAGGACGCCGTACGGCAGTCGGGCCTGGACTGGACGATCCTGCGGCCGGGCGGTTTCCACTCCAACACCTACGCCTGGGCCGACGGGGTGCGTGCCCGGCGGACCGTCGAGGCACCCTTCGGCGATGTGGGGCTGCCCCTGATCGACCCGGACGACATCGCCGAGGTCGCCGCCGCGACCCTGCGCGAGGACGGTCACACGGGCCGGATCCACGAGCTGACCGGGGCGGCGCCCGTCACACCCCGGCAGTGTGCGGCGGCGCTCGGGGAGGCGCTGGGAGAGCCCGTCGCCTTCGTCGAGCAGACCCGCGACGAGGCCCGCGCGCAGATGCTGCGGTTCATGCCCGAGCCGGTGGTGGACACCACGCTGGACATCCTGGGCCGGCCCACCCCCGCCGAGCAGCGCGTCAGCCCCGACGTCGAGCGGATCCTCGGCCGCCCGGCCCGCGGCTACGCCGACTGGGCCCGGCGCAACGTCGCGGCCTTCCGGTAGCCCCGGGACCTAGGCCCGGCTCGGGAACTCGGTCAGGGCGCGCTCCACGATGGCCTCCAGCTGGTCGTGGTGCGCGCCCTTCCAGTACGCGCGGCCACAGGTGCGGCAGCGCGCGAAGACGTCGTACGAGCGGCGCGTGCCGTGGTGGAGCTGGTCGGCGACCTCCTCCTTGGTGGCGTCGCGGAGCAGGCCGTTGCAGGCGGTGCACCGTGTCCACGGCCGCAGCGCGGGCGCGAACCGGGCGAGCACGTCACGGAGTTGGTCGTCCGGCCGGGTGCTGTAGACGAACGCGCCCGCCCACAGCTCGCGGCGGCGCAGCAGCCCCCGGTCGCGGCTGAGCATGACGCGCTGCTCGGCCGCCGAGCGGGCGGCGAGGGCCGGGTCGCCGATGTCCGTCGACTCGTAGGCCGCGTCCACGCCGAGCAGCCGCAGCCGGCGGGCCAGGGTTCCGAGGTGGACGTCCAGGAGGAAGCGGAGCGGGGCCCCGGGCACCTGCTGGGGCCGCTCCACGGGGCACACCTCGACCCGCTCGCCGGCCGCCGGGACGTGGGAGAAGGGCGAGGTGCGGCCGTCCACGAGGAGCGCCCCGACCTCGGTCAGCGGCACGCCCAGCGACTCGACGACATGGCCGAGTGTGGAGGCCCCGTCGGTGACGACCGCGGTGGCGCGTCCGCGCCGCGCATGCGGGACGAAGAGCCCCAGTTCGGGGGCGAACGCGATGTGGATCTCGGGTCCGTTCACCTGGCCAGGATGGCACGGGGAAGGGTCAGGGGGCCTCGGATTTCCGGCGCTCGAGACCGTGCTCCAGCACGTCCAGGGCGCGTGCGACGTACTCGGCGAGGTCGCCCCGCTGTTCGCGCTCGGCCCAGTAGCGGGAGGCCTCCATCAGCGCGCCGACCACCGCCATGCAGTACACGCGTACTTCCAGGTCGCCGGGGTCGCGCCCGGTGCGTTCGGCCACCACCCGGCACATCATCTGACCGGTCACGGACATGCTCTCGTTCATCCGGGAGCGGACCGCGGGTACCTCGACCATGAGGCGCCCACGCAGCCGCATCTCGTCGGCCGTCTCGTACTCGCCCGACATGCTCCGCTCGACGGCGATGGCCACCACGTGCCGCAGCGACCGCGTCAGCGGCTCGTCCGCGGGCCGCGCGCGCAGCTCCTCCTCCAGGATCGGGTCGTACTCGTCGGTGATGACGATGTCCTCCTTGGTGGGGAAGTACCGGAACACCGTGGAGGGGGAGACCTCGGCCGCTTCCGCGATCTGCTCGATGGTGGTGGCGTCGTACCCCTGTTCTTGGACCAGCCGGTACGTCGCCTTGCGGATCGCCGTACGAGTCTTGATCTTCTTCCGCTCGCGGAGCCCCAGACGGGGTTCGGCGGCGGGGGTCGGGCTGTTTGCGGTGCGGGCGGCCATGGTCGTCATTGTCGGGCATTCTCCCGGGCGGAGACCATGCCGGGGTTCTCCTCGGGCAGGGTCCCCGCGGCCTTCGGGCTCGGCAGGAGGACCGCCGCGAGCAGTGCCGTGAGCAGCGCGGCGATACCGCTGACCAGCAGTACCGAGCCCATGCCGTGGATGTACGCGGCGTTCGCGGACACGGCGAGCGCCTGGTCGCCGAGCCGCTCGGCGACCACATGGGCGCCCACCACCGAGTCGGATGCGGCCCGTGCCGCCGCGTGCGGCAGGGCGGAGGTGTCGAGCCTGCCGGAGTACGCGCTCGCCAGCAGCGAGCCGAGCAGGGCGATACCGACGGCGCCGCCCACCTGGCGGACCGTCATCAGCAGCCCGGAGCCGCTGCCCGCCCGGTCCCTGGGCAGCGCGCCGAGCGCCGCGTCCATCGCCGGGACCACCGCGAAACCGAAGCCGACACCCGCGATCGACAGCCACAGCGCGGTGAAGCCGTACCCGTCGTGGACGCTCGTACGGCTGCCGAGGAGCGCGGCGAAGGCGAGGACCACGAGCCCCGAGCTGATCACCGCGCGTGCTCCGAACCTCGCGGCCACCGGCGCCGCACCGCGCGCCGCGACCAGCAGTCCGCCCATCATCGGCAGCATCCGCACCCCGGTGGCGAACGCGTCGTGTCCGAGCACCGCCTGCAGATACTGCGGCAGCACGAACATGAGTCCGGACAGCACGAACATCACGAGGGTCGCGGCGAGCGTGTTGAGCAGGAAGCCCCGCTGGGCGAGCAGCGAGAGGTCCAACATCGGGCGGGCACTGCGGCGTTCCCGCACGACGAGCAGCGCGATGAGTACGGCGGAGGCGGCGAAGAGGCCCAGGATCAGCGGGTCGCCCCAGCCGCGGTCGGGGGCCTCGATGATCGCGTAGATCAGGATGGCGAGCCCGGCCGCGGTGAGCGCCGTGGAGACGGCGTCGACCCTGGGGGAGGCGGGGTCGCGGGTCTCGGGCAGCAGGAAGACGCAGGCGGTGATGCCGATCGCGGCCATCGGCACGTTGATCAGGAAGACCGAGCCCCACCAGAAGTGGTCCAGCAGCCAGCCGCCGGTGATCGGCCCGAGGGGCAGGCCCAGCGCGGACGCCGCCGAGACCGCGCCGACCGCCTTGGTGCGCTCGTCGGGCCCGAACAGCGAGGGCAGCACGGCCATCGCGAGCGGCATCACCAGTGCTCCTCCGACGCCCATGACCGCGCGGGCGAGGATCACCGGCGTCACGTCGTCGACCAGCGCCCCGACCAGCGAACCGGCCAGGAACACCGTGAGGCCCGCGATCAGCATCCGGCGGCGCCCGAACCGGTCGCCGAGCAGGCCGGCCGGGAGCATCAGCGAGGCGAAGACGACGACGTACGCGTCCGCCATCCACTGCTGCTGGCCGGTGGATGCGCCGAGATCCCGGGCCATCGTCGGCAGCGCCACGTTGAGGATCGTCATGTCGAAACCGAGCACGAGCATGCTCGCGACCAGCGCCCCGAGGGCCCACCAGCGGCGAGGGTCTCGCCGCACCTCTTCGTCTTGAGTGGCAGTAACCATGAAATGAAAGTAACTCTCAAAAGACGGTGTTAGTCAATAAATGGTGACTGCCAATAAATGGAGGGGAGCGTTCAGGCCCGAAGGCCGACCGGCCCCGGACATGACGAAAGGCCGCGGCTCTGGAGCCGCGGCCTTGGGGAACAGGCTGAGGGGGAGGGTTACGCGTGCTGGTACGCCACCAGGGAGATCCCCACGTAGTGCACGACGAACGCCGCGAGGGTGAACGAGTGGAAGACCTCGTGGAAGCCGAACCAGCGGGGCGACGGGTTCGGTCGCTTGATGCCGTAGATCACACCGCCCGCGCTGTAGAGCAGTCCGCCGACGATCACCAGTACCAGGACGGCGATCCCGCCCGTGCGCATGAAGTCGGGGAGGAAGAACACCGCGGCCCAGCCCATCGCGATGTAGCAGGGGGTGTAGAGCCAGCGGGGGGCGCCGACCCAGAAGACGCGGAAGACGATGCCGGCCGCCGCCGCGGCCCAGATGCCCCACAGCAGCCACTGACCCTTGGCGCCCGGCAGAAGCAGCATGGTCAGGGGGGTGTAGGTGCCCGCGATGATCAGGAAGATGTTGGCATGGTCGAGCCGGCGCAGTACGCCGTCCATGCGTGGGCTCCAGTTGCCGCGGTGGTAGAGCGCGCTGACGCCGAAGAGCAGACAGGCCGTCAGAACGTAGATGCCACAGGCGATTCGGCCGCGGGTCGAGTCCGCGAGGGCCGTGAGCACCAGGCCCGCGATGAGAACGGCCGGGAACATTCCGAGGTGCAGCCACCCGCGCAGCTTCGGCTTGACCGGATGGGGCAGGGATAGCGCGACGGGACCGCGGCCGGCTGCCGGCGAGTCCGTGGGCGCGTCGGGGACGGACGCAGTCATGCGCGGCATCGTACCTACGGAACCGTAAGTTGCGGATCAAAGTGCGACCGTTATCACCCGGGCTGCCCGCCCTGTGCGGAAGCCGCGCCAACGCAAAAAATCCTTTTGCCGAATCCTGCGTGCACGCGAAGAAACGCGGGGGCACGTGGCGATCCTCACTCCGCTCAGCTGTGACGCCCTCTGGACAGATGCGCAATCTCGTCGGATGATCAAATGAGTGCGGTCGGCACCGGATGAGCGGCTACGAAGCATCCGGGTCGCAGCCCCCACGGGGCAACCAACAGAAAACCCCTCATCTAGGAGCGATCGTGGCGCGCGACATCGCGGCTCCCTCAACCGTCCCCACCGAGCACAAGGACCTGATCTCGTGGGTCAACGAGATCGTCGAACTGACGCAGCCGGACAACGTGGTCTGGTGTGACGGCTCCGAGGCCGAATACGAGCGCCTGTGCGAGGAACTGGTCGACAAGGGCACGTTCAAGAAGCTCGACCCGATCAAGCGCCCGAACTCCTACTACGCGGCCTCCGACCCGACCGATGTCGCCCGGGTCGAGGACCGGACCTTCATATGCTCCGAGCGCGAGCAGGACGCCGGCCCGACCAACCACTGGAAGGCGCCCGCCGAGATGCGGGAGATCTTCCAGGGCGAGAAGGGCCTGTTCCGCGGTTCCATGCGCGGCCGCACGATGTACGTCGTGCCGTTCTGCATGGGCCCGCTGGGCTCGCCGCTCTCCGCGATCGGCGTCGAGATCACGGACTCCGCGTATGTGGCCGTCTCCATGCGCACGATGACGCGTATGGGGCAGGCGGTCCTCGACGAACTCGGCACCGAGGGCTTCTTCGTCAAGGCCGTGCACACCCTGGGTGCCCCGCTGGAGCCCGGCCAGGAGGACGTCCCCTGGCCCTGCAACCAGACCAAGTACATCTCGCACTTCCCCGAGACCCGTGAGATCTGGTCCTACGGCTCCGGCTACGGCGGCAACGCGCTGCTGGGCAAGAAGTGCTACGCGCTGCGCATCGCCTCCGTGATGGCGCGCGACGAGGGCTGGCTCGCCGAGCACATGCTGATCCTCAAACTGACGCCCCCGCAGGGCGAGTCGAAGTACGTCGCGGCGGCCTTCCCGAGCGCCTGCGGCAAGACGAACCTCGCCATGCTGGAGCCGACGATCTCCGGCTGGACGGTCGAGACGATCGGCGACGACATCGCGTGGATGCGGTTCGGCGAGGACGGCCGGCTGTACGCGATCAACCCCGAGGCCGGTTTCTTCGGTGTCGCGCCCGGCACCGGCGAGCACACCAACGCCAACGCGATGAAGACGCTGTGGGGCAACTCCGTCTTCACCAACGTCGCCCTGACCGACGACAACGACATCTGGTGGGAGGGCATGACGGAGGAGACTCCGGCCCACCTCACCGACTGGAAGGGCAACGACTGGACGCCGGAGTCCGGGACCCCGGCCGCCCACCCCAACGCCCGATTCACCGTCCCCGCCTCGCAGTGCCCGATCATCGCGCCGGAGTGGGAGGACCCGAAGGGCGTGCCGATCTCGGCGATCCTCTTCGGTGGCCGCCGCGCCAGCGCGGTGCCGCTGGTGACGGAGTCCTTCGACTGGAACCACGGTGTGTTCCTCGGTGCGAACGTCGCCTCCGAGAAGACCGCCGCGGCCGAGGGCAAGGTCGGCGAGCTGCGCCGCGACCCGTTTGCCATGCTGCCGTTCTGCGGCTACAACATGGGCGACTACATGGGCCACTGGGTCGATGTGGCCAAGGGCAAGGACCAGGCCAAGCTGCCGAAGATCTACTACGTCAACTGGTTCCGCAAGAACGACGAGGGCAAGTTCGTCTGGCCCGGCTTCGGTGAGAACAGCCGCGTCCTGAAGTGGATCGTCGAGCGCCTGGCGGGCAAGGCCGAGGGCGTCGAGACCCCGATCGGCATCCTGCCGACGAAGGAGGCGCTGGACACGCACGGCCTGGAGCTGTCGGAGTCCGACCTCGACTTCCTGCTCACCGTCGACAAGGACGTGTGGCGTGAGGAAGCGGCGCTGGTGCCCGAGCACCTCAACACCTTCGGCGACCACACGCCGAAGGAGCTGTGGGACCAGTACCGCGCGCTGGTGCAGCGCCTGGGCTGAGCCCCCCAAGAACTCCGCGGCCGGTCCGACTAGCCCTGACCTGCGAAGTCGTCACGAAGGCCGGCCGCGGTGCCAGCACCACACGGGCCGGGCCCCGCACAATGGCGTGCGGGGCCTGGCCCATACGCTCACGGGGGAGCGGTCCTCCGGACAACTCGTGTGGGTCTCCTGCCGACGCGCCTCCGTCTCGCGCAGGGACGCGGTGCTCACCTCTGGCGGTGCAGCAGCACGAAGCCCTCTTGATCCGCCACCAGTTCGTACCCGTTACGGCGGTCCTCCGCCAGACGCTGCCCTTCCACTTCGGCGCTCAACGGCTCGCCAGGCCACCATCGCGAGTTGTCCGGCACCGAGGTCTCCACCATGATCCACTGGGGGTCGGGGCGGCTGTCGGGCGCTCCGTACAGGCTGACGCTGTCACGACCGGTCAGGTGAGGCACCAGCGAGTTGGACGCCTGGACCGTGACACCGTCGGGGATCTTGTCCATCAGACGCTGGGCGACGGCGACGCGAGGCTCGGTCTGCCAGGTCTCCGGCTGGACCAACTGGAACAGAGGGAAGCTCGGCAGGATCACTAGGGCGATCGCGGCGCAGCCGGCGAGGTAACGGCGCAGACTGCGCCCGCTCGTCCCACGTCGCACCAAGGCGTCGATGAAGGCCGCGAAGACGATCGGCATCAGGACGAGCGAGTAGTGGTAGGCGGTCCCCCAGTGCAGCCCGTTGTTCGACATGAAGCGCCACACCAGGGTCGGCAGGGCGACCCACAGCAAGGGGGAGCGCAGGGCCAGGAACACGCTGGGCGCCAGCGTGAGTGCGAAGGTCGTCACCTTGAGCTGGGGGGTGACAAGACCGATCGTGCCTCGATAGAGCATGTCCAGCAGACTGCCCGCACTGCCGCCGGTCGTTCCCGGATCACCCGGGACTCGAGGCGCTCCCTGAGGCGTCTCCACCAGGAACCAATAGGCGAAGGATCCACTCGGGCTGAAGGCCGGCAGAATCACGAGCACCGTCAACGCCGCTCCGACGAGACCGGATACGGCTGTCAGCACCCCGAGCGCGCGGTCACCTCGCCAGGCGATGACGAGACCGATGACGGCGACCGTCAGTCCGAGGTCCTCCTTCACGAGCAGCAGCGGCAGAGCCCAGCACGCCGCGGCGATCAGCCGGTCGTTCCCGAGGGCGGTCAGTGAGAACGCCAGGAGGGGAACGGCGAACGCCACTTCGTGGAAGTCGTAGCCGACGCCACTCGCAATTCCCCAGGAGAGCCCGTAGCAGGCGCCGATGACCGCACCGGCCGGGCCGCCCAGGGCGCGGCGCGCCCAGAGGGTCAGCGGGACGACGCTCACGGCGAGGAGCGCAGCCTGTACGACGAGGAGTGTCTCGGCTCCCCGCCACACCCAATAGAAGGGCGCCGCGAGCGCCAGGATGGGAGAGAAGTGATCTCCCAGGACAGGGAAATCGCGTCCCTTCACCTCGGAGACGGGCAGATGCCCTTCCGCGTACGAGCGGACGACCTGATCGAAGATTCCCAGGTCGTAGCTGCTCGTGAGCAAGCGTTGGTGGAGACGCAGCGAAACTGCCGCGTACATCAGGAACAACGCTGCGGCCATGGCCCAGATCCACCATGTACCGTCGAAGCGACCGTTGCGCGGCGGCGCCGTCACCGCCTCTTTCTCGGAAGCCGCTTGTTGTGCAGGGACGGTTGCGCCTGTGACGGGCAGTGCTTGCATCGAGAGCCCTTCGGGAAACCGGGGACTTGCGGCCATCAAGATGCCAGCAACGAGCCGTATTCGACCGCGACCAAACTCCCGTGTGGTCAGAATCCACCGAATGGCCGCACGCCTGTCCCGCACGCGCCGCGAGCACCGGGAAATGCGGCATTCAAGGGAAATCCGCCTATGGTGCAGTCATGCGCGGAATCCTGTTGGCCGGGGGTACCGGCTCGCGGCTGTGGCCGTTGACCCGGTCGGTGTCGAAACAACTGCTGCCGGTCTTCGACAAGCCCATGGTCTATTACCCGCTTTCCACGCTGGTGATGGCCGGAGTTCGAGAGATCCTGATCATCACCACACATGAGGACCAGAGCCAGTTCCGCCGTCTGCTCGGAGACGGCAGTCAATGGGGCCTGCGTCTCAGGTACATGGTGCAGGAGCGCCCGGAGGGCATTGCCCAGGCGTTTGTGCTCGGGGCCGACTTCATCGGCAAGGAGTCCGTCGCCCTGATCCTGGGCGACAACATCTTGCACGGAAGCGGCCTGGGGAGACGGCTGGCCGCTCACGAGGATACGAAGGGCGGCCGGGTGTTCGCCTACCAGGTCGCCGATCCATCGGCCTATGGCGTGGTGGAGTTCGACGATCAGGGCCAGGCGCTGTCCATCGAGGAGAAGCCGGCCCGGCCCAGGTCCAAGTACGCCGTGCCCGGCCTGTACTTCTACGACAACCACGTCGTGGACATCGCTCGCGGTCTGCGACCGAGCCCGAGGGGTGAGTTGGAGATCACCGACCTCAACCGCGTCTATCTGGAAGCCGGGGCGCTGCACGTCACCCGGCTGGACAGGGGTACCGCGTGGCTGGACACCGGAACCTTTACCTCCATGGTGGAGGCTTCGGAGTTCGTCCGGGTGATCGAGGAGCGTCAGGGCCTCAAGGTGGGCTGCGTCGAGGAGGCGGTCTGGCGGGCAGGCCTGATCGACGACGACCGCCTCCGTGAACTGGCCCAACCGCTGCTCAAGAGCGGATACGGCCACTATCTGCTGGGGCTGCTGGAGGATTCCCGGTGCCTCGTCATGCCGCAGAGGGGCCCCGGACCGGATCGCGAAAAACTGTTGCATTCGGCGCCGGACGCTTCTGTGTAGGACTTCCATCGGATTACAGGAGGGACAGTCATGCGATTCGCGGTCACCATCCTCCGCCCTCCCGGCTATCAGCACTGGCAGGCGTTCAGGGAGGTCGCCGCGACGGTGCACCTCGCACTGCTGCGCCTCGGTCATGACAGTGTGCTGACGCATGAACCCCGACTCGCCGGACGCAGGCACATCGTCTTCGGATGCAACCTGCTTCCGTCGTCCCCTTTCGATATTCCGGAAGATTCCATTCTGTATAATCTTGAGCAGGTCTCGGGAGATTCGGTCTGGGTCGGTGAAGAACTGCTGAACCTCTTTCGGCGGTATACGGTTTGGGACTACAGCGCTCGCAATGTTCTCGAACTCCGCCGCATGGGTGTGGACAGCGTCCATCACGTCCCGATCGGTCACGTTCCCGAGCTGGAAGTGATTCAGCAGTCACCCGAAGAAGACATCGACGTGCTGCTCGTCGGCTCATTGAACGAGCGTCGTCTCGAGGTGATCCGGCAACTCGACTCGATCGGCCTCAACGCCGTGGCGCGCTTCGGCGTCTACGGAGAGGACCGCGATGCTCTGATCGCCAGGGCGAAGATCGTGCTGAACATCCACTTCTACCGAGCGAAGGTGTTCGAGGCCGTGAGGGTGTCCTACCTTCTGGCCAACAGTAGGTTCGTCGTGTCCGAGCGCGGCTGCTGCCCCGAAGAGGAAGCCTTGTTCGCCCCAGGGCTGGTCTTCGGTGAGTACTGCGAGATCGCCGACATCTGCCGTTACTACGTCGGTCGTGACCATGAGCGTCGAGCACGAGCCCGAGCCGGGCAGTCGATCATGCGGGGCCGTTCCGCGACGGACATTCTGCGTTCGGCTGTTGCTGCCTTTCCGGGCGTCGAAGAGCGGTGTCCCGCGTAATGACCATGCTTGGCGAACGGAAAAACAATCAGCCTCGTGGAAGGGAGTGATCGCGTGCAGCCACTTGGCATCGAAGGGGCCTGGGTGGATATGCCCAAGGTATTCGCCGACAACAGGGGACGGTTTCACGAGTGGTTCAAAAATGACAGGTTCCACGATTCCCTCGGTCAGGGATTTCGACTCGAGCAGGCCAACTGCTCCCGCTCCGTCCGCGGTACGCTCCGTGGAATCCACTACGCGTCGGTCCCGCCGGGCCAGGCCAAGTACGTCACGTGCGTCGGCGGCGCCGTTCTCGACGTGGTGGTCGACATCCGCGCCGGATCCCCAACCTTCGGAAAGTGGGAGGCGGTTCAGCTCGACGACAGGACGCATCGCAGCGTCTATCTGTCGGAAGGGCTGGGCCACGCCTTCATGGCATTGGAGGACAACTCCACCGTCGTCTACCTGTGTTCGCAGGGATACGCGCCGCACCGAGAGTTCGGGATCAACCCGCTCGACCCCGAGTTGGCCATCGCCTGGCCCGAGGATCTCGCGCCGTGCCTTTCCGACAAAGACGCGACGGCGCCCACGCTGCAGGAAGCCGGACGGGAAGGCCTGTTGCCTTCCTTCGAGGACTGCGCCGTGTATCGCAGAAGTCTGGTGAGCAGTAACTGAGATGGCCGGCCTCTGCTGGAGCGCAGCCTGCGCGGCGGGACTTCTCGGCGTTCGTGGACATCGAGAGAGAACCGTCGGCCGGACGGCGGGAGTGGGGCCGCCCATCCGAGACATCAAGCCTTCATGACGGCGCGTCAAGAAACTCGTTGCTGCGTAGGAACGCAAGCCTGGCCGCCTCTGAAATGCACCTGTAAGGGGGCCGGGGAAAGCGCATGGAGGCCGCTCGGGTGATCTTCGCCTATGACACGGACCGAATCGCTTTCATTCAATCGCAGAGTGTTAAGACTTGCGTTGTCGTAGCCGAAGGTGACGTGACACGCATGCGATGAAAGCGCACCGAATGTGCGCACTTGCGGTCCGATCCCTCAAAGTCCATGAGGAAGGTTCTCTGTGAGCCGTAGAACGATGCGAAGTTCGCGCGTCAGGTCCGCCACCCTGGTGTCGGCCAGCGCGCTCGCCGTAGCGCTCAACCTGGCCCCGAGCACGACGGCCATCGCCGACGCGATCAACAGGTCGGGCGGTGACAGCGCTGCGGCACTGCCTGGCCCGAAGGGCGCCATGAGCGGGGGTGGCCATGGCCGGGGCGACAAGGGCGACAAGTGCGATAGGGACGACAGGCACGAGAAGTGCAAGCGTGGCCCTCAGGGTCCGCAGGGCCCCCAAGGTCCTCGGGGCCCCCAGGGCTTCCAGGGCGCCCAGGGCTTCCAGGGCGCCCAGGGCTTCCAGGGCCCGCAGGGTCCGCAGGGTCCGCAGGGTCCGCAGGGTCCGCGAGGCCCCCGAGGATTCCAGGGCGTGCAAGGCGCACAGGGCTTCCAGGGTGCTCAGGGCGCGCAGGGCGCACAAGGTTTCCAGGGCTTCCAGGGCTTCCAGGGCCCGCAGGGCGCGCAGGGCGCGCAGGGTGCCCAGGGCGCGCAGGGCGCGCAGGGTGCCCAGGGCGCGCAGGGCGCGCAGGGTAGTCAGGGTGCGCAGGGCGGCACCGGCGTCCACACGTACGTCGTGAGCAGTACTGTCGACCAAAACGTGCACCACGCGGAAGTCTTCTGCGACACCGGCGACGTCGCCACCGGGGGCGGATACGAGACCGAGCCCGGGGGCGCCCAGATCTCGATCAACAGGCCCCTCCCCTTCAGCCCCGATGGAGTCATCCCCCACGGGTGGCAGGCTGGAACCCCGGCCACCGTGGGCACGCCTGTTGGCAGCGCCACGATCACTGCCTACGTGGTCTGCGCCAAGACCTGACTCCCACGCGAGCGGCGGTGATGTGCGGGCCGCCCGCTCCACCTGAGAACAAGCGACGGTGCCCCCGAGGCTTCGGCCTTGCGGGCACCGTCCGCATGTCCAGGCACCCGCGAACCCGGGGCCGGAAGGCAAAGCCCCGGTGCTGAACCCCGGCAGCAGGAAATTGGAGAACCATGCGCATCCTCGTGACCGGCGGCGCCGGATTCATCGGCTCGGAGTACGTCCGCCGACGGCTGAGCTCGGATCCGTCAGCGCGGATCACCGTCCTCGACAAACTCACCTACTCGGGGGTCGAGGCCAATCTGGCCCCGGTGGCGGAGTATCCGGACCACACATTCGTCCAGGGCGACATCTGTGACCCGGACGTGGTCGACCAGGTGATGGCGGGCCAGGACGCGGTGGTGCACTTCGCCGCCGAGTCGCACGTGGACCGGTCGATCGACGGAGCCGAGCCGTTCGTCCGCACCAATGTGATGGGCACGCAGGTACTTCTGGACGCGGCCCATCGACACGGCGTCGGCCGCTTCGTCCACGTGTCCACCGACGAGGTGTACGGCTCGATCGGCGAAGGCTCATGGACCGAGGGGTGGCCGCTCTCGCCGAACTCCCCGTACTCGGCGTCGAAGGCCGGCTCCGATCTGCTGGCGCTCGCCTACCACCGCACCCACGGCCTGGACGTCGTGGTCACCCGGTGCTCCAACAACTACGGGCCGTACCAGTTCCCCGAGAAGGTCATCCCGCTCTTCATCACCAACCTGCTCGACGGAAGGACGGTTCCCCTGTACGGGGACGGCCGCAACATCCGCGACTGGCTGCACGTCTCCGACCACTGCCGGGGTATCGAGCTGGTCCTGCACGGCGGCAGGGCAGGGGAGGTCTACCACATCGGTGGCGGGACCGAGCTGAGCAACCACAAACTCACCGGCCTGCTGCTGGACGCGGCCGGGGCGGACTGGGATCGCGTCGAACACGTGCCCGACCGAAAGGGTCACGACCTGCGCTACTCGCTGGACGACAGCAAGATCCGCGAACAGCTCGGCTACACACCACAGGTGCCCTTCACGGAGGGCCTGGCCGCCACGGTCGACTGGTACCGCACCCACCGCTCCTGGTGGGAGCCGCTCAAGAAGAGGGCCGAGTTGCGATGACCACGAGTTGGCTGGTGACCGGCGCACGCGGGCTCCTCGGCCAGGACGTGCTGGCAGAGCTGGCCGGTGATCCGGACGCGCGGGTGACGGGACTGACTCGTGATCAGCTCGACATCACCGACCCGACCGCCGTGGGCGCGGCCGTCGACGGGCACCAGGTGGTCGTCAATTGCGCCGCCTGGACGGACGTCGACGGCGCCGAGCGCTCCGAGGCGGCGGCCACAGCCGTGAACGGCCACGGAGTCCGCCACCTCTCGCGTGCCTGCGCGGACAGCGGCGCGATCCTGCTTCATGTCTCCACCGACTACGTGTTCCCGGGTGACGCCCGTCGGCCGTATCCCGAAGATGCTCCGACAGGTCCGGTCAACGCGTACGGGCGGAGCAAGCTGGCAGGGGAGCGGGCGGTCGTCGAGCTACTGCCGCGCACCGGTTACATCGTGCGCACCGCCTGGCTCTACGGCGAGCACGGCCCCAGCTTCGTGGGCACCATGCTGCAACTCGCCTCGCGGCGCGAGACCTTGGACGTCGTGGCCGACCAGCACGGCCAGCCGACCTGGTCCCGGGCGCTCGCAGGGCAACTGCGGGCCCTCGGCCGTGCCGCGCTGGCCGGGCGGGCACCCGCGGGCATCTACCACGGCACGGCAGCCGGCCGCACCACGTGGTGCGGCCTGGCCCGTGAGACCTTCCGTCTCAGCGGCCTCGATCCCGAGCGGATCCGCCCGGTCGGCTCGGAGAGGTTCCCGCGTCCTGCCGCCCGCCCGGCGTTCGGTGTACTCGGGCACGACAACTGGTCGCGGGCCGGTCTTGTGCCCCTCCCACAGTGGGACGACCAGCTCGTCGCGGCCCTGAAGACCCCTGCCCTCGCCGCGCTGGCCACCGCGGCGCGGCCCGGGGAACTCACCAGGTGAAGACCGTGGCCGGGCCGACGTCCCGCCGACTGACGCCGGACCCGGCCCCCGGCTCGCCGAGTGCGTACTGCCACCGGGTGCCGGGAATGCGGTCACGCAACACGACCACGGTCCTCACTCCGATCGTGCGCAAGTAGGCGATGCTTTCCGCACCGGGGAACCCCGCGGTGACGGCCCGGGTCTGCTCCTGGCTCGCGGGGGAGTAACCGCTGCTGCCGTTGGCGATCTGCGGGAAGCCGTTCGTCGACCACAGCATGACCGCAGGGTCGGTCATCAGGTCACTGGGCAGTACCAGCACCGGCCCTCGGGCACCGAGCAGGGCGGCCGGGGCGGTCGGCACGCGGGGGTGCGGGGTGACGTTGAAGCATTCGACGGCGACGAGCAACGCCGGGGCGAGCATGGCCAGTCGTACGAGGATGTTCCGTCCGCTGCCGCGCTCCCTCCTGGCGACCGCGTCCATCCGGTCGCAGAAGGCACTGACCGCACCAGCGGCCTGGACGGCCAGCAGCAGGGTCACCCAGACCACCAGTCGGCCGGGGGTGCGGATCGCGTCCAGTCCGGGCAGGTGCCGGAAGAGGAACACATAGCCGTACTCCCCCTGGCCCCAGGCCTGGGTACCCAGCGCCAGGTATCCGGCGAGCACGGTCGCTCCGGCCAGCCACAGCCGGGTGCGCGGGCGCCAGACGGACAGGCCCAGGCCCACCACCGCCGCACCGATGAGGAAGAAGCCCGGCAGCAACGTCATCTCCGCCGGGGCGGCCAGCGTGGCCCGGACCTCCTGGTGGGAGTGGCCCCAGAGCCAGGACTCGGCCGGGGCGGTCAGCATGCCGCGGAGCGGGGGCGAATAGAAGGCGAGGTCGGTCACGGTGCGCCGCGCGGTCGGGTAGATCTCCGCCAGGTGCAGGTACGGCCGGGCCATCAGCGCGGTGGTCACGGTGAACAGTGCGCCGCCCGCCAGGTCGCCGATCAGCACCCGGCGCGGCGCGTCCGGCCGGTGTCCGCGCAGCCGGGCGATCGCCATGATCACCCCAATGACCAGGAGGACATACCCGAAGGCGATGCCGAGCCCGAAGCCGAGGGTGATCTGCCAGGCGGCGACGGCCCAGCCGGCGAGGATCCAGCCGGGCCTGGCGCGCCCGGCCCGGTAGCCGTCGCGGAGACTGAATCCGTGCCCCCGCGTCAGCATGGCCAGGGCGAGCGCGATCCCGCCGGTGGACAGGATGTTCAAGTGCCCGCCATGGGCCAGGCGCCAGGGGGCGTAGGCGAATGCCGTTCCGGCCACCAGCGCACCGGGGATGCGTGAGCCCAGTTGCCGGGTCAGTGCGTACGCGCCGAAGAAGGCCAGCGCGTGCACGAGGACGTAGAGCAGGTTGTAGCGGGCCACGGCGGCTGTCGCGCCGGAGCCGACCATCCCCAAGGGGGCGTAGCCGAGGAGGCTGTCCGAGTACGCCAGGCTCAGCCGCTCGGGGAAGAACGCGTTGGTGTCCCAGACGGCGGCCGGGTCGGTGGTGAGAGCGTGGCCTCCCCATGCGAGCTGCCACGCCTGCAGCAGCGGGTCATAGACGTCCTGCGGGATCGTGGTGGTGAGGTACCGGGCGGTCGGCCAGGTCAGCAGGACCGCCAGCAGCACGCTGCCGGTGGCCGCAAGGGTCCACTCGTGGGCGAGGACACGACGCATCCGGCCGGGCGCCTTCGCAACGTCCGACGCGCACACCTCCTTCCCGCCGGCTTTCTGGGACTCGGGGGCGCTGATGAGCGTGGTCACGTGGCGTGCTCCTGCGGAGGCGGGGCGGGCATGCGGCAGGCCTGGGCGCCGCGGATGCGGTGGTGGTGCGGGGCCGACGTGAGCGGCGCGCGCTTCGGCCGGGGTCGGTGAGACGGACGAGCACGCGGCGACCCGGCGCACGCAGGAGGCGCCGTGCGGGACCTCGCGGCGGTCCTGCACGGCGCCTCCTGGGGCCTACACCAGCAACGGTCCTCCGCACCTCGCAGCGCCCTCCTTCATCGCGATGTTGAGCAGGACGATCCACTCCCAGTCCGAACAGGTCTGCGCCTGCAGGGACGCCAGGCACTCATCGAGAAAGCGAGGCTGGTGGCTCGGGGTGAACATGGAGCATCTCGGTGTCGCAGGCGACGTCATCTCGTGCTCCCTGCTTGGTCCGATGCCGAGGAGGGGCTGATGGAACCCTGGAAGCGGTCCGGTACTGAGGAACGCAGCGAGGGATCGATCTCGACGGCACGGCGGAACTCCTCCTTCGCACCATCGACCTGGTGCTTGTCCGCCAGGATGTGTCCGAGATTCAGATGGGCGGTGCCCGCTTTCGGGTCAACGGCGATGACACGCTTCAGCAGTCCCATGGCCCGGTCGGGCTCGCTCGGCCTCAGCAGAATCGCCTCGTTGAAGAGAGCCGACTCGTACTGTGGGTCGATCTTGAGAGCCTTTTCGTAGGCCTCACGGGCATCGGACTTCCTGTCGTCCTGCTGCGCGATGACCCCCAGGTTGTACCAGGCGACCTTGTTGTGAGGGTCCAGCTTCAGAATGTGCCTGTAGGTACGGGAGGCCCCCTGTGAGTCGTGGAACTGTTGGATCTCCACCAGGGCCGTCTGCAGAAGCACATCGGGGTCTTCGTTCGGCCGCATCGCTGACGACGACTTGGAATCCGAAGGGGGCTCCGCCGACCGGGATGCAATCGCCCAGGTGGTCACCCCGGTGAATACGGCCGCCAGTCCGGCGAACCCTGCCCACAATTTCCTACGTTTCACTTGGTCACATCTCGTCGGAGTGGTGAGGACACGCGGGTGCGGACGATCTCAAGTGGCTGACACCGAAAAGAATATGCCGGTGCCGGAGGTACCCGAGTCCGAAACACCCTTATTTCCCCCGACGTTACGAGGACACCTCGACGACGCCACCGTTCGGCAGGCGCTTGGGGACAGCAGACCACTCGAATGCACGTAACCAGGAGGGTGCCTCGCGGAAGCGACCCCGCGAACCCGGCGTGCTCATCAGGTCATTGGGTGGTTCTTCGGCTAGCTCTTCTGCTGATAGGTCCGCTGCCGCGGCCGGTTCTTCAGAGCGAGAAATACGGCGGCTTCGGTCCGGCTTCTTTGTGTGACCTCAAGTGACTGCGTGCCATCACTCATCGGTCATTTGCTGTCGTGGAGTTGGACGGTACCCGTGAAGCCAACGATCTGTCTGCACGTGATCGTCAAGGATGAAGTCCCGGTGCAGGGGGGGGGGGGGGGGGGGGGGGGGGGGGGGGGGGGGGGGGGGGGGGGGGGGGGGGGGGGGGGGGGGGGGGGGGGGGGGGGGGGCGGCGCGGGGGGCGGGGGGCGGGGGGGGGCGGGGGGGC